>JAJAZC010000205.1 GCA_026785885.1 Rubrivivax sp.
CCCCGCGCCCGGGCCGCCAACTGTGCGTTGTTTTTCAATCTCCCACTTCATCCACCTGGACCGCGCGGCGCGGCATTCGGCGGGGGGTGATCTAACACCCGCCCCAGCGGCCCGTAAGCCGGTTTGCACCGCGGCGCTCAGCGCGATGCTCTTGCCGTGACTATCGCCATCGACACCAACGTGTTGGTGCGCCTGCTCGTTCGCGACGACGAGGCGCAGTATGCGGCGGCGCAGCGATTGTTGGACTGTGCCGCCGCTGCCGAAGAACCGGTGCTAATCGTGCTCGGCGCACTGCTCGAAACGGAATGGGTGCTGCAAAGCCGATACAAGCTCGACAAGGCCAGCATTGCGGGCGCCTTCACCGCGCTGCTTGAAAGCGCCGATGTCGAGTTCGAGCATCCGCCCACCGTGGAAGAGGCGCTCTACGTCTGGGCCCAGCACCCGGAGGCTGACTTCGCCGACTGCCTGCTCACCGCGCGCGCCGCCCATCTCAGCCGCAGCCGCTTCCTGACCTTCGACGCTGGCGCTGCCCGGTTGCCGGGCACGGAGTTGCTAGCGTGACTTTCACATCACTTCCTATCGGCTGCTGAGAAGACGGAATGCTCGATGCGTAATTGCCAGCCATGCGGCTTGGCCCGATCGTGACCCGGTTCTGCTTGCCGCCAAGAGGATCCGGCAGACCGCACAGGATTCTGCAACTCGCAGCGAAAAGATCATCGCCAGGAGCGGCTCAAGCAAAGTCATGCTGATCGACTCCGATCGGCTGGACTACTACTACTCACCTTAAGCGTGAGTGCATCCGCCTCCTGCTGCTCGAAGACGTGAAGCGCCGCCGCACGGTCATCCCGAACCTACGCGCTTTCCCACGCTTCCCAGGCTTCCCAAGCCCTCCACGCCTCCCACGCCGCTACCCGGATGGTCCGCCCCAGTCGGCTGAAGCGATGACGCGGCTTGCTCCCCTACTGCCAGGGGCAGCAGGTGCTCTGCGCGAATATTTGCGCGACGAATACCTCAACCTCTACCCGCTCACCAGCCCGACTGTGCATCTCCCGTCGATCCGCCACCACCGCCAACGGTCGTTCGCGTTTGCGAAACTACGGGAGCCAGGGAGCAACGATCTGGGGTCCTGTGCTGGACCAAACAGGACGTCCGGAGGAGTCCCGGGACTGCGTCACATATGGTCGATCATCACCTGCCCGAACCCCGAACACGACACCTGCGTTGCGCCTTCCATCAGCCGCGCGAAATCGTAGGTCACCTTCTTGCTGGCGATCGAGCGCTCCATCGATTTGATGATCAAGTCGGCGGCTTCGGTCCAGCCGATGTGGCGCAGCATCATCTCGGCCGACAGGATTTCGGAACCCGGATTGACGTAGTCCTTGCCGGCGTACTTGGGCGCGGTGCCGTGTGTGGCTTCGAACATCGCAATCGAGTCGCTCAGGTTGGCACCCGGTGCAATGCCGATGCCACCAACCTGCGCCGCTAGCGCGTCAGAGATGTAGTCGCCATTCAAGTTGAGTGTCGCGACCACCGAGTATTCGGCCGGGCGCAGCAGGATCTGCTGCAAGAACGCGTCGGCGATGCTGTCCTTGACGATGATGTCTTTGCCGGTGCGCGGATTCTTGAACTTGCACCAAGGGCCGCCGTCGATCAACTCGGCGCCGAATTCCTTTTGCGCCAGCGCATAGCTCCAGTCGCGGAAGCCACCTTCGGTGTACTTCATGATGTTGCCTTTGTGCACGATGGTCACGCTGGGCTTGTCGTTGTCGATGGCGTACTGGTAGGCCTTGCGCACCAGCCGCTCGGTGCCTTCGCGGCTCACCGGTTTGATGCCGATGCCGCTGGTGTCGGGAAAGCGGATCTTCTTGACGCCCATCTCCTCCATCAAGAACTTGATGAGCTTCTTGGCCTTGTCGCTTTCGGCTTCGTATTCGATGCCGGCGTAGATGTCTTCGCTGTTCTCGCGGAAGATCACCATGTTGGTCTTCTCGGGTTCCTTCAGCGGGCTGGGTACGCCCTTGAAGTACTGGATCGGTCGCAGGCAAACATACAGGTCCAACTCCTGCCGCAGCGCGACGTTGAGACTGCGGATGCCACCGCCCACCGGCGTGGTCAGCGGGCCCTTGATCGACACCGCGTAGTCGCGCACCGCCTGCAGCGTTTCTTCGGGCAGCCAGACGTCGGGGCCATAGACCTTGGTCGACTTTTCACCGGCGTAAACCTCCATCCAGTGAATCTTGCGTTGGCCGCCGTAGCTCTTGGCCACCGCCGCATCCACCACCTTCAACATGACCGGCGTGATGTCTGCACCGGTGCCGTCACCTTCGATGTAGGGAATGATCGGATGGTGAGGCACGTTGAGCGAGAAGTCGGCGTTGACCGTGATCTTCTGGCCCTCGGCGGGCACCTTGATGTGCTGGTACATGGGTCGCTTCTCCAGGGGCAACGCAGGGCGCGCCAGGGGTGATGAACAGCTCTGGATTCTAAGTCAGCGACCTTGGCGCAGCCGGGCTGCGCACCGCAATCAACAGCGCTTGTCAGCCGGGGCAACCGGCACCCGCGTTGAGCACACGCTGCCGATAATCGAACCCCGCCCTGCACTGCCGCCCATGACACACCTGCCCTTGTTGCCCGCTGTTTTGCGCGACCGGCTCTACTGCCCGTTTCGCACGCTGCTCTCGGCCGTGCTGCTGCCGTTGGCGGCCGCTGTGTCGGCGCAAACCGGCCCGCAACCGCGGCTGCCCACCACGGACATCACCGCCGGCTTCCACGTCATCAAGGCCGAGCTTGCGGTGACGCCCGAGCAGCAAGCCGTGGGCATGATGTTCCGCAAGCAGATGGGCACCAACGAGGGCATGCTGTTCGTCAACGCCGGGTCCGGCGCGCGCTGTTTTTGGATGCGCAACACGCTGCTGCCGTTGAGCATTGCGTTCATTGGCGATGACGGCACCATCGTCAATATTGCAGAGATGGCGCCGCAGTCCGACGTGTCGCACTGCTCGGCCCGACCGGTGCGGTTTGCGCTGGAGATGAACAGCGGTTGGTTCGGCAAGCGCGGCATCGAGGCCGGCCTGCGACTGCAGGGCCGGCCATTCACCAAAGTGCCTTAAGGCCCTCAGGCGAAATTCTTCTCGGCAAACGACCAGTCGACAAGCTTGTCGAGAAAGGTTTCGACAAACTTCGGGCGCAGGTTGCGGTAGTCGATGTAGTAGGCGTGCTCCCACACGTCGACCGTTAGCAGCGGCTTGTCTGCAGTGGTCAGCGGCGTGCCTGCGGCCCCCATGTTGACGATGTCGATGCTGCCGTCGCCCTTCTTTACCAACCAGGTCCAGCCCGAGCCGAAGTTGCCGACAGCGCTCTTGACAAAGGCCTCACGGAAGGCGGCGTAGCTGCCCCACTTGGCTTTGACGGCCGTGGCCAGCGCACCGCCGGGCTCACCGCCGCCGGCGGGCTTCATGCAGTGCCAAAAGAAAGTGTGGTTCCAGACCTGTGCGGCGTTGTTGTAGATGCCGCCACTAGACTTCTTGACGATGTCTTCCAGCGCCAGGGCCTCGAACTCGGTGCCCTTTTGCAGGTTGTTGAGGTTTACGACATAGGCGTTGTGGTGCTTGCCGTAGTGGAAGTCCAGCGCCTCCTGGCTGTAGTGCGGCGCGAGTGCGTCCTTGGCGTACGGCAGCGGGGGAAGGGTGTGTTCCATGTCGGTTCCTCGGGTGGTGTTCGGGGGATGTTTGGCTGTGCGCAGCGGTGCGCCTTCGCAATGGGTCGAGGCAGCCGCGCGTGCCGGCTGCAAACCGCTGCGGATTGTAGGCAGCCACCTTCACTCGGCCGGCGGCAGGGGCTCCAGGCTAAGCACCTCGGCTGTGGCCTGGCCGTCGGCCCACACCGCACGCACCGCCTGCCCGGGGCGCAACTGCGCCATGCGCGGCACGGGGCGGCCGTCCATCGACTCGACCCAGGCATAGCCGCGTTGCAGCACACGGGCTGGGTCCTGCGCATGCAGGCGCTGCATGGCAACTTCCAGGCGCGATGGTTCGCGCTGCAGGCGCGTGTGCAGCGCGTGCCGCCAGCGCTCGTCAGCGCGCGCCAGGCGCTCGTGCTTGCGCTCACGCGTCTGCCACAAGGCACGCTCCAAACGGTGCGCCAACAGCTGCAGCGCGTGCGTTTGAGCAGCCAGCCTGCGCGAAGGCTGGCCCAGCCGCTGCGCCGTTTGATCCACCCGTTGCGACTGCGCCTGCAGGCTGCGCTGCAGCGCACGCTGCAGCCGCTGCGCCTGGCCCTGCAGCTGCGCCATCAGCTCGGCTTGTGCGGGCGCTGCCAGTTCGGCCGCGGCCGTCGGCGTGGGCGCGCGCAGGTCAGCGGCCAGGTCGGCCAGCGTGATGTCGGTCTCATGGCCGACGCCGCACACCAGCGGCAGCGGCGAAGCGGCCACGGCCCGCACGACACGCTCGTCGTTGAAGGCCCACAGGTCCTCCAACGCACCGCCGCCACGCACCAGCAACAGCGTTTCGACCTCGTTGCGGCGCGCCGCCAGCTGCAGCGCAGCCACCAGCGCCGCAGGTGCGTCGGCACCTTGCACCGCGCTCGGGTAGATAACCACCGCCACCTGCGGCGCCCGGCGCCGCAAAGTGCTCAATACATCGTGCAGCGCAGCCGCAGCCAGTGATGTGACGATGCCGAGCACGCGCGGGTGCGGTGGCAGCGGCCGCTTGCGCGCGGCGTCGAAAAGACCTTCGGCGGCCAGGCGCACGCGCCGGCGCAGGAACTCTTCGTACAGCGCGCCGGTGCCTACACGCGACATCGATTCGACAACCATCTGCAGCTCGCCGCGTGCGTCGTAAACACCCAGCCGGCCCCGCAACTCCACCTGCTGGCCGTCGGCCGGCGCAAAGTCCACCATCACCGCAGCACGGCGGAACATCGCGCAGCGCAGCAGTGCTGGCGCGCCTGCGGCGTCCTTGAGTGAAAAGTAGCAGTGCCCACTGCCAGCGCGCGAGAAGCCCGACAGCTCACCATGCACAGTGACGGCGCCGAAGCGCGCGGCCAGCGCGTCAGCCGTGGCCAACAGCAGCGCGGCCACGCTCCAGGCCGGCCGGCCCGATGGCGCAGCCCCCGGTTCACGCAGCGCCTGGGGCTCAATCACGCGATTCGCCAGCAACGGCGCGGGCCGAGAAGTCCACAAGCGCGCCAACGCGTGCCCGCGAGCCAGCGGGTTGCGTCACACAACCGTCATGTCGGTGCAAGTGATTGATTCGCATGGGACAAACTGCTGCCAACTTTTTGGGCAAACGAGGCGGGCGCCTGAAACGGCGCGGCTTTTTACACCGCTGTCACCGCTTACCCACAAGCTTGTCCACATGATCGGTGGACAGTGCAGGTCGGCTTGCGGGACGCTTCGGCGGGCTGCCCGAACGCTGCTGCAAGAAGGCTCGCGGGCCCGGACCATCGGCCATAATCCGCGCGCTTCAGCGGTCCCACAAGCCGCTGGATATCGGCTCTTGAATTGCGCGTTGTTTGCAGGAAGAAGACCCCTTGTTTTCGATCATACAAGCCGCTGGTTGGCCGATCTGGCCACTGATTCTTTGCTCGGTGGTGGCGATGGCGCTGGTCATTGAGCGCCTGTACCACCTGCGCACGCCACTGGTTGCGCCACCGCGCTTGTTGGATGAGGTCATTGGCGTCACCCGCGCCAGCCTGCCGGCCGCAGACGTCGTCAACAAGCTGGCCGACAACTCGGTGCTCGGGCGTGTGCTGGCCTCGGGTTTGCGCAGCGTGATCGCCGAGCCGCGCATCACCGAGCCAGCCTTGCGGCAGTCGTTCGAAAACGCTGGCCGCAGTGCCGTGCACAGCCTGGAGCGCTATCTCAACACGCTGGGCACGATTGCCGCCGCAGCGCCGCTGCTGGGCCTGTTTGGCACCGTGGTCGGCATGATCGAGATCTTCGGCTCGCAGGCGCCCAACGGCGGCACCAACCCGCAGCAGCTTGCGCACGGCATTTCTATTGCGCTCTACAACACGGCCTTCGGGCTGATGATCGCTATCCCCTCGCTGATGCTGTACCGCTACTTCCGCGGTCGCGTTGACGAATACCAACTGGCGCTGGAGTTGGCGGCTGAACGCATGGTGCCGCACCTGATGCGCTTTGCGGTGAAGCAGTGAGCCCCCAGGCTTGTCAACCGCTGGCGCGCTTGACCTGCGCGCCTTCGCCGCCCCCCGAAGGGGCTCATGCGACGGCCCCGCGGAGCCGGTTCCGTGCATGGCCTCGATAAGGATCATCTTTTGAAGTTCAGCCGCCGCCGCATGGAAGAGCCGGAGATCAACTTGATTCCGTTCATCGACGTGCTGCTGGTGTTGCTGATCTTCCTGATGCTGTCGACCACCTATTCGCGCTTTACCGAACTGCAGATCAGCCTGCCTGCTGCCGACGCCGAAAAGCTGCGCGAGCGCCCGGCCGAGATCATCGTGGCGGTGGCCAGCGACGGCCGTTATGCGATCAACCGCAAGGCCGTCGACGGCCGCAGCGTCGATGTGCTCACCACCGAGCTGGTCAGCGCCGCGGCAGGCCGCGCCGACACCGTGGTCATCATCTCCGCCGACGCCATGGCTGCACACCAGGCGGTGGTCAACGTGCTGGATGCGTCGCGCCGCGCCGGGCTCTCGCGGCTGACCTTTGCGGCGCAAACCGGCGGCGGCGCAGTGCGCTAGAAGCTGTGCTGCCGGTGGCCCTGCGCGATCGGCTCCAACTGCGCCGCGCCTTGGAATGACAGCGCTGCTGCGCGATCGGCTCGAAGCGCTGCTGACGCGGCACTGGTGGCAGCCGCAGACCACGGTGCTGGCAGCGCTGCTGTGGCCGCTGTCGTTGATCTACCGCCTGTTGTTGTTGTGGCCGCGGCCGCAGTCCAGGGCAGCCCTGCCGGTGCCGGTGCTGGTGGTCGGCAACCACGTGGTGGGCGGCGCTGGCAAGACACCGACCGTGATCGCGCTGGTGCAAGCGCTGCAGCTAGCGGGGCGGCGGCCGGGTGTGATCTCGCGCGGCCACGGCCGCAGCACGGATGCCGTGCGCGCCGTGATGCCGGGCGACGATGCGGCGGCAGTCGGTGATGAGCCGCTGTTGATTCAGCGGCGCTGCGGTGTACCGGTGTTCGTGGCGCGGCGGCGTATCGATGCTGCGCGGGCATTGTGCGCGGCGCATCCCGAGGTCGACCTGATCATTGCCGACGACGGCTTGCAGCACCGCGGCTTGCCGCGCCAAGCCGAGTTGCGGGTCTTCGATGAGCGCGGCGTCGGCAACGGTCACTTGCTGCCGGCGGGCCCGCTGCGCGAGCCGCTGCCGCGGCAACTGCCGGCCCATGC
>JAJAZC010000206.1 GCA_026785885.1 Rubrivivax sp.
GATGGTGTCGGTCATCTCGGCCAGACCCTTGACTTCGCGCATCAGCAGCTTGAGCTGCTCGCGCTCCAGCGCGATCTGCTGCGGCAACGTCTGCACGAAAGTCGCCAGCTCATTGATGACGCGGCTGTTGAGTTCGATGCCATCCTGCATGGCCTCGCTTTGTTTGTGGGCCTGCGCCAGGTAGTCGACCAGGCGGCTGGACAGCGCACGCAGGCCGCCGACCTGGCTGACCAGTTCCAGGGCAGATTTCTCTGAAAGCCCGACGGCACGGCCTAGCTGGCTGACCATCTGCTGGTCCAGCGTGCGCATGCCGGCGACGGCGGCGCAGTCGACTACGGGCAATGCCTGCTGTTGCGGATTGGCGTGCCGCAGCCAACGCCACAGCGCGCTGCGCCAGCTTGCGGGCAAGGATAAGAAGGTGGTTATGTTCATGCGGATCGCCTTGATGTCACGCCCCGGGCAGAACCTGGCGAATCACCTTCACCAGGTCCGTGCCGCTGACGGGCTTGACCATCCAGCCGCTGGCGCCCAGCTTCTTGGCCTCGTCGCGCTTGGCCTGCTGACTTTCGGTCGTGAGGGTCAGGATGGGCGTGAAGCGCAGCAGCTTGCGCACCTGGCGGATGAGCTCGATGCCGTCCATCTTCGGCATGTTGATGTCGGTGATGATCAGGTCGGGCTTGAGGCCGCTCTTGACCTTCGCCAAGGCCTGTTCGCCGTCGCCGGCGGTCTCGACCTTGAAGCCGGCGATCTCGAGCGTTGCCTTGAGGCTCATCAACATCGTGGCCGAGTCGTCGACGAGAAAGATGGTGGTCATGGTGGGTTGATCTCAGTGCAGATAAATCGGATCAGGCGCCGCGCAACACGGAGGCCAGCAGTGGGTCGGCGGGCGCGGCAACCAGCTTGGGCCGCAGCGCCAAGAGCACCTGCAACACGGTGCCGTGCAGGTGTTCGCACTTGCCCAGGTGCACGGCAGGCGCGGGCTGCTGCAGCAACCACTGCGTCAGCGTTTCGGCGTCGTCCACCGAGACCGAGCCTTCGAGCGCAGCGTGTTTCTTGAGGTAGCGAATGGCCATCAGAGCAACTCCTTGGGGTTGAGCACCATCAGCACGCCGCCGTCGCCCATCAGCGCCGTGCCGGCAAATCCGGTCAAGCCTGCCAGCACGCCTTCCAGCGGCTTCAGGATGATGTCGCTGGCGCCCTGAAACTGGTCGACCAGCAGGCCGACGCTCTGGTTGCCGATGCGCACCACCAGCACCGCCAGCTCGCCCTGTTCGTTGGCCAGCGGTTCGGCATCCAGCGCCAGCAATTCGTTCAACGCGCGCAAGGGCACGATGCGGCCGCGCAGCACGGTGGTGCGCGCCTGCTTGAAGTGGTGGATGTCGTCGGTGTGCACACGCACGGTCTCGACGATCAGATCCATCGGCACGCCCATGCGGCGGCCGGCGCTTTCGATGACCATCACGGTGGTCACCGCCATCGACAGCGGCAACGACAGCGTGAGGGTGGTGCCCTTGCCGTGCACGCTGCGCAAATCGACGCCGCCGTTGATGCGCTCGATGGCGGTGCGCACCACGTCCATGCCGACACCGCGGCCCGACAGATCCGAGATCGTGTCGGCGGTCGAGAAGCCGGGCAGGAAAACCAGTTGCACCGCGTCGTCGTCGGACAACTGCGCCGCGCGGTCGGCCGGGATCAGGCCGCGTTCCACCGCCTTGGCGCGCACACGGGCCGGGTTGACGCCGGCACCGTCGTCGCTGATCTCGATCAGCACGCGGTCGCTTTCCTGGCGTGCGGCGATGCGGATGGTGCCGGCCGCCGGCTTGCCCGCGGCACGACGCACCTCGGGCATCTCGATGCCGTGGTCCAGGCTGTTGCGCAGGATGTGGATCAGCGGGTCCGACAGCGGCTCGATGACGTTCTTGTCGGCCTCGGTCTCTTCACCTTCAATGACCAGATTGACCTCCTTGCCGAGCTTGCGTGAGATGTCGCGCACCAGGCGCCCGAAACGCTGGAACACCGCGCCCACCGGCAACATGCGCACCTGCATCACGGCATGCTGCATGTCTTCGGCGATGCGGTTGATGACCGCGTACTGGGCCTTGATTTCGCGCGCCAGTTCGCGCTGCTGAAACACGACTTCGGCGCGCTGCGCCAGGTAGGGGATGCTGTTCTTGGCGACCACCATCTCGCCGATCAGTTCCATCAGGCGGTCGATCTTTTCCTGGCTGACCTTGAGCACCTTGTGCGGGTGCGCGGCGCTGCTGTCCTCGAAGCGTTGCGGCAGTTCGCTCACCGTCGAGTCGGTCGGCTGCCTCGCACCGGCGGGGTCAGCGGCCGGGTTAGCGGCAAGCAGGGACTGGTCTTGCAGCGCCTGCTGGCGCACCCAGGCAAGCAGCCCGGCGTCGGGCACGGCATCGAGTTCAGCGCCGGCGGCCTTCGACGCCCTATCGTCCACCGCCGCGAGCAGCCCTTGCAAGGTCTTGCGCGTGGCCTGCACGGTGCCGGCGCTCAAGCCGCTTCGCGCCAGCAGTGCGCACTGGTCGGCCCACAGTTGGGCCGCGCGCTGGCGCAGCGTGGCTTGTGCAGGGCCGCCGTCGGTGTCGGCATCAGGAGCCTCGGCCGATACTGAAAGTGGAAGCGAAAGCGCTTGGTGTTCGGCTTGGGGTTGGGGTTGGGGCTGGGGTTGGACCAGGTAGCACACCACCTGCTCGGGCACGCAGCGGAAGTGCTGCTCGATCTCTGCGCGCTCTGCGTTGCTCAGCAGCACGATGTCCAGATTGCACTGGTAGCAGTCCCAGGCAGCACGCGCGTCGCCTTCGGGCCAGGCCTGCCGGCCACCGATATGCAGCGCCAGCAGGCCGGGCGCCGTGCTCGCCAGGCGCCAGGGGTCTTCGCCTTTGAAGAAGCAACCCTCTTCGGGCAGGTAGCGCACTGCCGTCGCAGCGGGGTGCGCGGCGAGCAGGGCGGATTCGATGCGGGCCAGCCAGTCGGGCACGGCTTGGCTGACAGTGACGGCTCCGCCCGCTGCTGCGGGCACTACAGCATGCGCTGCTGCGGGCACCACAGCAAGCGGTGCCGCAGTGACGTTGTCGAACAAAGCCCGCAAGGCCTGGGCGTGCGCGATCGACTGCGCGTCGGCACCTTCGTCGATGCGGCCACTGCGTTCGATCTGGTCGATCAGCCGCGCGGCGTAATCCATGGCTTCCAGCAGCGCATCGGCGAGCTCGCCGCTGTAGTCCAGCGTGCGGTTGCGGACGCGGTCGAGCAGGTCTTCACCCGCATGCACCACGCGCTCCAGCGGCTTGAATTCGAACAGCCCGCAATTGCCCTTCAGCGTGTGGACCGAACGGAACAGGTCGTTCAGCAGTTCCAGGTTGGTGGGCTCGCGCTCGACGTCGAGCAGCCGCGCGCCGATGGCTTCCAGGCACTCGCGTGCCTCGATCACGAACTGGTCCAGCAGGTCGGTCTGGTTCATGGCTTCACTCCAGCGGCAGCCTTGAGTGCCGCCTTCATCGCGGCAGGGCGGTCGCCGAGCAGCAGGGCAGCGGTGAGCACAAGGTCCGGCGGCCGCGCGGGCTTCACCAGGTAACCGTTGGCGCCGGCATCGAATGCGGCGTTGGCGTCGGGCGCCTTGGCTTCGGTCGAGACCATCACCACCGGTGCCTGGTGCCGTGCCGGCAGGCGGCGCAGTTCGCGCACGAAGCTGTAGCCGTCCATGCGCGGCATGTTGACGTCGACGACATAGAGGTCGAACGCGGTGTCGTCGTCCTGCGCATGCACACGCTCGAGCGCTTCGACCCCGTTGCTGGCTTCGTCGGTGTGCCAGCCGGCATCGCCGAGGATCTTGCGGTGGTACATGCGCACGGTGGCGGCGTCGTCGATGACGAGGATTCTGTTCATGGTCACAGCGGCCTTTGGTAAACCAGCGCGTCGGGAAAGCGGCGCATCGTGAAGAGCGAGGAGATGCGGCTCATCGATTCGGAGTGACCCAGGCAGATGAAGCCGCCGGGCGCCATCGTGTCGAACATCGCCTCCGCGGCGACGCGGCGCGACAGGTCGTCGAAATAGATCAGCAGGTTGCGGCAGAAGACGATGTCGATGTCGCGAAAGCGCCGCGTGTCGGCGGGATCGGTCAGGTTGACGCGGCTGAACTCCACCGACTCGACCAGCTCGCGCGAGATGCGCCATTCGCCTTCACCGTGTGGGCTGAAGTACTTCTTCAGGTAGGGCTTGGGCAGCTGCGCCACCGAGCGCGGCGAGTAGATGCCGCGCTGCGCCGCCTGCAGCACCTGGGTGTCGATGTCCGACGAGAGGATCTCCACCTCGTACTGTTCGATCAGGGCCCAACGTTCGAGCAGGAAGATCGCGATCGAATACGGCTCTTCGCCGGTGGACGACGGAATCGACCAGATGCGGATGCGGCTTCCCGGCCGCTTGCGTGCCGCCACCTCGCCGAGCATGTGGTTGACCATGCAGTCGAACTGGTAGCTCTCGCGGAAGAAGTAGGTCTCGTTGACCGTCATCACGTTCACGAGCTGCTGCAGCTCTGCGCCGTCGGTCTCGAAGCGCAGCGCCACGAACCAGGCGCGGAAGTTCTCCGCGCCGGTGGCCTGGATGCGGTCGATCAGCCGCTTGTCGACGAAGTAGCGCTTGGCGGGCTCGAAGTGGATGCCAGTCTTGCGGTGAAAGAACTCGGCGAACTTCTGGAAGTCCGCGTCGCTGATCACCGGCGCGGCAAGCACGCGGTCCGCTTTCGTCCCGTTGCTCACTGTCTAACCTCCGCGCGATGCGCTGCGGTGCGATCCGCCTTCGGAACTGACGGGCGGCGGCTCATGGCGTGACGATCCGCGCGATCGCCAGATCGACCGCGAATCCGATGTACGCGTCGTCGGCAAAGCGCTGCGCCGCACTGCGCAGCGCCGGTAGCGAGGCCGGCGTGCCGACCTCGGCCAGCACCTCCAGCGCCGCGCCCACCACGTTGACGGCCGGCTCGTGCAGCAGCACCTGCGCCAGCCACTGCGGCACCTGCGCGTGCTGCAGGTTGCCGAGCAGGTTGACGGCGAAGATGCGCACGTCGCTGTCGGTATCCATCAGCAGGCGGTCGATGTGCGGCGCCACTGCGTCGGGCAGGCCGGCCAGCACCTCGATGGCGCCGTTGCGCAGACCTGCGTCTTCGCTGCGCAGCAAAGGCAGCAAGGCATTGACCACCCCGCTGCCGCCCAGCCGTGCAGCGCTGCTGAAGAGCACGGCCCGCACGCTGCCGTCGCTTTCCTGCGCCAGCCGCGCGCACAGGGCCGCAGCCGCGCGCGGGTGGGCTGCCAGGTCGCGCGCGGCCCAGCGTCGCACCGAGCTGTCGGCGTCGTTCAATTGCGCGACCAGGCCGTCGGTGTCACGCGTGTAGTCGCGGTCTTCGACGGGCCGCAGCCCCGTGCTGTCGGTGGCCTTCTTCAGTGCCATGGCGTGATCTCCAGGGTGTTCTTCATTGCAACCGTCACTGCTGCCATCACTGCTGCCGTCACTGCTGCCGTCACTGCTGCCATCACTGCAACCAATGCCGCAATTGCGCGGCGATGTTGTTGCACGGGAGTACCAGGCTGGCCCCACCCAGCTCGATCAGTTCGTGCGGCATGCCGAAGACCACCGCCGTGTCGGCCGATTCGGCGATCGTCTTGCCGCCGGCTGCGTGCAGCCGTGCCATCGCCACCGCGCCGTCGTTGCCCATGCCGGTGAGCATCACGCCCACCAGGCGGTTCGGCGGCAGGTGCTTCATCGCGCTGTCGACCATCACCTCGACCGAGGGATGCCACAGCACGGCCGGCGCTTCCGGACGCGGCGCGGCGTGCAGCACGCCGGCGCGGTCGGTGACGGTGATGTCGGTGCCGCCGCGACCGATGTACACGTGCCCAGGCAGCAACGGCATCGGCGTGGCGACCTCGACCACCTTGAGCGCGCACAAGCCGTCTATCCGACGCGCAAAGGTTTCGGTGAAATTGGCGGGCATGTGCTGCGCCACCAGCACCGGCCACGGGAAGTTGGCGGGCAGGCGGGGCAGGATGTCTTCCAGCGTGCGCGGGCCGCCGGTGGAAACGCCGATCAAAACCAGGCCAGGCAGCGACGCGCGCTCCAGCGGTGCCGAGCCGATGCGTGGCGGCGCCACGACCGGCCCCGGCGCCGGCTTGGCCTGCGGCCGCGCTGCATGCGTCTTGCGGCCGCCGTTCTGCGCGCCCACTTTCGCGCGCGACGCCGAGCGCACCTTGTCGAGCAACATCGCCTTGATGTCGTCGACATGCAGAGAGATCGTGCCGCCAGGCTTGGGGATGAAGTCCACCGCGCCCAGCGCCAGCGCCTCGAAGGTAGCGAGCGCGCCCTTCTCGGTCAGCGACGACACCATGACCACCGGCGTCGGCCGCGCCGACATGATCAGCGCCCGCGCCGTCAAGCCGTCCATCTCGGGCATGTTGATGTCCAGCGTCACCACGTCGGGCTCCCACTCGGTGAGCCGCTGCACGCCTTCCACCCCGTTGCGTGCTGCGGCCACCTGAAAGC
>JAJAZC010000207.1 GCA_026785885.1 Rubrivivax sp.
ACGTGGCGCCGCGTGCGCAGCGGCTCGAACAGCGGCGCCAGCTGCCGCAACAGGCGCTGCGCCTGGCGCCATTCATCGGCGCTCATGGTGTCGAAGTCAGCCTTGCGCAGCACCTCGCGTTCGTTCCACGTCAAGCTGGCATCGACCTCGATCTGTTCCTGAGGCGCGGGCTTGGGCGCTTGTGGTGGGTGAGGAAACAGTGCCTCGCCTAGGCGGCGGTTCTCCGGCGCCGGCGGCGTCTCGGTCTTGGTCTGCACGCGTGGCAACAGCATGGCCATCATGCGGCCGGCAACATCGGGGTCACGCCAGTACAGCCAGAAGGCTTGCTCGAAAAGTGCGCGGTGTTCTGCGCGGTCGATGAAGCACGCGGCCAGCGTGTCGTGAAAGTCGCGCTTGCTTTCCAGGCCGGCAATCTGCAGGGCGCTCAGCGCGAGCTGGATGCGATCGGTCGGTATCGGCATGCCGGCCTGGCGCAGCAGGCGGCCGAAGTGAAGGACGTTGTCTGCCAGGTGGCCGGCGTGCTCAACGTTGTCGGCTGAAGAGCCGACGGCGAGAACGTTGTCGGCTGAAGAGCCGACGGCGAGAACGTTGTCGGCTGAAGAGCCGACGTGATGAGCGTTGGCGGCCGGTAGGCCAGGGTCAGGCTGCATTGCCGTGCGCGCGCCGTTCAAACCCCGGCTTGCGCGTCGCGCTTGACCTGCTCCAACAGCCGCGCCACCTCTGAGCCTTTGACCTTCGCGATGTCGTCTTGGTACTTCAGCAGCACGCCCAGCGTGTGGTTGACGGTTTCCGGGTCCAGTACCAGCGCGTCCAGCTCCATCAGCGCGCGCGTCCAGTCCAGCGTTTCTGCAATGCCGGGCAGCTTGTACAGCTCCAGCGTGCGCAGCTTTTGAACGAAGGCCACGATCTCTTGCGACAGCTTGCGCGGCGCTTCCGGTGCACGGCGCTCGACGATGGCCTGCTCGCGCGCCGCGTCGGGGAAGTCGACCCAGTGGTACAGGCAGCGGCGCTTGACCGCATCGTGGATCTCGCGCGTGCGGTTGCTGGTGAGCACGACGATCGGCGGCGTCACGGCCTTGACGGTGCCGTACTCCGGAATCGTGATCTGGAAGTCGCTCAGCACCTCGAGCAAGAAGGCCTCGAAGGGCTCGTCGGCACGATCCAGTTCATCGATCAACAGCACGGGCGGCACGGGCTGCGCCGGATCGATGGCCTGCAGCAGCGCGCGGCGGATCAGGAAGCGGTCGGAGAACAGTTCACTGGCCAGGGCTTGTTGCCTGCCGGAGTCGCCTTCAGCGCCACCGGCAGCAGCGCGGGCGCTGGATTCCGTGAGCCGGATTTCCAGCATCTGCCGCGCGTAGTTCCACTCATAAGCCGCACCCGCCAGATCGAGCCCTTCGTGGCACTGCAGGCGGATCAGCGGGCGGCCCAGCATGGTGGCCAATGTCTTGGCGATCTCGGTCTTGCCGGTGCCGGGCTCGCCTTCCAGAAACAGCGGGCGCTGCAGCTTGAGCGCCAGGTACACGGTGGTGGCCAGCGCGCGCTCGGGCACGTAGTCCAGCGCCAAGAGGCGCGCTGCGGTGTCGTCGATGCTGGTGGGCAAGGTGGTGGTGTTCACGCGGTCATCCTGCGGCTTGGCCAGGGAAAAAACCGGGGCTGTGGCTTTCAAGCCGAGTCATCCGGGTTGCTCGCCACGCCTGGAACGGTGCGCAATTGGGCCAACAGTGGTGGCAGGCTGTGCTGCACGGTGCTCCAGCGAATGGCAGTGTCCACGTCGAAGTAGGCGTGAACCAGTCGATTGCGCATGCTGACGATCAACGGCCATTGGAGTCCTGGTGCGGCGGCACGGCCTTGAGCAGACATGCGGGCGGCAGCCTCGCCCACGATCTGGATGACATGCAGCAGCGCCATGCGCAGCATCACGTTGGGGTCAAGGTCCGCACGTGACTTGCCCGCGCAGAACGTCAGGGCTTGCTGCGTTGCCTCAGCCATGTGCCGCAAGCGGATCAGGTTATCCGGCGACATATTGCGGCTCCGCCATGCGCACGACATCAGCACCGAAATAGGGGTTCAAGTCTGCTGCGGTCCGCAGATCAACTGACTGGCCGTCCGTCAGTGCCGACAGTTTCTGTTCCATGCGCGCGATGTCAAGCAAGGTGACGATCGCCTGGGACTCGAATTCGACCAGCAGGTCGACGCCGCTGCCTGGCCTGGATGTGCCCTTGAGGCGCGAGCCGAACGGCGACAGTCGGCGGATGTGATGCCGACGACATAGTGCGGCCAGCGTGTCGCTGGCGATCGGGAGTCGGGCAGACATCGGCGGCTCCTTTGGGCGGCGCAAAGCACGGCGGGTAGGCAAGGCCGCCAAGAATGATGTCAGCAAAGCAGCAGGCCGCATGCCGAAACAGGCAATGCCGCTTGAAGATGCCGCACCCGGCGTGCGGCTCCGTCTGAGCGGCGGCTGCCAACGAGCGCTGGCGCGTTGGTCAGGCCAGGCCGTCAGACCACCGCGCGCGCCGTCAGCACCGGGATCAACGCTGCGCGATACGCGGCTGAGCCGTGCAGATCGCTGTTGAGCCCGGCCGCTTCCATCGTCGCGCCTTGCAGCGCTGCTGCGCTGTAGTTGGCGGCCAGCTTGGCCTCCAACGCACTGGCGCGAAAGACGCCGTTGGCACCCGCGCCCGTCACCGCCACCCGCACGCCGGCAGGCCCGTTGCTGACAAACACGCCCACCAGGCTGAAGCGGCTGGCCGGCTGCTTGAACTTTTGCCAGCCGGCTTTCTCGGGGATCGGGAAGCTGACCGACGTGATGACCTCACCGTCCTGCAAAGCCGTGGTGTACAGGCCCTGGAAGAACTGCTCTGCGCTCAGCGTGCGCTGGTTGGTGGTGATGTTGGCCCCCAGCGCAAGCACGGCTGCCGGGTAACAGGCCGCGGGGTCGTTGTTGGCCAGGCTGCCGCCGAGCGTGCCGCGGTTGCGCACCTGACGGTCGCCGATGTGGCCGGCCAGCTCGGCCAGTGCAGGGATGGCTTTTTGCACCTCGGCCGAGGCCGCCACCGCGGCGTGTGTGGTGCCGGCGCCGATGGTCAGCTTGCCGCCGCTGCTGGTGATGCCCTTGAGCTCGGCGATGCCCGAGATGTCGACCACCGCGCTGGGTGCGATGAGCCCCAGCTTCATCGATTGCAGCAGCGTCTGGCCGCCGGCGATCAGCTTGGCGTCGGTGGCTGCTGCGGCCCGGGCCGCATCGGCCACGGTGCCCGGGTTGCTGTAGGCAAATGTCTGCATGGTGTTGTTCTCCTTCAGCGTTGGGCGGCCTGGATGGCCTTCCAGACGTTGTGCGGGCTGGCCGGCATCGGCATGTCCTTGATGCCCAGCGCGTGGCACACGGCGTTGATCAGCGCCGGCGGGCTGCCGATGGCGCCGGCCTCGCCGCAGCCTTTGACGCCCAGCGGGTTGTGCGTACACGGCGTGCCCTTGACCGTCTCGACGGTGAGGTGCGGAATGTCCTCGGCGCGCGGCATCGCGTAGTCCATGTAGCTGCCGGTGAGCAGCTGGCCGCTGTCTTCGTCGTAGACGCAGTTTTCCATCAGCGCCTGGCCCAGGCCCTGGGCGATGCCGCCGTGCACCTGGCCTTCGACAATCATCGGGTTGATGACGTTGCCGAAGTCGTCGCAGGCCGTGAAGCGGTCGACCTTGACGACGCCGGTTGCCGGGTCGATTTCGACCTCGCAGATGTAGGTGCCGGCCGGATAGGTGAAGTTGCTCGGGTCGTAGAAAGCGTTTTCGTTCAGGCCCGGCTCCAGCTTGTCGTGCGGAAAGTTGTGCGGCACGTAGGCCGTCAGGCTCACGCTGGCAAAGGGCACGTTTTTGTCGGTGCCGGCAACCTTGAAGACACCGCCTTCGAATATCACGTCGCTATCGGCTGCTTCCATCAGGTGTGCGGCAATCTTCTTGCCTTTGGCAATCACCTTGTCCAGGGCTTTGACGATGGCCGTGCCACCGACAGCCAGGCTGCGGCTGCCGTAGGTGCCCATGCCGAACAGGATCTTGCCGGTGTCGCCGTGCTGGATGTCCACGTCTTCTAGCGGAATGCCCAGCTTGTCGGCCACCACTTGTGCAAACGTCGTCTCATGTCCCTGGCCGTGGCTGTGGCTGCCGGTGAATACGGTGACCTTGCCGGTAGGGTGCACGCGCACCTCGCCAGCCTCGAACAGCCCGGCCCGCGCACCCAGAGCGCCTGCCACCGACGAAGGCGCGATGCCGCAAGCTTCGATGTAGGCGCTGTAGCCGATGCCGCGCTTCAGGCCTTTGGCGGCCGATGCGGCCTTGCGCGCTTCGAAGCCGCTGACCTCAGCCAACTCGATGGCGCGGTTGAGCGTGACGTCGTAATCGCCGGTGTCGTAGGTCAGGCCCACCGGCGTGGCATACGGGAAGCTGCGGATGAAGTTGCGCCGGCGCAGCTCTGCCGGGTCGATGCCGAGCTCGTGCGCCGCTGTCTCCACCATGCGCTCGACGGTGTACGTGGCCTCGGGCCGGCCGGCGCCGCGGTAAGCATCGACCGGGCAGGTGTTGGTGAAGACCGACGTCACCGTGCAGACGATCTTGGGCGTGGCGTACTGCCCGGCCAGCAGCGTGGCGTACAGGATCGTCGGCACGCAGGACGCAAAGGTGCTGAGGTAGGCGCCCAGGTTGGCCGTTGTGTCGACCTGAAAGGCGATGAACTTGCCGTCTTTGTCCAGCCCGAGCCGGGCGGTCGTCAAATGGTCGCGGCCGTGCGCGTCGGACAGGAAAGCCTCCGAGCGGTCGGCCGTCCACTTGATCGGGCGCTTGATGTGCTTGCTGGCGTAGACCAGCGCCGTCTCTTCGCCGTAAAGAAAAATCTTGCTGCCGAAGCCGCCGCCGACATCGGGCGCCACGACGCGCATCTTGTGCTCGGGGATGCCCAGCACAAAGGCGCACATCAAGAGCCGCTCGACGTGCGGGTTCTGGCTGCTGACATACAGCGTGTAGCTGTCGTCGGCCGGGCTGAAGATGGCGTTGGCGCCGCGCGTTTCCATCGCGTTGGGCACCAGGCGGTTGTTGCGGAAGGTCAAAGTGGTGACGTGCGCCGCGGCCTTGAAGGCTTCTTCCACGCCCGCAGCGTCGCCGATCTGCCACTGGTAGCAGCGGTTGTCGGGCGCTTCGTCGGGCACGCTGGCGCCGGTCTTGGTGATGTTGCCGATGTCGATGACGGCCGGCAGCACGTCGTAGTCGACATCGATCAGCTGTGCTGCTGCCTTGGCCTGCTCCAGCGTTTCGGCCACCACCAGTGCCACGCGGTCACCGACGTAGCGCACCTTGCCGTCGGCAATCACGGGGTGCTTGGGTTCCTTCATCGGCGTGCCGTCGATGTTGTTGATCAACCAGCCGCAGGGCAGGCCGCCGACGGCCTTGAAGTGCTCGCCGGTGAAGACGCCCAGCACGCCTTCGGCGGCAGCCGCGGCCGTGCTGTTGAGCGACTTGATGCGTGCATGCGCATGCGGGCTGCGCAGAAAGTAAGCGTAGGTCTGGCCTTGCAGGCTGATGTCGTCGGTGTACTGGCCGACGCCGGTGAGAAAGCGCTTGTCCTCGCGGCGGACCACGCTCTGGCCGATGAAACCTTGTCGTGCGTTCATGGTGCTGTACTCCTCAAGCCTTCATCGCCGTTGCGCCTTGCGCCACGGCCTTGACGATGTTCTGGTAGCCGGTGCAGCGGCACATATTGCCTTCCAGCCCTTCGCGAATTTGCGTCTCGGTGCTGCAGGCGTGGTGGGTCACCAGATCGACCGCGCTCATGACCATGCCCGGGGTGCAAAAACCGCACTGCAGGCCGTGGCACTGATTGAAGGCGGTCTGCATCGGGTGCAGTGAACCATCGGCGTTAGCCAGGCCTTCGATCGTGGTCAGCGCTGCGCCTTGTGCGGCCAGGGCCAGCACCGAGCAGCTCTTGACCGCCTGGCCGTCGATGTGCACGGTGCAGGCGCCGCACTGGCCGGTGTCGCAACCCACGTGCGTGCCGGTCAGGCGCAGGTGCTCGCGGATGTACTCGGACAGCAGCGTCGCAGGCGGCACGTCGCGCTTGACGCTCTTGCCGTTGACGGTGAGTGTGAGCATGGTCATGGGCGGTCGTCTCCGGTGGGTTGGGACTGCAGTTCCAGGATGTCGCAGTCCGGACGAAGCACGACTGCTGCAAAGGGTTGCCGTTGTCCAAGGTGCAAGCGGGGTGCACTGGGCACCCCGCTGCGGCAGACATCGCGGTGCAGGATAGGCTTCTGCGCGCTAGGCGCATCAGGGGAAACCGCGGGGCTGGAATTGCGGGGCTGTCAGGTGGTTGCCGCGTGCGTTGTCGCGTGATGCGTCGCGTGCTTTGTCCCGTGATGCATCGCGCTTTCGGCTTGGGTGCGGCAAAGGCGGGTTCGGGCAGGCCGTGGCGCTTCTCTGTGGCGGTCAGCGGGTACGCCGACTTGCCTGCGCTGCTCGGGCATGCGGCCCGCGGCCAACTCGCTACGTTCGCTTGCGCTCAGCTCCGCTCAATCAAACAAGGGCTCGCAAGTCAGAGGTCGAGGCGCTCTGCGCGCGCTGGCCGCACAGGCGCACCACGGCCTGCCCGAACCCGCCTTTGCTGTAGCAGCGGTGGAGGTCTGAAGAACAGGCGAGTCCTGAGCTTGATGCACTCCGCGCGGCGGAACACGCACGACCCCCACGCGGTCGTCAAAACGGGACCGCCGCACGCCTGCATACGATCGAACAAGCGTGTTGCTGACCAGCAGCTCACGCGTGCGATCACAGAATCGCCCCGTAATTGCCCAACGCCTTGACGGTCTGGACCAGCCCCTGGCGCCGAAGCGCATCAAGGTAGTGGCTTACATCGAGCGGAGGATTCTTGAGCTGTGCCCGCTGCCTTTGGGCTGCTGCCACCACTGCTGCCAGGTCGAGGTCGAACAGGTTGTCGATGGAGGGGTCGGGGTGCGCCTCGATGCCGTAGGGCGCTAGCGCCGATGCCGGGAAATCCTTTTCGTTGAAAGTCACGATGACGCTGGCGTTGCAGCGGATCGCGGCCGCGAGCTTGTGGCGGTCGTCGGCGTCCGGGAGCGTCAGGCCGGTGATGAGCGTTTCATGGCCGGTCACCAAGCCGTCCGGAATGGCCAGGTCCATCAGACCCGAGGTGCGATCGAGTTGTGCGCGGGTCAGGGCGGGCCGGTTGATCAGCAGGTTGCGCTTCCGCTCATCGTGAATCTGTGGACCCCACCGCGCACGGAAGCGTCCCGACAGCCCAAGCCACATTAGGAAGTCCCGGAGTGGCGCGGGGTGCAGGACACAGGCGTCATAGACGGCCGTGAACGGCGAAGACCTCATTCGTAGCTCAGGGCCAGCTCCTGGGCCTGCTGCGCCAAGTCGACCATCGCGTCCTCACTGGCCTGGTCCCGGTGGGACTTGAACTGCAGCAGGTCGGCGAAGCGCACGCGCCGATGCTTGCCGGTTTTGTGGAAGGGAAGGCCCCCTTGTTCCATCAGCTTCACCAGGTGCGGACGGGAGACGTTGAGCGTGTCGGCCGCATCCTGCGTCGTGAGCTCGGCATGGACCGGCACGACCTCGACCGCGTTGCCGTCCGCCAGCTCGGCAAGGATGTCGACCAACAGACGCACTGCCGAGGTCGGAAGCTTCACTTGGTGGGCCAGGTTCTTGTCGTCGAAGATCTGAATGTGCTGGCTCTCGGAGCGGGTCGTCAGAAAGGCTGCCAGAGCGCGCTGACCTTGCATGGCAGCCTGCACCTCCCTTTCGACGGGGAGCGTCATCTTGGTCAAAGCGGTGGCCGTCATGGTTCACTCCAGTGGTTCCGTGTCGGCGCCCAGCGAAGATAAACGGAATAAACGAAATAAACGAAATGCGGCAACCGTCAGCACAGCGTTCACCGCCGAAAGCACACCTCAGGCCGGGTGCACGGTGCAGCATAAACATGACTTTTCGCTTTGCGCCTCAGGAATTAGCCCGCACCTCGTCGATCGTCGTCACGCCGGCCAGCACCTTTTCGATGCCGTCCTGCCGCAGCGTGCGCATGCCGTCGGTGAGCGCTTGGCGCTGCACGTCGTCGGCGCGTTTGCCGGTCTGGATGAGCTGCCGCAGCATGCGGCTGATCATCATCAGCTCGTGGATGGCGGCGCGGCCGCGGTAGCCGCTGCCGCTGCAGGCCTCGCAACCCACTGGCTTGTACAGCGTGATGCGGCCTTCGGTGCCGAAGCGGCTGCGCCAGTCGGCCAGCAGCGCATCGGCATCGGGCGGCGTCGGTTGGTCTTGCATGATGTGCAGGTAGTCTTGCAGCAGCTCGTGCAGTTCGGCGTCGCTGGCTGTGTGCGCCACGCGGCAGGTGGCGCAGACCCGGCGCACCAGGCGCTGCGCCAGCACACCCAGCAGCGCATCGGCAAAGTTGAACGGGTCCATGCCCATGTCCAGCAGCCGCGTGATGGTCTCCGGCGCGCTGTTGGTGTGCAGCGTGCTCAGCAGCAGGTGGCCGGTGAGGCTGGCTTCGATGGCCACCTGCGCCGTTTCCTGATCGCGAATTTCACCGACCATGATGACGTCCGGATCGGCGCGCAAGAATGCCCGCAGTGCCTTGGCAAATGTCCAATCGATGCGCGGGTTGACCTGCACCTGCCTGAGACCGGCCTGCGTGATTTCCACCGGGTCTTCGGCGGTCCAGATTTTTCGCTCGGGTGTGTTGATGGCGCCCATCAGCGAGTGCAGCGTGGTCGTCTTGCCCGAGCCGGTGGGCCCCACGCACAGCAGCATGCCGCTGGGGCGGTTGGATGCTGCACGCAGGCGCTGCAGATTGGCCTCGCTCAGGCCCAGCTGGTCCAGCGCTATCGGCTTGTTGGATTGCAACAGCCGCAGCACCGCGTCTTCCAGGTTGCCCGCGGTCGGGATGGTGGCCACGCGCAATTCGAGCTTCAGGCCCTGCACGAATTTGGCGAAGTTGATCTTGCCGTCCTGTGGCTTGCGGCGCTCGCTGATGTCCAGATCGCACATGATCTTCAAGCGCGCGATGATGGCGCTGCGGTAGCTGGGCGACAGCTCCAGATAAGGCCGCATCAGGCCGTCTTTGCGAAAGCGGATGCGTACTTTGTCGCGGCCCGACGGGCACTCGACGTGGATGTCCGACACGCCCTGCGCATGTGCCTCGACGATCATCGAATTGATCAGCCGCACCAGCGAGTTGTCGCTCTGCTCGATCAGCGGTGCGTCGTCTTCGTCGGGCCGGTTGTCGCCACGCTCCATCGTCGCCAAGAGTTTGCTTGTATCGCCCAGCTCAAACTGCACCGGCGCGCTGGGGTCCAGCGACAGACTTGAGCGCATCGTCAGCGCGCCGATCTTTTCGTAGGCACGGTCGATGGCGCCCAGCAGCACGCCTGGGCGCGCCAGCACCGGCACCAGCTTGCACTGCGCGGCAAATTCGATCTCGTCCAGGCTCAATCGGTCCGACGGGTCTTCCACCGCCACCACCAGGCGGCCGCCGCGCAGCATCAACGGCAGCGCCGGGATGCGGCAGGCCACCGAATAGGGCAGGCGTGTGACGGCTTCGCTGTCGGCCGGAAACTGCAGCACATCGACCAGCGGGTAGCCCATCTTGCGGGCCAGCGCGGTTTGCAAATCGGTGCGCGTGACGGCGCCGCGGCGCACCAGCAGCTCGCCCAACGGCACGCTGCGGTCGTCGCGCTGCAGGGCCAGTGTCTCGGCCAGCTGTTCTTCGGTGATGTAGCCGAGCGCCGTCAGTGCTTCGCCGATGCGCACCATCGGCATGCGGCTTTGCTGCTCGATGGCCTGGTGCAATTCCTCGGGCGTGATGACCTGGCGCACCACGAGCATGTCGCCGAGCTTGCGGCCGCGCAGTTCGGCCTGCTCGGCCAGCGCGGCACGTATCTGCTCGGGCGAGGCCGATTCCTGCGCCACCAGCGCCTGGCCCAACAGCAGGCCGACCTCGGCCTCGCGGTAGGCGGCGCGCGGCACAAACCAGCGCCTCAAGCCTCCGGTCAGATCCAAAGGCTCGAACAGGAAAAGGCCGTACGCCGTTTCGTGGTGGCCGATGGTCTGGCCTTGCCAGCGGCGGCCATCGTGGAAGTCGACCGTGAAAGGCAGCGTCGGGCGCAGCGCCAGCGGGTCGCTGCTGCTGTCGTCGATGTCAGTGTGGTTGGAGCCACCGCCAGGCAGCGTGTGCAGCGGCTCGGTCAGGCACAGGCGCCGAAACTGCTCTGGCCGCAGCAGCATCGGCCGGCTCTGGCCGTCCAGCGTGACATGCAGCGTGTCGTGCTCGGGTGCAAACAAGACCAGCCGGCCCTTCAGCGCGTGGCCATTGAGGCCTTCGACCGCGCAGGCCGGCGGTGTTGCCGGCACGGCCGGAGCCGGGTAGCCGGCAAGCTGCGGTGTGGGCCATGCAAAAGCTTCGCCGCCGCCTTGCGGCGGCAGCGACAAGCCCGGCATGGGTGGCATCGAAAGGTCGGACATAGCCCGTGGATGCTAGGCAAGCAACGCCGGCAGCAAGCGCCGAAGTGCGCCGCCAACGCCGGCCAGTTCGGGCGCCCGGCGCAGGTGCGGAGCGCTGCGCTAAATCTTGGGCGCGCCCATCACCGTATCCGGCAGCCAGGTCACCAAGGCCGGGAACACGGTGATGATGGCGATGGCCAGCACCAGGCAGCCGAAGAAGGGCAACGCGGCGCGTGCGATCACGTTGCTGTCGCGGCCGGTCATGTTCTGCATCACGAAGAGGTTGAAGCCGACCGGTGGCGTGACCTCGGCAATCTCGACCAGCAGGATGATGAAGATGCCGAACCACACCAGGTCGAAGCCGGCTTTTTGCACCATCGGCAGCACCACGGCCGAGGTCAGCACGATCATGCTGATGCCGTCCAGCGCGGTGCCCAGCACCAGGTACACCAGCACCAGCACGGCGATCAGCGTGTAGGGGCTGAGCTGCATGGACGCCACCCACTCGGCCAGTTCACGCGGCACGCCGGTAAAGGCCATGGTCTTGCTGAGGAAAGACGCGCCGGCCAGGATGAACATGATCATGCAGCTCATCCGCGTGGCGCCCATCAGGCCGTCCCAGAAGTTGCGGCGGTTGAGCGAGCCGCCGGCCGCAGCGATGGCCAGCGCACCCAGCACGCCCCAGGCTGCGCACTCGGTGGCGGTGGCCCAGCCCGCCACCAGCACCCAGACGATGAAGCCGATCAACAACGCGCACGGAATCAGGCTGGCCGAACCGCGCAGCTTTTGCATCCACGTGGTCGGCGGCTCGGGCGGCGGCACGCGGTCGGGGTGGCGCAAGCTCCACCAGCCGATGTACAGCGAGAACAGGCCCATCAACACCGCAGCCGGGATGAAGCCGGCCAAGAACAGCCGGATCACCGATGCGTCGGCAGCCACCGCGTAGACCACCATCGTGATCGACGGCGGAATCAGGATTCCGAGGCCGCCCGCGGTGGCCAGCGCGCCGATGGCCAGGTTCTCGTCGTAACCGCGGCGCTTCAGCTCCGGCAAAGCCACCTTGGCGATGGTCGCGCAGGTGGCGGCCGATGAGCCCGAGACCGAGCCGAAGATGCCGCAGCCGAGGATGGTGGTGTGCATCAACCGGCCGGGCACGCGGTTGAGCCACGGTGCCAGGCCGCTGAACATCTGCTCGCTCAGCCTGGTGCGAAACAGGATTTCGCCCATCCAGATAAACAGCGGCAGCGCAGCCAGCTCCCAGCTGGCCGTGGTCTCCCAGAACGCGGTAAAGAGGTTTTTGCCCGGCAGCGTGGTGGTGAAGAAGAACTGACCAACCCAGCCGACGATGGCCAGCGACATCGCGATCCAGACGCCGCCGGCCAACAGCAGCAACAGCACGAGCAGCAGCAGGCCGCCGATGGCGACGACGCTCACTCAGAGATCCTCGGAGAAGTCGCCGCGCGCATGCCGCTCTTCGACCAGGCGCTCGTAGGTGGGCTTGCCGCCACCGACCACGATCAACAGCTCATCGAGCACCGCCAGCAGAAACAGCAGCGCGCCGACGACGAAGCTGAGCTGCGGAATCCACATCGGAATGGCGACCATGTTGTTGGCGATGTCGTTGAACTGCCAGCTTTCCCAGGTGTAGCGCAATGCCCACCAGGCCAGGTAGCCGATGCAGACGGCGGCAATGGACAGCGCCACCAGCTCGACGCAGCGGCGCAGCGGCGCGCTCAAGCACTCCAGCAGCAGCGTCACGCGGACGAAGTCGCCGTGCTTGAAGGCGTGTGCCATCGCGAGGAAGGCCGCCGCCGCGCACAGCCACGAGACGACGTCGTTGACCCAGCTGACACGCCAGTCGAACAGCCGGCCGAGCGACGCGCCGATCATCAGCACGAAGATCGCCAACACCGTCAGCGCGGCCAGTGCGCCGGCCGCCGCAAACAAGCCATCGAGCGGGCGGCGCATTGGGGGGGTGACTGGGTTTGGGTCTGGGTCTGGCCCGCGGTCCGGCTTACTTGGCGTTGAAAGCGTCGATGACCTGCTTGCCCTCGGGGCCGGCCTTCTCCAGCCACTCCTTGAGCATGGTGTCGCCGACCTTTTTCATGTCGGCGGCCAGTGCCGGCGGCGGCGGCAGGATCTGCATGCCGGCGGCCTTGAGCTTGTCCTTGGATTCGGTGTTGGTGCGCTGGCTGGCGACCAGGCCGCGCGCTTCGGCATCGCTTGCGGCTTTCAGCAGCGCGGCTTTGCTCGGCGCGTCCAGCGCATCGAACGCGGCCTTGTTGACGATGACGGCGTTCTTCGGCAGCCAGGCTTGCGTGTCGTAATAGAACTTCAGGTGCTCGAAGACTTTGCTGTCGACGCCGGTGGAGCCGCTGGTCATGAAGCTCTCCACCACGCCGGTGGCCAGCGCTTGCGACACCTCGGCAGCTTGCACCGTGACGGGCTGTGCGCCGACGAGCTCACCGATGCGGGCTGTGGCCGGGCTGTAAGCCCGCCACTTGATGCTCTTCAGATCGGCCGCGCTGTTGACCGCGCGCTTGGAGAACAGACCCTGCGGCGGCCACGGCACGCTGTACAGCAGCACCAGTCCTTGCTCGCCGAGCTTCTTCTCGATCAGCGGCTTCTGCGCGCGGTACAGCTTGGTTGCCGCGTCGTAGCTGTCGGCCAGGAAGGGCAGGCCGTCGGCGGCGTAGATTGGCCATTCGTTGGCCAGGTTGGCCAGCAGCACCTCGCCGATCTGCGCCTGCCCGCCCTGCACCGCACGCTTGATCTCATTGGCTTTGAACAGCGACGCGCCAGCGTGCACGGTGATCTTGAGCTTGCCGGCGGTGGCCTTGTCGACATCGGCCGCAAACTCGTTCAAGGTCACGGTGTGGAAGTTGCTGGCCGGGTAGCCCGACGGCAAGTCCCACTTGACCTGGGCATGGGCGCCGAAGGCAACCAGGGCCGCAGCGGCGAACAGCGAACGCGGGGTGAATGTCATGGTGGCTCCGTGGGCTGGCTCTAAGGTGCGCAGCAGGGTTGAATGCAGCTTGAAGTCTAGAAAGCCTTGAGATAAATTGTCAATGAATCGTCAACGACTTACCGATAACCTAGTGAAAACACCGATCGGCAAGAAGCCCGCCGCCGCGGCGCGGCCCAAGGCCCGCGCGCCGAGCAAACCCGGCACGGCCCAAAACCTGAGCCGCTCGGGCAAGTCGGGCAAGTCGGGCAAGTCGGGCAACGCAGGCAACGCAGGCAACGCGGGCAACGCGGGCAACGCAGGCCGCGTGGGCACGCCCGGCCAGCCGCGGGCGGCGCGTGCCTTGCGTGCAGCCGGCATCGTTTCGTCGTCGCACCTGGTGTCGCCGCGTAGCGTCGAGCTGTCGGAGTTCGAATTCGGTTTGATCGTGGCGTGGAATGCCTTCTCGCGCTGGGCCGTGCGCTGCATGGCCGCTGCAGGCTGCCCGGACCTGACCATCACCGACGTGCTGCTGACGCACCAGCTCTGCCACCGCGCGCGCGGCAAGAAGTTGGCCGACATCTGCTTCATGCTGAACTACGAGGACACGCACATCGTCGCCTACGCATTGAAGAAGCTGGTGGCCAGCGGCCTGGCCGAAGCCACCAAGCAGGGCAAGGAAGTTTTCTATGCGCCCACCGCAGCTGGCGAAGCCTTCGTGCTGCAGTACCGCGCTGTGCGCGAGGACTGCCTGGTGCGCAGCCTGGACACCGAACTCAACGCCGATATCGGCGAGCTGGCGCGCCTGCTGCGCACCATGTCCGGCATGTACGACCAGGCGGCGCGCGCAGCGACTTCGCTGTGATCCCGGCCGCAACCCTCCAACGAAAGACGCCATGACAGGCCCCGCATTCCAAGCCGCGCGCTGGCAGTTCTGGATCGACCGCGGCGGCACCTTCACCGACGTGGTCGGCCGCGATCCGCAAGGCACGCTGCACACGCTGAAGCTGCTGAGCGAGAACGCGGAGCAGTACACCGATGCCGCGGTCGAAGGCATCCGTCGCCTGCTGGGCCTGCCGGCCGGCGCGCCCATCACGCCCGAGCAGGTGGACTGCGTGAAGATGGGCACCACTGTCGCCACCAACGCGCTGCTGGAGCGCAAGGGCGACCGCACGCTGCTGATTACGACGGCCGGCTTTCGCGATGCGCTGCGCATCGCCTATCAAGCGCGGCCGCGGCTGTTCGATCGCCACATCGTGCTGCCCGAGATGCTGTACGAGCGCGTGATCGAAGCGCAGGAGCGCGTGGCAGCGCAGGGTGAGGTGCTGATGCCCTTGGATGAGGCGCACCTGCGCGAACGGCTGTGGGCCGCCTTCGACGCCGGCATCCGCGCCTGCGCCATCGTCTTCATGCACGGCTACCGCTACACGGCGCACGAGGCCGCGGCGGCGCGCATTGCGCGCGAGCTCGGCTTCACGCAGGTCAGCGCCAGCCACGAGGTCAGCCCGCTGATGAAGCTGGTGTCGCGCGGCGACACCACAGTGGTCGACGCCTACTTGAGCCCGATCCTGCGCCGCTACGTCGAGCAGGTGGCGGCACAAATGCCCGGCGTGCGCTTGTTGTTCATGCAGAGCAGCGGCGGCCTGACCGAGGCGCACCGCTTCCAGGGCAAAGACGCGATCCTGTCGGGCCCGGCCGGCGGCATCGTCGGCATGGTGCGCACAGCGGTGGCCGGTGGGCACGACAAGGTCATCGGCTTCGACATGGGCGGCACCAGCACCGATGTCAGCCACTACATCGACGGTCCGGGCGGTGGTTTCGAGCGCAGCTTCGAGACGCAGGTGGCAGGCGTGCGCATGCGCGCGCCGATGATGAGCATCCACACGGTGGCAGCCGGCGGCGGCAGCCTGCTGCAGTTCGACGGTGCGCGGCTGCGTGTGGGGCCACAGAGCGCCGGCGCCAACCCGGGGCCGGCCAGCTATCGGCGCGGCGGGCCGCTGGCCACCACCGACGCCAATGTGCTGCTGGGCAAGATCCAGCCAGCGTATTTCCCGAAGGTCTTCGGCCCGGCTGGCAACGAAGCGCTGGACCGCGACGGTGTGGCCGCCAAGTTCAGCGCACTGGCCGATCAGGTGCGCAGCGCTACCGGCCGCGCGACGCCATCCGAGTCGTTGGCGAATCAGGAGGGCCAACGCCGCGGGCGTGACATCACGCCCGAGTCGTTGGCGGAGGGCTTCCTGCAAATCGCCGTGCAGAACATGGCCAACGCCATCAAGCGCATCAGCGTGGCGCGGGGTTACGACGTCACGCAGTACACGTTGCAGTGCTTCGGCGGCGCCGGTGGCCAGCATGCCTGTCGGGTGGCCGATGCACTCGGCATGCGTCGCGTCTTCGTGCACCCGCTGGCCGGTGTGCTGAGTGCTTACGGCATGGGGCTGGCCGATCAGATCGCCATGCGCGAGGCCAGCATCGAGCTGCCGCTGGACGATGCCGGCCTGGCCGCTGCGCAGGCGCGGCTGGCGGCCATCGGCAATGCTGCACACGACGAGGTGGCGAGCCAGGGTGTACCGCCGAGCAGCATCACGCTGCGGCGCCGGGTGCATGTGCGCTACCAGGGCACCGACACCGCGCTGGTCCTGGCCTGCAGCGGCCGGGCGCAGATTCAGCAGGACTTCGAAGCCGCTTACCGCCAGCGCTTTGCCTTTTTGATGCCGGGGCGGATGCTGGTGATCGAGGCGGTGTCGGTCGAAGCCATCGGCGCCGGTGAGCGCTTCGATACGGACGCCAGTCGCGGCGAGCCCAGCGGCCTGCGCATTACCCAGCCCGCGCCCTACATGCCCGAGCCCGATGCACGCGTGCCCATGCACAGCGGCCGCTGGCTGGACGCGGGCCTTTACGTGCGCGAGACGCTGCGGCCCGGCGCCACGATCGACGGCCCGGCCATCGTGGCCGAGCAGAACGCGACGACGGTGATCGAGCCCGGCTGGCAGGCGGTGTTGACCGCGGCCGGACCCATCGAACTGCAGCGCACGGTGCCGCGCAGCACCGAGCACGCCATCGGCACCGACGCCGATCCGGTGATGCTGGAGGTCTTCAACAACCTGTTCATGAACATCGCAGAGCAGATGGGCCTGCGGCTGCAGAACACCGCCTACAGCGTCAACATCAAGGAGCGGCTGGACTTCAGTTGCGCGGTCTTCAACGCCGCTGGCGAGCTGATCGCCAACGCGCCGCACATGCCGGTGCACCTAGGCAGCATGAGCGAATCGATCAAGACCGTGATCGAGCGCAACCCGCAGATGCTGGACGGCGACGTGTATGTGCTCAACGACCCGTATAACGGCGGCACGCACTTGCCGGATGTCACGGTCGTCACGCCCGTGTGGATCGGGGCCCCCACGTTCCCTTCGGTCGCTGCCTCCCAAGGGGGCGTGTTTCGGACCAGGGAACCCGGATCCGAAACTTCCCAACGTCCGACCTTCTACGTCGCCAGCCGCGGCCACCACGCCGACATCGGCGGCATCACGCCGGGCAGCATGCCGCCGTTCAGCACCACTATCGACGAAGAGGGCGTGTTGTTCGATAACTTTCTGCTCGTGCGCGGCGGCCAGTTGCGCGAGGCCGAACTGCTCACCGCGCTGCAGTCCGGCCCGTACCCAGCGCGCAACCCGCAGCAGACCGTTGCCGACCTGCGCGCGCAGATCGCCGCCAACCAGAAGGGCGTCGAGGAGCTGATCGCAATGGTCGCGCAGTTCGGCCGCGGCACCGTGGCTGCGTACATGAAGCACGTGCAGGACAACGCCGAAGAGTCCGTGCGCCGCGTCATCACGGCGCTGAAGGACGGGCAGTTCACGCTGCCGCTGGACAACGGCGCGCAGATCAGCGTGCGGGTCACCGTGCACGCGGCAGAGCGTGAGGCCACCATCGATTTCACCGGCACCAGCGCGCAACTGCCCAACAACTTCAACGCGCCCAAAGCGGTGACGATGGCGGCGGTGCTGTACGTCTTTCGCACGCTGGTGGACGACGACATCCCGCTCAACGCAGGCTGCCTCAAACCGCTGCACGTCATCGTGCCCGAGGGCTGCATGCTCAACCCGCGCCCGCCTGCTGCGGTGGTGGCCGGCAATGTGGAGACCAGCACCTGCGTCACCAACGCGTTGTACGGTGCGCTCGGCCTGATGGCCGCCGGGCAATGCACGATGAACAACTTCACCTTCGGCAACGACACGCACCAGTACTACGAGACCATCAGCGGCGGCAGCGGCGCCGGTGTGTTGAAGGACGCCGCGGGGCACGTCGTCGGGGGCTTCAACGGCACCAGCGTCGTGCAGACCCACATGACCAACTCGCGCCTGACCGACCCCGAGGTGCTGGAGTTCCGCTTCCCGGTGCGGCTGGACAGCTACGCCACGCGCGCCGGCAGCGGCGGCGCGGGGCAGTGGCGGGGCGGTGACGGCGGCGTGCGGCGCGTGCGCTTTCTAGAGCGCATGACGGCCAGCATCCTGAGCAACGGCCGCGTCGTGCCGGCCTTCGGCATGGCCGGCGGGCAGCCGGGCGCGTTGGGCGTCAACCGTGTGGAGCGAAGCGATGGCCGCGTCGAGACGCTGGCGCACATCGGCAGTGCGGTGATGGAGCCGGGTGATGTTTTCGTGATCGAGACGCCAGGCGGTGGCGGCTATGGGCCGCCGGGGTGACTCGACACAGCGCACCCTCCACGCGGTCCACGAAGTTGCCGCAGCCCACGCATTCCACAGCAGCCATCGCATGCTCGACCGCGCCTTGAGCGCTGCCATCCGCCGCCCGCTGCTGGCCATCGCGCGGCAGTTGGTGGCCTGGCGTGTCGGCGCCGATGCCATCAGCATCGGCGGTTTCGTGGTCGGCCTTGGCGCGGCCGGGTGCATCGCGACAGCCCAATTTTCCGCCGGCCTGGCAATGATGCTGCTGAGCCGTTTGTTCGATGGCCTGGACGGTGCGGTCGCACGCCTGACGCAGCCCACGGACCGCGGCGCGTTTCTGGACATCACGCTGGACTTCCTGTTCTACGCCAGCATCCCGCTGGCTTTCGCCGTGGCCGACGCGGCCGCCAACGCATTGCCGGCGGCCGTGCTGCTGGCCGCCTTCATCGGCACCGGCTCGACCTTCCTCGCCTTTGCTGTACAGGCTGAGAAGCGCGGCTTGAAGAGCCAGGCCCGCCCCGACAAGGGCCTGTTTTATCTGGGTGGATTGACCGAAGCGAGTGAGACGCTGGCCTGCTTTGTGTTTATGGCGCTGTGGCCGCAGCACTTTGCTGTGCTGGCCTACGGCTTTGCTGCGCTGTGCGGCCTGACGATCGTCGGCCGGCTGCATGCGGGCTGGCGCGCGCTCGGGCCCTGAAGCGGGCGTCGACGCCGGATATGCAGCCGGCTCTCAAGCCGGCGATGAAACCGGCGCTGGAGCCGGCGCTGGAGCCGGCGCTGGAGCCGGCGCTGGAGCCGGCGCCATCGAGCGCGTGTAACCTGCGCACCGCTCCAATCGACTGTACCGACTGCACAGCCACCGAGGACCCGCGTGAACAAGAACAAATTGCTGCTGCTGGCGGGCCTGCTGGCTGCCGTGCTCGCTTTCTTTGTGCTCGACCTCGGGCGTTTTTTCAGCCTGGACCACATCAAAGGTGCGCAGGCCGGATTCGTAGCGCTGTACGCAGCGCGCCCTTTGCAAGTGGCTGCGGTGTTCTTCGCGGTCTACGTCGTGGTGACGGCGCTGTCGCTACCCGGTGCGACCATCCTAACGCTGCTGGCTGGTGCGATTTTCGGCCTGACCGTCGGCACCGTGGTCGCGTCCTTCGCGTCGACGATAGGCGCTTTGCTGGCCATGCTGTTTGCGCGTTATGTACTGCGCGACAGCGTCAGGGCGCGCTTTGGCAACCGGCTGGCCGACATCGACAAGGGCATCGCGCGCGACGGTGCGTTTTATCTTTTCACGCTGCGCCTGGTGCCGGTGTTTCCCTTCTTCGTGATCAACCTGTTGATGGGCCTGACGACGATGAAGGCGGCGCTGTTCTACGGCGTCAGCCAGCTCGGCATGCTGCCCGGGACGCTGGTCTACGTGTATGCCGGCACGCAGCTGGCGCAGATCACGTCGCTGGCCGGCATCGTCAGCCCGGGGCTGGCGCTGGCGCTGGTGCTGCTGGGCTTGTTTCCGCTGCTGGCCAGGAAAATCGTCGATGCCATCAAGGCACGCCGCGTGTATGCACCCTGGGCCGACCGCAAGCCCAAAACCTTCGATCGCAACATGGTCGTCATCGGCGCCGGCGCCGCGGGCCTGGTCACCAGCTACATCGCCGCGGCTGTCAAAGCCCGGGTCACGCTGGTCGAGCAGCACAAGATGGGCGGCGACTGCCTCAACTACGGCTGTGTGCCGAGCAAAGCGCTGATCAAGACCGCAGCGCTGGCCCGGCAGATGCAGCACAGCGCCGACTACGGCATTGCCAGTGCCAGCTACAGGCTGGACTTTGCGCAGGCGATGGAACGCGTATCGCGCGTGGTGGCGCAGATCGAGCCGCACGATTCGGTTGAGCGCTACACCGCGTTGGGCGTGGACGTGCAGATCGGCAGCGCCAGGATCATCGACCCCTGGCATGTGCAGATCACCCACGAGGGCGGCCGCCAGCAGGTGCTAAGCACCCGCAGCATCGTGATTGCCACCGGTGCGCGGCCCTTCGTGCCGCCGCTGCCTGGCATCGAGCACAGCGGCTACCTCACCAGCGACACGCTGTGGGGCCTGCGCGTCTTGCCGCAGCGGCTGGTGGTGCTGGGCGGCGGGCCCATCGGCTGCGAGCTGGCGCAAGCTTTTGCGCGCCTGGGCTCGGCGGTGACGCAGATCGAGATGGCGCCGCGCCTGATGGGGCGTGAGGACGAAGACGTGTCGGCCTGCGCCAAGCAGGCGCTGCAAGCCGATGGCGTGACGGTGCTGATCGGTCACAAGGCGCTGCGCTGCGAGAACGACGGCGGGCAGAAGTTCATCGTCGTGCAGGCGCAGGCGCAGGCGCAGGCGCAGGCGCAGGCGGGAGCACAGGCACAGGCACAGGCACAGGCACAGGCACAGGCACAGGCACAGGCACAGGCACACGCACAGGCACGGCCACAGGCACAGCCACAGCCACAGGCACGGGCACAGCCCCAGGCACGCGCACGGCCGATGAC
>JAJAZC010000208.1 GCA_026785885.1 Rubrivivax sp.
CCGGGCCGCAAGCCCAGGCCAGATCAGCTGATCGTCCGACCAGCCGGTTGTTCAATCAACCGATGCACCGATCGATGGATCGACCGTTCAGCAAGTCGGCAAATCAGCCGATCAGCCAATCAGCCGACCAACCGACCAGCCGATCAAATCTCGCCGCGCCAGTGCCGGCCCACGGCCTGCTGACGCGCTGCAATCGCTGCCAGCACATCGGCCGGCAGCGGCCCCCGGGCCACGCAGGCTGCGTTGTGCTGCAGGTGCGCCAGCGAAGCCGTGCCGGCGATCGCACTGCCAACGCCCGCGGCATGGGCTGCATAGCGCAGCGCCAACTCGTTCCAGGGCAGGCCTGCAGTGTCCAGCGCGAGCGTGTGCAAGCGCTGCCAGTAGGTTTCGGCGTAGTGGCCTTCGGGCTGCTGCGCAAAACGCCAGGGCGCATTGCCCAGCGGGCGCCTGGCGATGACGCCGAGGCCCAGTTGGGCGGCTGCGGGCAGCGGTGAGCGCAGGCCGTTGGCGTCGAACAGATTGACCGAGCACTCCACACCGCCGAAGAGCCCGCTGCCCACGGCCCACAGCAGCGCCTCGTTTTCGCCCGAGTACGCGGCGATGCCGATCTTGCCTTGCTCGCGCGCGCAGCAGCGCACGGGTGACATCGCCGGCCTGCAGGACCGCGAGGTCGCACGAGTGCAGGTGCACGATGTCGATGTGCTCGGTGCGCAGGCGCTGCAATGCCGCGTCGATGCCGGCGCTGACGCACGCGCCAGTCCAGTCGGCTTGCCCTTCGATGCCGTAGCCGACCTTGGTCGACAGCACGAACTCGCCGCGCCGGTGCGCCAGATGGCGGCCGATGCGCTCTTCGCTCAGGCCGTATCCGCGCGCGGTGTCGATGAGCGTGATGCCGAGGTCCAGCGCGCCGTTCAGCAGCGCGGCCACGGCGGGCTCGGGCAGCGCGGCATCGCCGATTTGCCCGGCCCCCAGGCCGAGTGCGGAGACAGCCAGACCGCTGCTGCCGTAAGGGCGTGATTGCATCAGGTGGGCCTCGCAACGGACGCAGGCAGGGGGCCATCCGACGGGCTATCAGAAGGGCTATCTAACGGTCCATCCGACGGACCATCGGCATGGCCATCCAGGCGGCCATCAAGACGCCCATACAAGCGACTCAGTTCCGCCAGCCGGCCAGCGTGCCAGGGCTGCACCTGCGCCCACTGGAGGCGCCAGCGCCACCAGCCGCTTTCCTGGCCCGGGTAGTTCATGCGTGCTTCGGTGGGCAGCGCCAGCACGTCCTGCATAGGGTGCACTGCCGTGTCGCCGACGCTGGCCATCGCGGCGCGAATCAGCGTCCATGGCATGTCGTGGCCGTCGGTTGCCAGGTAGCCGCGTGCGAAGTGGCGCTCGTGCTCGCTGGCCGTGGCCCACCAGCCGGCGACGGTGTCGTTGTCGTGCGTGCCGCTGTAGACCACCGTGTCGGGCTCGTGGTTGTGCGGCAAGAAGCGCTCGGTGGCGTCGCCGGCAAAAGCAAACTGCAGGATGCGCATGCCGGGGAATCCGAAGCGCTTGCGCAGTGCGTCGACGTCCGGCGTGATGAGGCCCAGGTCCTCGGCAATGATCGGCACCGGGCCGAGGGCCTGCAACAGCGCGTCGAACAGCGCGTTGCCCGGCCCAGGCAGCCAGCGGCCTTTGATGGCGGTCGGCTCGGTAGCCGGTATCTCCCAGTAGCCGGCGAAACCGCGGAAGTGATCGATGCGCACGATGTCCACCAGCTCGAAGCTGCGGCGCACGCGCTCCACCCACCAGGCGTAGCCGTCCTCGGCGTGCGCAGCCCAGCGGTACAGCGGGTTGCCCCAGCGCTGGCCGGTGGCGCTGAAGAAGTCAGGCGGCACGCCGGCCACGACGGTCGGGCGGCCCCAATTGGCGGGTGACTCGTCCAGCTCGAACAATTGCGGGTTGGCCCAGACCTCGGCGCTGAGGTAGGCGATGAAGATCGGTGTGTCGCCGATGATCTGCACGCCCCGCCCATTGGCGTAGGCCTTCAGCGCCGCCCATTGGCGGTAGAAGCGCCATTGGCCGAAGCGCCAGAAGGCGATGCGCTCGGCGTGCCGCAGGCGCGCCGCCGCCAGCGCCGCGGGTTCGCGCCGGGCCAGCGCGGGCGGCCAGGTGCACCAGTCCTGCCAGCCGCACGATTCACAGATAGCCATGAACAGCGCGTAGTCATCGAGCCACGACGCATGCGCGGCGACGAAGGCGTCGTGGTCGGCGCGCTGCTCAGCGGTGCCGGCAGCGGCAAAACGCGTGGCGGCCCGGGCCAGGCGCTGCATGCGAAACGGGTAGACCACCGCGTAGTCGACGGCCGCATCGGCCAACCCGGCCACCGGCTGCAGGTCGTCCGCATCCAGCCAGCCTTGCCGCTGCAGATCGGCCAGATCGATCAGCAGCACGTTGCCGGCAAAGGCGCTGTTGCTCATGTAGGGCGAGTTGCCGGGCCCGATGCCGGCCAGCGGCAGCAGCTGCCACAGCCGCTGCCCGGCGCTGACCAGCCAGTCGATGAAGTGATAAGCGTCCAGCCCGAGATCGCCCGAGCCATGCGGGCCGGGCAGCGAGGTCGGGTGCAGCAAAACGCCGCTGGCGCGGGGAAAGCGCATGGAATTCCTTGGTGGTTGATTCAGCCCGCGTCGCGCAGCAGCAGCACGCTGCGCGCGGGCAGCAGGATGTCGTCTGGGTCGTTGCCGCTGCTGCCGCTGCTGCCGCGTTGCCAGCAGCTGCGGCCATCCGCTGCGCTGCTGTCCAGATCGCAGCGCCAGGCACCTGGCGGCAAGCGGAATGCCGCCTCGCTATCGCGCGCATTGATCAGCAGCAGCAGCGGCGTGGCGGCGCGGCCGGGCGCGCCGATCCAGGCGCCCAGGATGCGCGACATGCGGTTGTCCCAGTGCTCTGGCGCCATCGCAGCACCGGTGCGGCGCAGCCACGCCAAATCCTGCAGACCGCGCGCGTCGGGCAGGCCGGTGTACCAGCGGGCGGCCAGCGGCAGCAGCGTCTTGCGCAGATGCAGCAGGTGGGCGCAGTAGTCGATCAGCGATTCATCGGCCTGCGCCCAAACGATCCAGGTGATGTCGTTGTCCTGGCAATAAGGGTTGTTGTTGCCACGCTGTGTGTGGCCCAACTCATCACCGGCGGCCAGCATCGGTGTGCCTTGGGCCAGCAGTACGGTGGCCAGCAGCGCCCGCTTCAGGCGCGCCCGCAGTGCCAGCACCTCGGGGTCTTGTGTGGCGCCTTCCCAGCCGCAGTTCCAGCTCAGGTTGTGGCCATGACCGTCACGGTTGTTCTCGCCGTTGGCTTCGTTGTGGCGCAGGTCGTAGCTGACCAGATCGTGCAGCGTGAAGCCGTCGTGACTGACGATGTAGTTGACGCTTTCCAGCGGTGAGCGGCGGCGGGCCTGGAACAAGTCGCTACTGCCGGCCAGGCGCAGCGCAAACTCGCCGCGCGTGGCGTCGCCGCCCAGCCAAAAGGCCCGTGCCGTGTCGCGGAAACGGTCGTTCCATTCGAGCCAGCCGCGCGGAAACTGCCCCACCTGATAGCCACTGGGGCCGATATCCCAAGGCTCGGCAATCAGCTTCACGCGCTGCAGCACCGGGTCCTGGAGTACCGCTTTGAAGAACGGCGCGTCGTGCTCGAAGCCGGGGTTGCCGCGGCCCAGCACCGGCGCCAGGTCGAAGCGAAAACCGTCGACGTGGAAGTCCTCGACCCAATGACGCAGGCTGTCCATCACCATCTGCAGCACCCGCGGGTGGCGGATGTCCAGCGTGTTGCCGCAGCCGCTCCAGTTGTCATAGCGGTCACGCTGGGCTTCAGGCAGGCGGTAGTAGCTGGCGTTGTCTAGCCCGCGCCAGCACAGCGTGGCGCCGCGCTCGTCGCCTTCGGGCGTGTGGTTGTAGACGACGTCCAGCAGCACCTCCAGCCCGGCAACGTGCAGCCGCTGCACCATGCGGCGGAACTCGCCGCGCACATCCGCGCTGGCGGCATAGCGCGGGTCGGGGCAGAAAAAGCCCAGCGTGTTGTAGCCCCAGTGGTTGCGCAGGCCACGCTGGGCCAGATGCGGCTCGTCCAGGATGTGCTGCACCGGCAGCAGGCTCACGGCCGTGATGCCCAGCCGTTTGAAGTGCGCAACCGCCGCGTCACTGGCCAGGCCGGCGTACGTGCCTTGCAGTGCAGCCGGCACGCCGGGCAGGCGCTTGCTGAAGCCACGCACGTGGGCCTCGTAGATCACGGTGTCGAGCAGTGGCGTGTGCAGTGGCGTGCAAGGCGGCGGGGTGGCCATGGGCGCGGCGCCAGGCGCACGGTCACCTTGCCAGTCGAACGCGTCGTGCACGACACGCGCTTTGTGCGCCTGGCGCGCGTTGTCGCGCGTGTCCATGTGCTGCGGGTGATCTGCATCGGCGCCCAGGTGCGGGCCGCGCCAGTCGAAGCCACCGGGCGGCGCGACGATCTCGCGCGCGTACGGGTCCAGCAGCAGCTTGTTTGGATTGAAGCGGTGGCCGCGGTCGGGCCGCCAGGGGCCGTGTGCACGTAGCCCATACACCAGGCCTGGCCTGACGCCCGGCAGCCGCGCGTGCCACACGTCACCCGTCTGTGCCGGCAGCGGCAAGCGGGCGATCTCGGTCTGCCCGGCTTCATCGAACAGGCACCACTCGATGCGCGTGGCGTGGGCCGAGAACACCGCGATGTTGACGCCGCTGCCGTCGAAGCTGGCGCCCATGGGCCACGGTCTGCCGGGCTCCAGCACGAGGCTGCCGACCTGCAAGGGCGCAGGCAGCGCGGCCGACGCGGCCGGCGCGGGCGTCGCGGCAAGCACATCCGACGCGGCAAGCGCATCCGACGCGGCAAGCGCGGGCGGCGCCAGCATCGCCGGCGCGATCAGGCGATCCACTCGAAGTACACGCTGGCCAGCGGCGACACCGTGAGCACGATCGACTGCGCCCGGCCGTGGCTGGCCACCGGCTCGCTCCGCGCGCTGCCCAGCGGCGTGCCGACGTTGCTGCCGCCGTAGAAGCTGCTGTCGGTGTTGAGCACTTCGCGCCAGGTGCCGGCTGCCGGCACACCCAGGCGCAGGCCTTCGTGCACCACCGGCGCAAAGTTGCACACCACCAGCATCAGGGTGCCGCCACGGCCCTTGCGCACGAAGCTCAGCAGGCTGCGCGCAGCGTCGCCAGCATCGATCCACTCGAAGCCTTCGCGCGTGCAGTCGCGGCTGTGCAAAGCGGGGCTACTGGCGTAGAGCCGGTTCAGATCGCGCACCAGGCTTTGCACGCCGGCATGGCTGGGCTCCTGCAACAGGTGCCAGTCCAGACTCTGGTCGTGATTCCACTCACGGCCCTGAGCAAACTCGCAGCCCATGAACAGCAGCTTCTTGCCCGGGTGGCCCCACATGAAGCCGTAGTAGGCGCGCAGGTTGGCAAACTGCTGCCAGGCGTCCCCGGGCATCTTGGCCAGCAGGCTGCCTTTGCCGTGCACGACCTCGTCGTGCGAGATCGGCAGCACGAAGTTTTCGTTGAACGCATAGACCAGGCCGAAGCTCATCTCGCGGTGGTGGTGCGCGCGGTGAACGGGGTCCCGGCGCATGTACTGCAGCGTGTCGTTCATCCAGCCCATGTTCCACTTGTAGTGGAAGCCCAAGCCGCCGGCGTAGGTGGGGCGGCTCACGGCCGGGAAGGCGGTACTTTCTTCGGCCAGCATGACGGCCTCTGGACGTTCACCGCCAACGACCTCATTCGTACGCTTGAGCAGTGCGATGGCTTCCAGGTTTTCGCGCCCGCCGTGACGGTTGGGAATCCACTCGCCGGGTTTGCGGCTGTAGTCGCGGTAGAGCATGGAGGCCACGGCGTCCACACGCAGGCCGTCGATGTCGAAGCGCTCCAGCCAGTACAGCGCACTGCCGACCAGGAAGTTGCGCACCTCCGTGCGGCCGAAGTTGTAGATCAGCGTGTTCCAGTCGTTGTGGAAGCCTTCGCGCGGGTCGGCGTACTCGAACAGGTGCGTGCCGTCGAATTGCGCCAGCCCGTGCGCATCGCTCGGAAAGTGCGCCGGCACCCAATCCAGCAGCACGCCCAGGCCCGCGGCGTGGGCACGGTCGACAAAGCGCCGAAAGCCGTCGGGCGTGCCGAAGCGGGCGGTCGGCGCGTACAGCCCCAGCGTCTGATAGCCCCAGCTGCCGTCGAACGGGTGCTCGGTGATCGGCAGCAGCTCCAGATGGGTAAAGCCCAACTGCTGCGCATAGGGCACCAGCTCGTCGGCCAGTTCGTCCCAGGTCAGCCAGCGGTTGCCGTCCTCCAGCTTGCGGCGCCAGCTGCCCAGGTGCACCTCGTAGATGCTCATCGGCGCTTCCAGCGCGCCGGCGGCCTGGCGTGCAGGTGAGGGCGGCGCCACCGGCGGCATCACCGCCACCACGCTGGCGGTGGCCGGACGCAGCTCGCTGTAGCGTGCGTAGGGGTCGGCCTTTTGCGGCAGCAGCGCACCGTGCGCGTCCAGCAACTCGAACTTGTAGCGCGTGCCGGCCGCAACGCCGGGCAGGAAGATCTCCCACACGCCGCACTCGCGCCGTAGGCGCATCGGGTGGCGGCGGCCGTCCCAGACGTTGAAGTCGCCTACTACGCTGACGCGCGATGCGTTGGGCGCCCAGACCGCAAAGCCGGTGCCGTCCACACCGTCCATCTGCCGCGGCGTGGCACCCAGGATTTCATAGGGCCGCAGGTGCGAGCCTTCGGACAACAGCCACACATCCATCTCACCCAGCACGGCGCCGAAGCGGTAGGGGTCGTCGGCCAGCGTCTCGTGGCCGTCCGGCCAGCGCACGCGCAGCTGGTAGGGGCCGGCGGCCGCGGTCGGGCCCTCGAAGAAGCCGGCTGCGTCGCGGCGCGTCAGCGGCCAGGCGCGTGCGCCGGCCACGACACGCACAGCCGCCGCATCAGGCAAAAAGCAGCGCACCCACAGCACGCCGTCGCCGCCGGGGTGCGGGCCCAACACGGCAAACGGGTCGCCGTGGCGACCCTGTACAACGGCCTGAACGTCGGCGTCGTTGAGCATCGGCGCGTCAGAAGGTGTGAATGAACCCGGCGTGACCGAGCGGACCGCCCAAGCGGGCTCGGTCAAGGCTGAGCCCGGACACAAACAGTCCTGAGGACTGTTTGCGCCTGGCGAGGGCCAGGGCCTCCTGGCCCTGGCGCAAAGCACAGGTTTGGCTCGGGCTACGGCGAGCGTTTGCAACGCCGACCGGGGCCGCTTGGGTGGGATGAGCGGGCATGGCGGGTTCGTTCACACCTTCTCAGGGCTTGGCGCTCAAGCCCCAGACGACGCGCGCGTACTCGCGGATGCTGCGGTCCGACGAGAAGAAGCCCATGCCGGCCACATTGGCCACGGCCTTCACGGCCCACGCCGCCGGGTCGCGGTAAAGCGTGTCGACGCGGGCTTGCGCGGCGACGTAGCTGTCGAAGTCAGCCAGCAGCATGTAGGGGTCACCGCGCCACAGCAGCGAATCCACGAGCTCGCGATAGCGGCCGGGCTCCGCAGCACTGAAGTGGCCACCGGCAATGGCGTCCAGCACGGCCTTGATGCGGGCATTGCTTTCGTAGATGCGCAGCGGCTGGTAGCCGGCGGCGCGGCTGTCGGCGACCTCTTGCGTGGACAGGCCGAAGATGAAGATGTTGTCGTCACCGACATGCTGGCGGATCTCGATGTTGGCGCCGTCGTCGGTGCCGATGGTCAACGCGCCGTTGAGCGCCAGCTTCATGTTGCCGGTGCCCGAGGCTTCGGTGCCCGCAGTGCTGATCTGCTCGGACAAGTCAGCCGCCGGCATGATCAGCTCGGCCACCGACACGCCGTAGTTCGGGATGAACACCAGCTTCAGCCGGCCGGCGATGCGTGCGTCGTTGTTGATGACCTGGCCGACATCGTGGATCAGCCGGATGATGTTCTTGGCCGCTGTGTAGCTGCTGGCGGCCTTGCCCGCGAAGATCACCGTGCGCGGTGTCCACGGCGCGGTTGGGTCCGCAAGCATGGCCTGGTAGCGCGCCACCACCTGCAGCACGTTGAGCAGTTGGCGCTTGTACTCGTGGATGCGTTTGACCTGCACGTCGAACAGGCTGGTCGGGTCCACCTCCACGCCGGTGCTGTGGCGGATGTGCTGGCCCAGCCGCACCTTGTTGGCGTGTTTGACGGCCATGAAGGCTAGTGCGAAATCGTCGCGGGCAGCGTGCGGCTGCAGGCCCCTGAGCTGCGTCAGATCGAGCCGCCAGCCACCGCCAATGCTGCTGTCGATCAACGAAGCCAGACCCGGGTTGGCCTGCGCCAGCCAGCGCCGCGGCGTGACGCCGTTGGTGATGTTGGTGAAGCGCTCGGGCCACAGAACAGCAAAGTCCGCGAAGATGGTCTTGACCAGCAAATCGCTGTGCAGCGCAGACACGCCGTTGATCTTGTGGCTGCCGACGATCGACAAATGCGCCATGCGCACACGTCGCTCATTATGGAAACCCGCACGCTCGTCGATCAACGACAGGCTGCGCAAAAAGCCGTCATCGCCCGGGCGGTGCGCCGCGGCTTCGATCAGGAATTCCGCGTTGATGCGGAAGATGATTTCCAGATGCCGCGGCAGCACTTGTTGCAGCAGCGCCACGGCCCAGGTTTCCAGTGCCTCGGGCATCAGCGTGTGGTTGGTGTAGCTGAAGACCTGCTTTGTGACGGCCCAGGCGGTGGGCCAGGCCATACCGTTTTCATCCACCAGCAAACGCATCAGCTCGGCCACGCCGATGGCCGGGTGCGTGTCATTGAGGTGGATGGCGACCTTGTCCGACAGGTTGCCCAGGTGCCCGTGCTCGGCCATGTGGCGGGCCAGGATGTCCTGGATGGACGCGCTGGTGAAAAAGTACTCCTGGCGCAGGCGCAGCTCACGCCCGGCGGGTGTGCTGTCGTTGGGGTACAGCACCCAGCTGATGTTCTCGAACGCGTTCTTGAACTCGGCAGCGCGGGCGTAATCGCCGCTGTTGAAGGCGTGCAGGTCGATCTGGCTGGGTGCTGCCGCCTTCCACAAGCGCAGCGTGCTGACGCGCGCGGTGCCGTGGCCCGGAATCACCATGTCGTAGGCCTTGGCGTTGACCTCGCCGGCGTGGCGCCAAATGGGCCGGCTGTCGGTGCCGCTGACGGGACCGGCCGCGGGCTCGACCCAGCCGCCGAAGCGCACCCGGTACTGCACGCTGCTGCGCGGAAATTCCCACGGCGTGCCGTCTTCCAGCCAGGGGTCCGGGTACTCCACTTGCTTTCCATCCTGAATGCTCTGCTTGAACATGCCGAATTCGTAACGGATGCCGTAACCGAACGATGGCAATTCGACCGTTGCCATGCTGTCAAGGAAACACGCCGCGAGGCGGCCGAGGCCACCGTTGCCCAATGCTGCATCGGCCTCGGTGGCCGTCAAATCCTCCAGGCTTGCGGCGTGTGCGCGCGCGGCCTGCGCCATCTCGCCTTTCAAGTCCAGCGAAGCCAGCGCGTTGGACAGCGTGCGGCCCATCAGAAATTCCATCGACAGGTAATTGACGCGCCGCACCTTGGCTGCACGGTCGGCCGCGTCACCGGCAACCCAACGTTGGGACAACTGCTCTCGTGCGACCTGGGCCACCGCGTGCATGATCTCCGCGTGGCTGGCGTCGGCCGGTGCTGCACCGACGGTATGCAGCAGGTGGCGCTTCACGGCATCTGCAGTGGGCGTGGCCAGCGCAGGGCGCAGATCGGACAACGTGGACGAAAGCGGGTGGGGCTGATTCATGGAAAGTGGCCCGCCATGAGTGCGGGCAAGTAGCTGTCGCCGATGGCCCGGAGTGTCTCGGACCGGCAGGGCAAGCGTCAACGGAAATTGCCCTTTACTGCTGTAGTTTGGCTACTGCGCTTGTCCGGCAGAGGCGGCGACTCTCAAGCGGGCCCCGGAAGAAAGTCGCAGCACAGTAATCGGTTAACGAAGATCGTTGATTCATCTTTCGAAGTTGCAAGGTTGCTGAAGTGAAATCTGAAGGACAACTGAACATGACGTGTCGCTGTAATTTTGTTGTGAAGCCAGCTCTCGGAGGCCGCCTGTGAGCCCGCAGGACCTGGCCCAGGGTCTGGACCTGCCGCGCCGCGCCGTGGCCCTGGTGCTGGCCGGCGGACGTGGTAGCCGGCTCAAGAATTTGACCGACACGCGCGCCAAACCGGCGGTGTATTTCGGCGGCAAATTTCGCATCGTCGACTTTGCGCTGTCCAACTGCATGAACTCGGGCATTCGCCGCATCGGCGTCATCACGCAATACAAGAGCCACAGCCTGTTGCGCCATCTGCAGCGCGGCTGGGCCTTCCTCAAGAGCGAGATGAACGAGTTTGTCGATCTGCTGCCGGCGCAGCAGCGCGTCGATGAAGAAAGCTGGTACCGCGGTACCGCCGACGCCGTTTACCAGAACCAGGACATCCTGGCCGCCTACCGTGCCGACTACGTGGTGGTGCTGGCCGGCGACCATGTCTACAAGCAGAACTACGCGCTGATGCTCGCGGACCACGTGGCCCAGGGCCAGGAGTGCACCGTGGGCTGCATCGAGGTGGCCAGCGAAGAAGCGCATGCCTTCGGCGTGATGCATGTGGATGAACGTCGGCGCATCGTCGACTTCGTCGAAAAGCCGCCCGAGCCGCCGCAGATTCCCGGCAAGCCCGGCCGCACGCTGGCCAGCATGGGCATCTACATCTTCAACGCGCGCTACCTGTACCTCGAGTTGGAGCGGGACATGATGGATCCCAACTCCAATCACGATTTCGGCAAGGACATCATCCCGAAGATGGTCAAGGCCGGCGTCGCGGTGGCGCACCCGTTCGAGATGAGTTGCGTCGGCACCAAGCCCGGCCATCCGCCTTATTGGCGCGACGTCGGCACCATCGACGCCTACTGGGACGCCAACATCGACCTCACCGCAACCGATCCGCTGCTGAACCTGTACGACACGCACTGGCCGGTCTGGACTTACCAGGAACAATTGCCACCGGCCAAGTTCGTGCACAACCAGGCTGACCGACGCGGCATGGCGATCGAAAGTATGGTCTCGGGCGGCTGCATCGTCAGCGGCGCGGTGTTCCGCTCGGTGCTCTTTTCGCAGGTCCGGGTGCACTCGTACGCGCAGGTCAACTGGAGCGTGATCCTGCCGGGCGTGCAGATCGGCCGCCATGCGCGCATCACGCGGGCCGTGATCGACCGCGACTGCGTGATACCGGACCACCTGGTGATCGGTGACGACGCCGTTGCCGACGCGGCGCGGTTTCACCGCACCGATTCCGGCATCACGCTGGTCACACGCGACATGCTGCGAGCGATGGAGCAGGCGCCGATCGGCTGACCTCCGGACCGGCTTTGCCGGTTGCTGATGGCTGCGGGTCGGCGTCGGGTCGGCGTCGGGTCGGCGCGGACCGCCGCGGATTGCTGCGGCGGCTGGCCGCGAAACAGGCCATGCAAACGGGCCATGCAAACAGGCCATGCAAACAGGCCGCGCTAACAGGCCACTCAGACAGGCCACTCAGACAGGCCATGCAAACGGGCCATGCAAACAGGCCGCGCTAACAGGCCACTCAGACAGGCCATACAAACAGGCCATGCAAACAGGCCATGCAAACAGGCCATGCAAGCCGGCCACGCCCACAGGCCACTCAGACAGGCCACACACCCAGGCCGTTACCATCCCGTCGCATGAAGGTGTTGCATGTTGCGGCGGAGGTCTTCCCTATCGTCAAAACCGGCGGGCTGGCCGACGTCGTGGCCGCGCTGCCGCTGGCGCTGGCCGAGCAGGGTGCCGATGTGCGCCTGCTGCTGCCGGGCCTGCCGCCGGTGCTGGAGGCCGTGCAGGGCGCGCGGACCGTGATCGACATCGGTAGCTGCTTCGGCGCATTGCGCGTGCGTCTGCTGCTGGCACGCATGCCGCAGACCCAGCTTCCGGTTTACGTCGTCGACGCGCCTTATCTGTACCGGCGCGGCGGCAGCCCCTATCAAAACTACCGCGGTGAGGAGTGGCCTGACAACCTGCAGCGTTTTGCGCTGCTGGGTTGGGTGGCAGCGCACCTGGCCGCCGATGACGCCGATCCAGCCTGGGCGCCGCACATCGTGCATGCGCACGACTGGCACGCCGCGATGGCCTGTGCCTACATGGCCGAGCACGGCGCCAGCGCCGCCCGTAGCGTCTTCACGGTGCACAACCTGGCTTTCCAGGGCCTGTTTGCCATGCACGACTGGGCCATGCTGGGCCTGGCTTCGCGCCTGCTGTCGCCGACCGGGCTCGAATTCCATGGCCAGCTCAGTTTCATCAAAGCCGGCCTGCAGTTTGCGGACAGCATCACCACCGTCAGCCCGACCTACGCGCGTGAGATCGCGACACACGAATTCGGCTGCGGCCTGGACGGCGTGATCCGCGGCCGCGCAGGTGATGTCAGCGGCATCTTGAACGGCATCGACACGCGCGTCTGGGATCCGGCAACCGACAGCGCCATCGCCACGCCCTACGACGCCGAGCGCCCGGCCGGCAAGGCTGCATGCCGCCGGGCGCTGCAGGCCGAGCTGCAGCTGCAGCCCGACAACGGCGCGCTGGTGTTGGCCATCGTCAGCCGGTTGTCAGCGCAAAAAGGGCTCGATCTGGTGCTGGCTGCTTTGCCTGGGCTGCTGGAGTGCGGTGTGCAGCTGGTGGTGCAAGGCACCGGGGATCCGGTGCTGGAAGCCGCTTTCCGCATGGCCATGCAGGCCCACCCGGGCCGCGTGCACACCCACATCGGCTACGACGAAGCGCGGGCGCACCGGTTGGTGGCGGGTGCGGATGCCATTGCGGTGCCCTCGCGCTTCGAGCCCTGCGGCCTGACGCAGATGTACGGCCTGCGCTACGGCACGTTGCCCATCGTGCGGCGTGTGGGCGGCCTGGCCGACACGGTGGTCGACGCCACACCTGCTGCGTTGGCCGACGGCAGCGCCACTGGCTTTGTCTTCGACGCCGCTACGCCGCTGGCTTTGACCCGCGCCGTTCAGCGCGCGGTGGCATTGCGCCGCAACAACGCGCAGTGGGCCAGCATGATGGCTTCGGCCATGGCACAGCCGCTGTCGTGGCAGGCGCCGGCGATGCGTTACGGTGCGCTGTACGACGAGCTGATCGAGTCGCCGCCGCCTGTGCTCTGAGCGCTGAGCGCTGCGCATTGAGCACCGGGCTGTAGACGTCCGCGCCGGCCTCTTGGCGCAGGCGCTTACTTCTGCAAGGGCAGGCCGCAGCGCGGCGGCTGGTCGTCGCACCACAACCGCCCGTTGTTCATCGCACGCTTGCTGTCGCACGCTTGTCATGGCCCGGTCAGAGCATGCGCACGGTCATTGCAGGCAGTGATGGCCACCCATCAGCAGTTGGCAATCAACAGGCACTGCCAAAGCGCACACCCCAACGTAAGTCGTCGGCATGAAATTGCATCTCTCGATTGCTGTACTCGCTGTGTCGACACTTGCGCTGCCGTCTCAAGCGCAAACGCTGACCTACATCGGTCAGCAGCACGTGGCCACCGGCACGCTGTTCGCGGGCACCACGGTCGGCGGGCTGTCGTCGATCGACTGGAACGCCAGGACCAACAGCTACCTGGCCATCAGCGACGACCGCAGCACCGTGAACCCGGCGCGCTTCTATTCTTTGACGCTGGACCTGGCGCAGTTCCGCCGCAGCGCGGCGCCCGGCTCGGCGGGCATCGGCTTCACCGGCGTAACGACGATCCTCACGCCTGCAGGTAGCCCCTATGCCGCCAACGCCGTCGATCCCGAAGGCCTGCGCTTTGACGCGCAGCGCGGGCTCATCTACTGGAGCAACGAAGGAGACCGAAACCTGGCCGTGCCGCGCATCCAAGACCCGACCGTGCAGGCCATGCGGCTGGATGGCACGCATGTGCGCGATTTTGCGGTGCCATCGCTCTTCGGCACCAGCCTGCCGAACGCCGGCATTCGCCAGAACCTGGCCTTCGAAAGCTTGGCCATCACGCCGGACGGCAAGACCTTGTGGACCGCTACCGAGAATGCGCTCGTCCAGGACGGCGCGGCTGCCAGCACGACGGCCGGCAGCCCTTCGCGCCTGCTGTCCTTCAACCTGGAGACCGGCGCGCCTGGCGCGCAGCACGTCTACAACGTGGGTCCGGTCGGCTCGGCGCCGAATCCGGCTGGGGGCTTCGCCACCAACGGGCTCACCGATTTCCTTGCTCTGGGTGACGGCCGCTTCGTGACGATAGAGCGCGCATTTGCAGCGGGCGCGCAAACGCCCGGTGTGGGCCCCAACGGGCTGCCGACAGGCAACACGATCCGCCTGTATCTGGCCGACGTTGCCGGTGCAACCGATGTTTCGGCCCTGGCGAGTCTTGCTGGCCAAACGGTGTCGCCGATGAGCAAGACCTTGTTGCTGGACCTGTCAGACCTGCGCAATGACGACGGCTCTGCGCTGGCACTGGACAACATCGAAGGCATCACGCTGGGCCCCGAATTCGAAGGCAAGCCGACGCTGCTGCTGGTGTCCGACAACAACTTTTCGGGCGCGCAGTTCACGCAATTTGTCGCGCTGCAAATCAGTGCCCCGATCCCGGAGCCGGCGGCTTGGGCGTTGATGCTTACGGGCCTGCCGCTGCTCGGCGCCAGCGTCTGGGTGCGCCGCTGGCGTGCCACCGCTGGGCATGGGGCCGCATGACCGCAGCATGTCGTTTCGATACCTGATCGCGCTTGCCGCCAACACACACCACCAGGAGCTGACATGGGACGCCCGCCTTCGATCCGCCGCCGCCCACGCCCCGAGCCAGACACCGACACACTGAATCGGCGCGGCTTTTTTACCCGTGCCGGCGCAGCAACGGCGATCCTCGCCGCATCGCCGGCCATGGGCGCCGAGCCGTTGTCCGGGCGCCATCAGCCGCCACGCGGCGAAGAAGCGCGCGTGGCTTTCCTGCATGGCGTCGCCAGCGGGGATCCAGATCAACACAGCGTCCTGCTGTGGACTCGTGTCACGCCGCCGGCACGAGCCCCTGCCACCCCGCAGGTGGACAACGAGATGACCAGCCGCCGCGGCCGCGAAGACAAAGACAACCTCAACGTCATCTGGCTGGTTGCCAACGATCCCGCGCTGCGCAAGGTGGTTGCCCATGGGCGTACCCGCACAGGGCCCGGCCGGGACTACACCGTCAAGGTCGAAGCGGGCGATCTGGCCGCTGGCCGCACCTTCTACTACCGTTTTTTTGCTGAAGGCGTCTGGTCGCCCATCGGCCGCACGCGCACCCTGCCGGCCGGCCACACCACGCGGCTGCGGCTGGCCGTTGCGAGCTGCTCGAATCACGCCGCCGGCTACTTCAACGCTTACCGCCAGATTGCGCGGCGCAGCGATTTGGACGCCGTGGTGCACCTGGGCGACTACCTGTATGAATACGGCCCGGCTGTCTTTGGCAGCCTGCGCGTGCCCGATCCGCCGTACGAGATGGTGACGCTGTCCGATTACCGGCGCCGGCATGCGCAGTACAAGGCCGATGCCGACCTGCAGGAGGTTCACCGTCAGCATCCGATGATCTGCATCTGGGATGACCACGAGATCACCAACGACGCGTGGCGTGACGGTGCGCAGAACCACACCGAGGGCGTCGAGGGTGCGTGGGGCGACCGCGTACGGGCCGCATTGACCGCCTACTACGAGTGGATGCCGGTGCGCGAGCGCGAAGCGGACGACCAACAGGCAAGCCGCCCGTCGCGACGCCTGCAGCGCAGCTTTCGCTTCGGCGATCTCGCCGAACTCGTGATGCTCGAAGAGCGACTGCAGGCGCGCTCGCAGCAGCTGGCAGCGACGATCGCGGTGCCGGGCCTGGGCAACGGCTTCGTGCAGAAGGGCGCGTTTACCGACCCGACACGCACGCTGCTCGGCGACGAGCAGGAAGCCTGGCTCGGCAGGCGTCTGCGCCTTACGCCGGCACGCTGGAAGCTGGTCGGCCAGCAGGTGATGTTCGCGCCACTGAAGCTGGTGGCTGCGCCGCGTGCCACCGGCGGTGGTGTGTTCGCCAACCCGGATCAGTGGGACGGCTACCAACCGGCTCGCGACCGCATCTTCGAAGTGCTGCGCGGTGGTGAAGGCCAGCCAGCGGTCGAAGACTGCATCGTGCTGACCGGCGACATCCACAGCTCTTGGGCCGCCGACCTGACGCCGGACCCCAACAACCCACTGCCAGCCACGGGCGGGTATGACGCTGCCACAGGCACGGGCTCGCTCGGTGTCGAGTTCGTCACCACATCGATCACGTCGCCAGGGCTCAACGACCCCAACGGATCGACGGCGGCTTTCCTGCGCAGCGTCAATCCGCACTTCAAGTACGTCGAGCTCAACAACCGCGGCTACTGCCTGCTCGACATCACGCACCAAAAAACGGTCTGCGAGTGGTGGCACGTGGATTCAGTGGTGGCACCGAGCAACGTCGAGACACTCGCCGTGGCCATGGAGGTTTTGGCTGGCACGCAGCGTTTGGTGCCATCGGCCATGACCTCGCCGAAGGCCAACCCGCCTGCGCTGGCGCCCTGACCGGTTGCCATACGACAGGGCCCGTACGGCATCGACACGCGCGTCTGAAGGCGGGCCGCGGCAGTGCACTCCAACGGGTGGCGCCCCGAGGCCGAGGGGCGCGGCGTTCGTTGCATCGCCTTAAGCTTTCGACGCCAGCAGGGCAAGCGCCCCACTGTGGCGCATCCCCATCGCTTTATCTCAAGGACTTGCCATGAAACTCCAACATCGACTCTGCGCCGCTGCTGCTGCCACGCTGCTCGCCAGCAGCGCCTTTGCAGTCGACGTCAGCCTCACCGAATTGACGGGCCTCACGGGCGGCGCCATCGCCGGCACTGGCGTCTTCAAAGCCGACCTGTCCAGCGTTGGCCTGACCAGCATCCTGTCGATCCAGATTGCTGACGCCAGCGCCGGCCTCGGCGGCTCACCCGGCCGGTTCTCGGGTTTCGACCTCGACGCGATCAGGCTGTCCACCACGAACTGTGCAAGTGCGGCTTGTGCTGCCGGCCTGGTCGGCCTGTCGGTGTTCGACTTTGCGGCGGGTACCACCTTCATCCCCGGTAGCCAACGTCCGCCGACCGATCCGCGCTTGTTCGGCACCGACGGTTCAGGCAACGCCGTCAACAACGCCGTGGCCACGCTCGGCAGCTTCGACGGTGAGTCCACCACGGTCACGCCCTTCGGCTTTCTGAGCATGGGCGACAACGGCAGCATCAACTTCAACCTGACCGCCGCCGTATCTACAGCGGGGCTTTTTCTCTACATCGGCGAAGTCGGCAACAACGGCGAAGTCGCAGCCAGCTCGATCACAGTGCGCGACAACCGCGTGCCGGAACCTGGCTCATTGGCACTCGCTGGTCTGGCGCTGGCGGGTTTGGTGGTCACGGGTCGTCGAAGCAAGGCTTGACGCACGCGGCCTGGCGTTGCGCGGCGCCGCTCGGCGCCTTTTCGCGATTTGGCGGAAGGGGCGGGATTCGAACCCGCGGGGGGCTGTTAACCCCCACATGCTTTCCAGGCATGCGACTTAAGCCGCTCATCCACCCTTCCGGGGCATGCCGGGCAATCGCTGTGGACTACCAAGCCTCCAAACGGGCCGAATTCTAGCCTTGGGCTGTAGGCGCAGCCGCATGCCGGCGCAGCCATTCCATCAGCACGTACTCCAGCGCACGCGCGTGCGTACTTTCCAGCACCACGGGTGGCGCGCAGCCATTTTCATAAGCTTCACGCCAACGCAGCGCGCAGACGCACCAGCGGTCACCTGGCTTGAGGCCGTTGAAGCGATGCGACGGCCGCGGCGTAATCAAGTCGTTGCCGCGCTCCATCTGGAATTTAAGGAACTCAACCGACACGCGGGCGCAGATGACGTGACTGCCGGCGTCCTGCGCGTCGGTGTGGCAACAGCCGTCGCGCAACCAGCCGGTCAGCGGGTCGTAGGAGCAGGGCACAAGCGCGGTGCCAAGCACGTTGAGCGCGGTGTTGCGGTCCATGTCAGCAGGTCGTCCAGCGGGCCGTTCAAGCCGGCGTCTTGGCGCCCTTGAACAGCGCCATCGCAGTGCCGATCAGTGCGCCGACTTCGGTCATGTTGCCGGGCACGATCATCGTGTTGTTGACTCTGGCCAGCTGACCGAAGGCGTCGACCGCGCGCTCGGCCACCTTCAGCTGCACGGCTTGTTCGCCGCCAGGTTGTTGGATAGCCGCAGCAATCTTGCGGATGGCGTCGGCCGTGGCGTCGGCCACCGCGGTGATCGCTGCAGCTTCGCCGGCCGCCTTGTTGATCTCGGCCTGCTTCTCACCTTCAGAGCGCGCGATGAAAGCTTCTCGCTCGCCGGTGGCGATGTTGATCTGCTCCTGGCGCCGGCCTTCAGAGGCCGCAATCAGCGCGCGCTTCTCGCGCTCGGCCGTGATCTGCGCCTGCATGGAATGCAGGATGGACGCTGGCGGCGTCAGATCCTTGATCTCGTACCGCAACACCTTCACGCCCCAATTCAGCGCCGCCTCGTCCAGCGCATTGACAACACTGGCGTTGATGATCTCGCGCTCCTCGAAGGTCTTGTCGAGCTCCATCTTGCCGATCACGCTGCGCAGTGTGGTCTGCGCCAGCTGCGTGATGGCGATTAGATAGTCGCTGCTGCCGTAGCTGGCGCGCATCGGGTCCGTGACCTGAAAGTACAGGATGCCGTCAACCGTGAGCTGCGTGTTGTCCTTGGTGATGCAGACCTGGCTGGGCACATCCAGCGGCACTTCTTTCAGCGAGTGCTTGTAGGCCACACGGTCGACGAAGGGCACGACGAAGCTCAGGCCCGGTGTCAGCGTGCGGTCGTACTTGCCCAGCCGCTCCACGACCCAGGCGTTCTGCTGCGGCACGATCTTCAGCGTGCGAATGATGAAGACGGTGGCGATGACCGCCAGGATGATTGCAATTTCCAAGGGCTTCTCGCGTTGGTTCAGGTGGTTGATGTTTCGGCGGCCGGAGCCACGCGCAATTCATTGCCGTGCATAGCCACGATGACATGCGGGCCCGGCCGCGGCGGCCCGCCGTGCGCCAACCGCACGGTCCATGCGGCACCGCGGTACGGCACCCGCGCCGAGCCGTCGTCGGCCCAGGCCGGCACGTGCACCGCGCCGCCAATATCCAGATTGACATCGCGGTTGTGCTCGGCATCCACCGCGCGGGGGCCACGCGAACGTACAAGGTGCCAGACCGCGGTGGCGCCACCGCCGACCAGCGCAGCAGCCAAGACCTGCACCGACGTCGTCTGCCCGGTATGCGCGGCCAGCGCGCCAGCGGCACAGCCCAGCGCCACCATCAGCAGATAGAAAGTGCCGGTGGCCAGTTAGGCTGCGACCAGCGTGCCGGCGGCCAGCCACCAGATTGAAGAGGCGTTCCAGTCCATGCACGACCTCCCGGGTTGTCAGGGCCGCCGGCACCTCCGATACGGGGTGCGTAGTCACTGAACGCGACGCAGTGTAGCCAGCAAGACAGTGCCGCGCCGGGCGCAGGCAGCGCCCCTACACTGCGCGGCTGTTTGAATTGCGCCACCCGGCCACCCGGCCAATCGGCCAGATAAGACGAGACCGCGCCATGCTCCGCTTCCGCTTTCCCATCGTCATCATCGACGAAGACTTCCGCTCTGAGAACACCTCGGGCTTCGGCATCCGCGCGCTCGCGCAGGCGATCGAAAAAGAAGGCTTCGAGGTGTTGGGCGCCACCAGTTACGGTGACTTAAGCCAGTTTGCGCAGCAGCAAAGCCGAGCCAGCGCTTTCATCCTGAGCATCGACGACGAGGAATTCACGCCCGGCCCAGAGCTCGATCCCGCGGTGCTGAACCTGCGCAAGTTCATCGAGGAAATCCGCTTCAAGAACGCCGACATCCCGATCTACATCTACGGTGAGACGCGCACCAGCCAGCACATTCCCAACGACATCCTGCGCGAGTTGCACGGCTTCATCCACATGTTCGAGGACACGCCGGAGTTTGTGGCCCGCCACATCATCCGGGAGGCCAAGAGTTATCTCGACGGCCTGGCACCGCCCTTCTTCAAGGCGCTGATGGATTACGCGCAGGACGGCAGCTACTCGTGGCACTGCCCCGGGCACAGCGGCGGCGTGGCGTTTTTGAAGAGCCCGGTGGGCCAGATGTTCCATCAGTTCTTCGGCGAGAACATGCTGCGCGCCGACGTCTGCAACAGCGTTGAAGAACTAGGCCAGCTGCTGGATCACACCGGCCCGGTGGCATTGAGTGAGCGCAACGCGGCGCGCATCTTCAACGCCGACCACTGCTTCTTCGTCACCAACGGCACCAGCACCAGCAACAAGATGGTCTGGCACCACACGGTCGCACCCGGTGACGTGGTGGTGGTGGACCGCAACTGCCACAAAAGCATCCTGCACAGCATCATCATGACGGGCGCCGTGCCGGTGTTTCTGACGCCCACGCGCAACCACTACGGGATCATCGGCCCGATCCCGCTCAGCGAGTTTTCACCCGAGACGATTCGCCGCAAGATTGCTGCCAACCCGCTGCTGGCCGGGGTCGACCCAGCAACCGTCAAGCCGCGTATCCTGACGCTGACGCAGAGCACGTACGACGGCGTGCTTTACAACACCGAGACCATCAAGCATGCGCTCGACGGCTACATCGACACGCTGCACTTCGACGAAGCATGGCTGCCGCACGCCGCGTTTCACAGGTTCTACGGCACCTTCCACGCGATGGGCAAGAACCGCCCGCGGCCGAAGGACCAGCTGGTGTTTGCAACGCAGAGCACGCACAAGCTGCTGGCCGGCCTGAGTCAGGCCAGCCAGGTACTGGTGCAGGACGCAGCCGAGCGCAAGCTGGACCGCCACCTCTTCAACGAGGCCTATCTGATGCACTCCAGCACCAGCCCGCAGTACGCAATCATCGCCAGCTGCGACGTGGCCGCAGCGATGATGGAAGCACCCGGTGGCCCGGCTTTGGTCGAAGAAAGCATCGCCGAAAGCCTTGATTTCCGCCGCGCCATGCGCAAGGTCGAGCAGGAATTTGGCCAGGACTGGTGGTTCACCGTCTGGGGCCCCGACAAGCTCAGCGGCGAGGGCATCGGCAGAAGCAGCGAATGGGTGCTGGAAGCCGGCGACAAGTGGCACGGCTTCGGCGCTCTGGCCGAAGGCTTCAACCTGCTGGATCCGATCAAGTGCACGTTGATTACGCCTGGCCTGGACATGTCCGGCAAATTTGCCGAGACCAGCATACCGGCGGCCATCGTCACCAAGTTTTTGGCCGAGCACGGCGTGGTTGTCGAGAAGACGGGGCTGTACTCGTTTTTCATCATGTTCACGATCGGCATCACCAAAGGCCGCTGGAACACGCTGTTGACGGCGCTGCAGCAGTTCAAGGACGACTACGACAAGAACGCGCCGATGTGGCGCATCCTGCCCGAGTTCTGCGCCGCGCAGCCACGCTATGAGCGCATGGGCTTGCGCGATCTCTGCCAGGCCATTCACGGCATGTACGCCAAGGGCGACATTGCGCGGCTGGTGACGGAGATGTACCTGTCCGACATTTGCCCGGCGATGAAACCCAGTGATGCGTTTGCCCATATTGCACACCGCAAGACAGAACGCGTGGGCATCGACGCGCTCGAAGGCCGCATTACCACCAGCCTGTTGACGCCGTATCCGCCGGGAATTCCGCTGCTCATTCCGGGCGAGCGCTTCAACAAAAAGATCGTTGACTACCTGCGCTTTACGCGGGAGTTCAACGCGGCGTTTCCAGGCTTCGATACCGACGTCCACGGCCTTGTGGAGACCGACGGCAACGCGAACGAGCGCCTGTATTACGTCGACTGCGTGCGCGAAGCCTGAGCTACGCCGAGCGCAGCGACGCGGCGGCGGTCACTCCAACGCTGCGCCGGCGCTCATGGCCTGGCTGAAGCCACCGTCGACGTAGGTGATCTCAGCCGTAACGCCGCCGGCCAGATCCGATAGCAAGAATGCTGCGACGTTGCCAACGTCATCGATGGTCACGTTGCGGCCCAGCGGTGAGGCAGCGGCAACCACGCTCAACAATTTGCCGAAGTCCTTGATGCCGCTGGCCGCCAGCGTTTTGATCGGCCCGGCGCTGATGCCGTTCACACGGATGCCCTTGGGCCCCAAGTTGGCCGCCAGGTAGCGCACGCCGGCTTCCAGCGAGGCCTTGGCCAAACCCATCGTGTTGTAGTTGGGCACGGCCCGCAACGATCCCAGATAGCTCAGCGTCAGCAGCGCCGCCTTCGGCCGCAGATAGGGCAGGGCGGCCTTGGCCAGTGCCGGGAAGCTGTAGGCGCTGATGTCATGCGCGATGCGGAAGTTCTCTCGCGTCATGCCTTCGAGAAAGTCGCCGGCAATGGCCTCGCGCGGCGCAAAGCCGATGCTGTGCAGGAAACCGTCGAACTGCGGCCACACGGCGCCCAGTTCCTGAAACACCCGCTCGATGTGGCTGTCTTGTGAAACGTCGCACTCCAGCACCAGGCTGGAGTCGAAGTGGCCGGCGTACTCCGTGACGCGATCTTTAAAACGCTCGCCAACGTAGCTGAACGCCAGCTCCGCACCTTGGGCGCGGCAGGCCCGTGCCACGCCATAAGCGATCGAACGGTTGGACAGCACGCCCGTGATCAGGAAGCGCTTGCCGGCAAGAAAGCCCATGGTGTCTCCGTCATTCGAATGGCTGGGGGTCGGTGGGGTCGAAAGCGGGCGCGATTCTGGCATGCAGGCCTCTATGTGATCGACGGTCCAGAGCCGAACGGAACCGCACGAAGCGGCGCCCGTCTATGCCGATGCCAGCTTTCGATGCGCGCCCGATGCGCGCACCACGTTGCCGACGTTGCCCGGGTAACTGGCCGCCGCTATAATTCCGCTTTTCCCGGGTCGCGGTGCGTGGGCTGAATCTTCCAGCCCATTTTTTATGCTCGATCGTTTCTCAATCTTGAGTCCGCGGCCTTCTGCGCAACCTGCGTGGGGCCGGGTTGGAACTCTTAAGGTGCAACGGTCTTGGCGGCGCTCCCGGCGGCATGGTGTGGTCCGGCGGATCACGTCGCGTTGACTTTGATTTTGGCAAGGGCAGACCGGTTTGGCAGCACGCGGCTTCGATCGCAAAGTAAAGAGTGGGGGCGGCGCGCGGCTTGTGCGCCCGCCCGCGCGCGCGCCTCGCCCGCTGGTCGTCGATCAGGACGCCAGCGACCTGCCGGCACCGGCCCGCATCGGCTGGCAAGAAGCCATTGCAACGACCGTCGGCGGCCTCGGCTACGAACTCGTCGATGTCGAACGGGCCCAGCGCGGTTTGCTTCGCGTCACGATCGACCGCATCCCGGGGCGCCGCTACCGCGTCGACCGCGTCCATGAATCGCAGCCCGCCGTGTCGGCAGAAATACAGGCCGAAGGTCAGCCGCAAGCACAGGCAGACGCCAGCGCATTCGTGACAGTTGAGGATTGCGAGGCCGTGACGCGACAGCTGCGCTACGTGCTGGAAGTCGAAGGCCTGGATTACGCGCGGCTGGAGGTTTCTTCACCGGGCCTGGACCGCCCGCTCAAGCGCGAAGCCGACTACCAGCGTTTTGCCGGCCAGGCAGTGCGCGTCGCCCTGAAGCAGCCCTTCGACGGCCGCAAGGTTTGGGAAGGCGTGCTTGCAGCTGCTGAGAGCGGTGGCTGGAGCCTGACCATCAAGAACGGAAAAACCGAGCAGGTGCTCGGCTTCACGCTGTCTGAAGTGCGTGATGCCCGGCTCGTGCCGGTACTCAATTTCAAGGGCCGCCAAACGGGGACATCCCCGGTCGGCGGTGCGGACAAAGCAGCAGCGCCGGCAGCGGCCGCGCCTGCAAGTGACGGAGGCTGGTGAGGCGATGAACCGCGAAATGCTGATGTTGGTGGATGCCATCTCGCGAGAGAAAACGGTGGAGCGTGACGTCGTCTTCGGCGCTGTAGAAGCAGCGCTGGCCTCGGCCAGCAAGAAGCTGCACGGCGGCGAGGTCGACATGCGCGTTGCCGTCGACCGCGATACCGGCAACTACGAAACCTTCCGCCGTTGGCTGGTGGTGCCCGATTCGGCCGGCCTGCAGAACCCGGACGCCGAAGAACTGCTGTCCGATGCGCTGGACCGCATCCCCGATATCGAAGAAGGCGACTACATCGAAGAGGCCGTCGATTCGGTGACCATCGGCCGCATCGGCGCGCAGGCTGCAAAGCAGGTGATCCTGCAGAAGATCCGCGATGCCGAGCGTGAGCAGCTGCTCAACGACTTCCTGGCGCGCGGCGAAAAGATCTTCACCGGCACCGTCAAGCGGCTGGACAAGGGCGACCTCATCGTGGAGAGCGGCCGAGTCGAAGGGCGCCTTAAGCGCAGCGACATGATTCCGAAGGAAAACCTGCGCAGCGGGGACCGCGTGCGCGCCTTTTTGATGGGCATCGATCCAACGCTGCGCGGCCCGCAGATCATGCTCAGCCGCAATGCACCGGGCTTCATGATCGAGCTCTTTGCGCAGGAAGTGCCTGAGATCGAGCAGGGGCTGCTTGAGATCAAGAGCTGCGCGCGTGACGCAGGCAGCCGCGCCAAGATTGCCGTCGTCAGCCACGATCGGCGCGTCCACCCCATCGGCACCTGCGTCGGCGTGCGTGGTTCGCGTGTCAACGCCGTCACCAATGAAGTTGCTGGCGAGCGCGTGGACATCGTCTTGTGGTCCGACGACCCGGCCCAATTCGTTATTGGCGCCTTGGCGCCGGCCAACGTGCAGAGCATCGTTGTCGACGAAGAGCGCCACGCAATGGACGTGGTCGTCGACGAAGAGAATCTGGCTATTGCGATTGGCCGCGGCGGCCAGAACGTGCGCCTGGCCTCCGAGCTCACCGGCTGGCGCATCAACATCATGACGGCCGAAGAGTCGCAGGCCAAGCAGGCTACTGAGAGCGAATCGGTGCGTCAGCTGTTTGTCGACAAGCTGGACGTCGACGCCGAAGTCGCTGACATCCTGATCGCCGAAGGTTTCAGCAGCTTGGAAGAAGTGGCCTATGTGCCGCTGTCGGAGATGCTGGAGATCGAATCTTTCGACGAGGACACCGTGCAAGAGCTGCGCACGCGGGCCAAGGATGCGCTGTTGACGATGGAGATTGAGAAGGAAGAAAAGGTTGTAGAGGTGTCGCAGGACCTGCGCGACTTGCACATCGACGGTGAGGGCTTGACGCCCGAGTTGATCAGCAAGCTGGCCGTAGGCGGCGTTAACACCCGCGACGATCTGGCCGACCTTGCCGTTGACGAGCTCACCGAAATGACCAGCATCGACGAAGAACGCGCCAAGGCGCTGATCATGAAGGCCCGCGAACACTGGTTCACTGCGTGAACCGCCTGCCCGCAACCGTCCTTCAGCGCAAGAAACACCCGAGGAAACCGAACCCATGGCCGTGATGACCGTTGCCCAGTTGGCTACGCAGCTGGGTCGCCCGACGACCGCGCTGCTGGAGCAGTTGCAGTCCGCTGGCGTGACCAAGCAGTCACCCGACGACGCGCTGACCGAAAGCGATAAGGAACGCCTGCTGGACTACCTGCGCAACGCGCACGGCACGACGGCCGGCGCCGAGCGCAAGAAGATCACGCTGACCAAGAAGACGTCGACCGAGATCAAGCAGGCCGATTCGAGTGGCCGTGCGCGCACGATCCAGGTCGAGGTGCGCAAGAAGCGCGTCTTCGTCAAACGCGATGAAGCCCGCCCTGTCGAAGAACCCAGCGGCCCGAGCGCCGAGGACCTGGAGTTGCTCCGCCGCGAAGAAGAGGCGCAGGCCCAGGCCGCGGCCATTCGCCAGCAGGAAGAAGAGCTGGCCGAAGCACGCCGCCAGCGTGAAGCGCGCGAAGAGCAGGAGCGGGCTGCGCGCGAAGTTGCCGAAGCGGCTGCTGCCGAGGCCGCGACCCGTGCGGCTGCCGAAGCCGCCGCAACCGCTGCTGCTGCTGCTGCTGCTGCAGCGGCAACGCCTGCGCCTGCCAAAAGTGGTGCCAAGGCCACCGCTGCCGCGAAGAGCGCCGCTGCTGCTGCTACAGCCGCAGCGGCCGCTTCTGCAGCTGCTGAAGCCATCGCCGCAGCAGCCGCCGAAGCGGCCAAGCCGGTCGAGCCGGCCAAGCCCGCGCTGCGCGTCGTCAAGGCTGCCGACAAGGCTGCTGAGGACAACGCCAAGCAGGATGACCTGGTGCGGCGCCGCAAGGCTGCCGAGGCCGAAGCCGCAGCGATCCGGGCGATGATGAACGCGCCCAAGAAGGTGATGCTGGCCAAGAAGCCCGAAGAGGTGAAGCCGGTCGAAGTGGCCAAGGAAGCCATCAAGGGCACGATCCACAAGCCGACCGCCAAACCAGGCGTGGCGGGTGCAACCACGGCGGCCAAGCCCGGCGTCAACAAGCAGGTCAAGAGTGAAAAGCTGTCTTCCAGTTGGGCCGACGACGCTGCCAAGAAGCGTGCGGCGCTGAAGACCCGGGGTGACAGCTCAGGCGGCCGGGCTGGCTGGCGCGCCCCGCGCGGCGGCCGCCGGGGCGCTGCGGACGGCGGCGGCTCGTCGTTCGAGCAGGCGCGTGAGGCGCAGATCCAGGAAGTGCATATTCCCGAGACGATCTCGGTGGCCGATCTTGCGCACAAGATGAGTGTCAAGGCCTCCGAGGTCATCAAGCAGTTGATGAAGTTGGGGCAGATGGTCAGCATCAACCAGCAGCTTGATCAAGAGACCGCGATGATCGTGGTCGAAGAGATGGGTCACAAGGCCTTTACGGCCAAGCTGGACGACCCCGAGGCTTTCACCGAAGAAGAAGCCGCGCTGCACGATTCCGAGCAGCTGCCGCGTGCGCCGGTGGTCACCGTCATGGGTCACGTCGACCACGGCAAGACCAGCCTGCTGGACTACATCCGCCGCGCCCGTGTGGCCGCTGGTGAAGCGGGCGGCATCACGCAGCACATCGGCGCGTATCACGTGCAAACGCCGCGCGGCATGATCACCTTCCTCGACACCCCGGGTCACGCGGCGTTTACTGCCATGCGTGCGCGTGGCGCCAAGGCCACCGACATCGTGATCCTGGTGGTGGCCGCCGACGACGGCGTGATGCCGCAGACCAAGGAAGCCATCGCTCACGCCAAAGCGGCAGGCGTGCCGATCGTGGTGGCGATGAACAAGATCGACAAGCCCGATGCCAACCTCGAGCGCGTGAAGAGCGAACTGGTGGCCGAAGGCGTGATCCCCGAGGACTTCGGCGGCGATTCGCCGTTTGTCGGTGTCTCGGCCAAGGTCGGAACCGGTGTTGACACGCTGCTGGAGCAGGTGTTGCTACAGGCCGAGGTGCTCGAGCTGCGGGCTCCGACCGACGCCGCGGCCAAGGGCCTGGTCATCGAGGCCAAGCTGGACAAGGGCCGCGGCCCAGTGGCCACCGTGCTGGTGCAGACCGGCACCTTGAGAAAGGGTGACGTCGTGCTGGCCGGCAGCAGCTACGGCCGTGTGCGCGCGATGCTGGACGAAGACGGCAAGCCGTGCGAATCAGCCGGCCCGTCGATGCCGGTGGAGATCCAGGGCCTGACCGAAGTGCCGCAAGCCGGCGACGAATTCATGGTGCTGGGCGACGAGCGGCGTGCGCGTGAGATCGCCACCTTCCGCCAAGGCAAGTACCGCGAGGTCACGCTCAACCGGCGCCAGGCAGCCAAGCTCGAAGGCATGTTCGAGAACATGGGCGAAGGCCAGGCACAGACGCTCAGCCTCATCGTCAAGGCCGACGTGCAAGGCTCGCAGGAAGCGCTGGCGCAAAGCCTGGTCAAGCTCAGCACTCCCGAGGTGCGCGTGCAGATCGTGCATTCCGCGGTCGGCGGCATCACCGAGAGCGATATCAACCTGGCCATCGCGTCCAAGGCCGTTGTCATCGGCTTCAACGTGCGGGCCGATGCCGGCGCGCGCAAGCTGGCTGAAGGCAACGGCGTCGACCTCAAGTACTACCAGATCATTTACGACGCAGTCGACGAGATCAAAGCCGCCATGGGCGGGATGCTGGCGCCGGAGCAGCGCGAGGAGATCATCGGCACGGCCGAGATTCGCACCGTCTTCGTGGCCAGCAAGATCGGCACGGTGGCCGGTTCCATGATCACCGCTGGCCAGGTCATCCGCAATGCGCGCTTCCGTTTGCTGCGCGACAACGTGGTGATCTACACCGGTGAGATCGAGTCCGTCAAGCGCATGAAGGACGATGTGCGCGAGGTCCAGTCGGGCTTCGAGTGCGGTATCAAGCTGAAGAACTACAACGACATCAAAGAGGGCGATCAGCTCGAGTTCTTCGAAGTCAAAGAGGTGGCACGCACGCTGTGAGGCGGATTTGCCCTCTCTCGGCAAACCCCGCCTCCGAAACGAGGCGGGGTTTGTTCTTGATGGGCCAGCTCAAACATGACCATGCGACACAAAAAAGCCGTTGCCAACCGCAGTTTCCGCGTCGCTGACCAAATTCAGCGCGACGTGGCTGAGTTGATCCGTGAACTGAAAGATCCGCGCTTGGGCATGGTCACGATCAACAGCGTGGACGTGACGCCGGACTATGCGCATGCGCAGATCTACTTTTCGGTGTTGTTGTCGACGCCCGAGGACAGCGCCGCGGCGTTGAACGAGGCCGCTGGTTTCATCCGCAACGGCCTGTTCAAACGGCTGGCGATCCACACCGTGCCGACGCTGCACTTTCACTTCGACAAGACCACCGAGCGTGCGGCCGACTTGAGCGCCTTGATCGCGAAGGCGAACTCCGTTCGCGCCAAAGAATGAGCCCCCACGCTCCGTTCGGTCGCTGCCAACCGGCTTGCAAGCCGGTTGGCGTTTGCCAGCCACTCAGCAGCGCGCAGGCGCTGCCTCGGCGCCGGCTCACCCCCCCGTGGGGGCTGCGGCTACGGCCCGGCGAAGCCGGCTCCGTGCCGGGCCTTGATGTAGTTCTGCCGCCAAGGCGGAGGTTATGAGCCCTTCCAGCCTTCTATTGCGTCAGCCCCGCCGTGCACTGCACGGTGTGCTGCTGCTCGACAAGCCGCTAGGCTGGACCAGCAACGACGCGCTGCAAAAGGCCAAAGGTATGTTGCGCGCTGAGAAGGGCGGCCACACCGGCACTCTGGATCCGCTGGCCACCGGCCTGCTGCCGCTGTGTTTCGGCGCGGCCACCAAGTTCAGCCAGGCCAGCCTCGATGCGGACAAGCGCTACACCGCCACGCTCAAGCTCGGGCAGCGCACCAGCACCGGGGACCGTGAAGGCGATGTCATCGCGACGCGGCCGGTGTCTGCCGACTGCGAAGCCATCACCGCCGCCTGTGCGCTGTTTGTCGGCACCATCGATCAGGTGCCGCCCATGCACAGCGCGCTCAAACACAAAGGCAGGGCGCTGTACGACTACGCCCGCGCCGGCATCGAGGTCGAACGCATGCCGCGCCGCGTAACCATCCACAGCATCACCGTGGTGTCGTGGCAGGCGGATGCCGGTGAACTGGTGATCGACGTGCAGTGCAGCAAAGGCACCTACATCCGCACGCTGGCCGAAGATATCGGGCAGGCGCTGGGCTGCGGCGCGCACCTGGCCGCACTGCGCCGCACCGGCAGCGGTGCATTGCGCATCGACCTGGCGATCACGCTTGAGCAACTGCAGTCCTTCAATGAAGCTGAGCGCGAAGCACGCCTGTTGCGGCCCGACGTACTGGTGGCGGCGTGGCCTGCTGTGCACCTGCCCGACGACGAAGCCGGCCGCTTCCTCACCGGCCTGCGCCGCCGCGTCACGCTGGCCGATGCACCCGCGGTGCGCGTTTACCGACGTCCGCCGGAGCCCCCCGACGCACCGTGCGCCTTCTTGGGCACCGCCCACATCACCGCAGGCGAGTTGATCGCTGACCGCCTGCTGAGCCCCATCGAAGTTCAGGACAGTCCATGAAGCACGCCATCCGCAACATCGCCATCATTGCCCACGTCGACCACGGCAAGACCACTCTGGTCGACATGCTGCTGCGCCAGAGCGGCACCTTCCGTGACTACGAGAAGATCGCCGAACGTGTGATGGTCAGCATCGACATCGAGCGCGAGCGCGGCATCACCATCCTGGCCAAGAAC
>JAJAZC010000209.1 GCA_026785885.1 Rubrivivax sp.
CGGGGGGGCTGATCAGCCCCCCGGGGGGGCCCCACCCCCCCGACCCCCCGCGGCGCGGGGGCCGCTACGCTGGGGGCCACTGGCGGCCCACGGGGGCCCTACGGGCCCCCCGCGGCTATGGCGGCCCGGGCGGCCCGGGAGGCCCAGACGGCATTGATGGCCGCGCACGCAGCAGCCGGGTGGCGCTGATCGGCCTACGCGGTGCAGGTAAATCGACCTTGGGCGCGCTGCTTTCCGAGGATCTCGGGTTTCCGTTTGTCGAGATGAGCCGGGAGATCGAGAAGCTGGCCGGCTGCTCGATCAGCGAAATTCAGGCGCTGTACGGCCAGAGCGCCTACCGCCGCTATGAGCGCCGCGCGCTGGAAGAAGCGATCCAGACGCATCCCGAGGTCATCATCGCCACGCCCGGCGGCCTGGTGTCGGACCCGGCCACCTTCAACCAGTTGCTGACGCACTGCACCACCGTGTGGCTGCACGCCCGGCCTGAAGATCACATGCGGCGTGTGGCGGCGCAAGGCGACCTGCGACCGATGGCCGGCAACCGCGAAGCGATGGCCGATCTGAAAGCCATCCTGGCCGGCCGCGCGGCCTTCTACGCCAAGGCCGATCTGCACTTGAACACCAGCGCGGCGCCGCTGCAGTCGACCTTTGCAGCCTTGCGGCAGCAGGTGCGCCAAGCGCTGGCGATGCCGGCCTGACCGGCCTGGTCGGCTCGATCGGCTCGATCGGCTCGATCGGCCTGGTCGGCCTGGTTGGCTCGATCGGCCATCGGCCGGTGATGCCGGCCAATCAGACCTGGGCCGCCGCAAACGTCTCTTCTCTCATGCAGCAAAGTGCTTGACCCGATTCTGCACCGCGCATTAAAGTGCGCATCAAGCCACTCGTTGCCACCCCAGGCCACCCGCGCCCACCTGCACTGTGTTGCCAGCCCGGAGATCCCTATGAACGCCGAGCCGATGACAGCCGAGCCGCGTGTCGACTACCGCACCGAGCCCAGCCGCTACCGTCACTGGAAGTTGCGGTTCGAAGGCGCGGTAGCCACGCTGTTGGCCGACTTTGATGAAAACGCCGGTTTGCGGCCGGGCTACAAGCTCAAGCTCAACAGCTACGACCTGGGCGTCGACATCGAGCTCAACGACGCCATCAACCGCATCCGTTTCGAGCACCCCGAGGTGCGCACCGTGGTGCTGACGAGCGCACGCGACAAGGTCTTCTGCTCGGGCGCCAACATTTTCATGCTGGGTCTGTCCAGCCACGCGTGGAAGGTCAACTTCTGCAAGTTCACCAACGAGACGCGCAACGGGCTGGAGGATTCATCGCGCCACAGCGGCCTGAAGTTCCTGGCCGCCGTCAACGGTGCCTGCGCCGGTGGCGGCTACGAGCTGGCGCTGGCCTGCGACGAGATCATCCTCGTCGATGACCGCAACAGCGCCATCAGCCTGCCCGAGGTGCCGCTGTTGGGTCTGCTGCCCGGCACCGGGGGGCTGACGCGCGTGACCGACAAGCGCCGGGTTCGCCACGATCTGGCCGACATCTTCTGCACCAGCGTCGAAGGCGTGCGCGGCCAGCGCGCCAAGGATTGGCGGCTGGTGGACGACATCGCCAAGCCCGCAGTGTTTGCAGCCAAGGTGCAGGAGCGCGCGCTGCAGCTGGCTGCGCAAAGCGACCGCCCGGCAGCGGCACGCGGCGTCAGCCTGCTGCCGCTGCAGCGCCACGACGCGCCCGACGCCCTGCGCTACGGCCATGTGCAGGTGCAGATCGACCGTGCCCGCCGCGCCGCCACCTTTACCGTGCATGCACCCAGCGGCGCGCAGCCGGCCGACGTAGCCGCCATCGAAGCCGCCGGTGCAGCTTGGTACCCGCTGGCCCTTGCCCGCGAGCTGGACGACGCGATCCTGCAGATGCGCAGCAACGAGCCCGACATCGGCCTTTGGCTGATCAAGACCCAAGGCGTAACCGCCGACGTTATGGCCCTGGATGCGACGCTGCAGCAGCATGCCCAGCACTGGCTGGTGCGTGAAACGGTGGGCCTGCTGCGGCGCACCTTCAGCCGCCTGGATGTGTCCAGCCGCAGCCTGTTTGCTTTTGCCGAGCCGGGCTCCTGTTTCGCCGGCAGCTTGCTGGAGCTGGCGCTGGCCTGCGACCGCGTCTACCAGTTGGCGCTGCCCGACGACGCAGACCGCACGCCCAGGATCACGGTGGGCGATGCCAACTTTGGCTGGTACCCGATGGCCACCGGCCAGAGCCGGCTGCAGCGGCGCTTCTACGGTGAGCAGATTGCGCTGGACGCCGTGCGGGCCGTGGCGCAAGACGGTGCCCGAGGTGTCGCCGGCCAGCCGCTGGATGCGGATGCAGCCTTTGCGCTGGGCCTGATCACCAGCAACCCCGATGACATCGACTGGGCTGACGAGACGCGCATCGCTATCGAACAGCGTGTGGCGATGAACCCCGATGCGCTGACTGGCCTGGAAGCCAACCTGCGCTTCAACGGGCCGGAGAACATGGCAACGCGCATTTTCGGCCGCCTGACCGCGTGGCAGAACTGGATCTTCCAGCGACCCAATGCTGTCGGCGACAAGGGCGAGCTCAAGGTTTACGGCACAGGCGACAAGGCCGCTTTCGATTGGCAACGCGTATGACGACCCCCCCGGAGCGCCCGGCGGCGCTGCCCATCGAGGGGCGCCGCCAGCGGCCCGGCAAAGCCGGTTCCGCGGCGTCCACTTGATCCGCACGGAAGCCGACCCACAACCTACTTTCGAACCCACCCGATGACCACCATCAATTACAGCGACAAGATTCCGAACAACGTCAACCTGTCCGAGGACCGCACGCTGCAGCGCGCGCTGGAGCAGTGGCAACCGAGCTTCTTGTCCTGGTGGGACGACATGGGCCCGGACGGCAGCCAGCAGCACGACGTCTACCTGCGCACCGCCACCAGCGTCGACCCGGCGGGCTGGGCGCAGTTCGGCCACGTCAAGATGCCGGACTACCGCTGGGGCATCTTCCTGAACCCTGGTGAGGCCGACCGCAAGATCCACTTCGGGGATCACAAGGGCCAGGCCGCCTGGACCGATGTGCCCGGCGAGTACCGCGCCAACCTGCGCCGCATCATCGTCACGCAGGGCGACACCGAGCCGGCTTCAGTCGAGCAGCAGCGCCACCTGGGTGCCACTGCACCCAGCCAGTACGACCTGCGCAACCTGTTTCAGATCAACGTCGAAGAAGGCCGCCACCTGTGGGCGATGGTCTATTTGCTGCACAAACACTTCGGCCGCGACGGCCGCGAGGAAGGCGAAGCGCTGCTGCAGCGCCGCAGCGGGCAAGAGGACAACCCGCGCATCCTGCAAGCCTTCAACGAAGCCACGCCGGACTGGCTGAGCTTCTTTATGTTCACCTACTTCACCGACCGTGACGGCAAGTTCCAGCTCTGCGCACTGGCCGAGAGCGCTTTCGACCCGCTGGCCCGCACGACCAAGTTCATGCTGACGGAAGAAGCGCACCACATGTTCGTCGGCGAGTCCGGCATCGGGCGTGTCATCAACCGCACCTGCACGGTGATGAACGAGCTCAAGACCGATGACGCCACACGCCTGCGCGCGGCCGGCGTGATCGACCTGCCGACCATCCAGCGCTACCTCAACTTCCACTTCAGCGTCACCATCGATCTTTTCGGCAGTGACGAATCCAGCAACGCCGCCACCTTTTACAGCACCGGTTTGAAAGGCCGCTACGAGGAAAGCAAACGCCAGGACGACCACCGGTTACGCGGCCAGACTTACAAGGTGCTGGCGGTGCAAAACGGCCAGTTGATCGAGCGCGAGGTGCCGATGCTGAATGCGCTCAACGAGGTGCTGCGTGACGACTACATCAAGGACAGCATCGGCGGTGTCGGCCGCTGGAACAAGGTGATCGAGAAGGCCGGCATAACGCTGCGGCTGACCGTTCCGCACAAGGCTTTCCACCGCAACATCGGCGCGCTGGCCGGCGCCAAGGTCACGCCCGAAGGCCGCGTCGTCAGCGAGGCGGAATGGGCCGCCAGAAAAGACAACTGGCTGCCCAGTGCCAGCGACCGCGCATTTGTGGCCAGCCTGATGGGGCGCGTCGTCGAGCCCGGCCGCTTCGCCAACTGGATCGCACCGCCACCGATCGGCATCAACCGGCAGGCTGTGGACTTCGAGTACGTGCGCTTCAACTGAAATCGCGCGATGGACGCTTCGGAACTGTTGGTGATCAAACAGCACCTGATCGACCCGGAAATCTGCATCCGCTGCAACACCTGCGAAGCGATCTGCCCGCAAAAGGCCATCACGCACGACAGCAACAACTACGTCGTGGATGCCGCGATCTGCAACCTGTGCATGGCCTGCATTGCGCCCTGCCCTACAGGCTCCATCGACAACTGGCGTGTGGTGCCCGAGGCGCGCGCGTATTCCATAGACGAGCAGCTGGGTTGGGGTGAGCTGCCGCAGGAGCTGAACGCGCAGGCCTTGGCCGAGGCGGGCGCGGCGATTGCGGATATGACCGCTGGGTCGGCCGATGCGACAGCCGGTCCGACAGCCGGCACAACAGCCGATGCTGCGGTGCAGAACTCGTCCACCGCAGCAGTCGCCGACAGCGCAGCATTCGCCGGCAGCACCATCGCTGCAACCAACGCGATCGGCGCCATCGGTGCCATCGGTGCGCAACTGCCGCCATGGTCTGCCGCGCACGCCTATACCAACATCTACGGCCCGCGCTCGGCGGGCAAAAGCATTACCGCCACCGTCACCGGCAATGTGCGCGTGACGCAGGCCGGCACCGACTACGACACGCACCACATCGTGCTGGACTTCGGCACGCTGCCGCTGCCGGTGCTGGAGGGGCAAAGCATTGCCGTCGTGCCGCCCGGGCTGGACGCGCAAGGCCGGCTGCACCAAGCGCGGCAGTACAGCGTCGCAAGCCCACGCAACGGCGAAAGGCCCGGCTACAACAACCTGTCGCTGACGGTCAAGCGCGTGCTGCAAGACCATCAGGGCCGGCCGGTGCGCGGCGTCGCCAGCAACTACCTGTGCGACCTGCAGGTGGGCGACAGCGTGCAGGTCATCGGCCCTTTCGGCGCCAGCTTCCTGATGCCCAACCACCCCACGAGCCACATCGTGATGATCTGCACCGGCACCGGCAGCGCGCCGATGCGGGCGATGACCGAATGGCGCCGTCGCCTGCGTGCCA
>JAJAZC010000210.1 GCA_026785885.1 Rubrivivax sp.
CGCTCTCGTCGCTGCCATCGGGCACTTCGGGCTGCGGCAGGTTGGGCAGGCACATCAGCAGCAATTGCAGCGCAGCCTGGATCTGCTCCAGCCGCTCGCCGCCTTGTTTCATCTGCTCTGCGATGCCGCTCACTTCGGCCATCAGGCCGGCCGTGTCTTCGCCGCGGCTCTTGAGCTGGCCGATCTGTTTGCTCAGCGTGTTGCGCCGCGCCTGGGCCTGCTCGGTGGTGGTCTGGATGTGCTTGCGCTCAGCCTCCAGCTGCGTGTAATGCGCCACGTCCAGAAACGGCTGCGGGTCTTTGCGGCGCTGCAGCTGGGCAACGACACCGGGCAGGTCCCGGCGCAGCAGTTGGATGTCGATCATCGTGAAGCCTCGGATCGTTGTTTCAATCAGCGAAAACGGCGCTCTGTCGGCGCCGTTTCACGCAGGCCACAGCGGGGTGCAGTGGCATGCCGGCGCAGCGATGTTCAGGATCGCGGCGGCTCGGTGCCCTGCGCCAGCGCAGCCATGCTGCGGTCACTTAGCCCGCGCGGCAGCGGAAAGCGCACGTTCTCGACGACGCCGTCCATCTTGCGGATGCTGATGGCACCGAACTCGCGCAGCCGGTCCATCACCGCCTGCACCAGCACGTCGGGCGCAGAAGCGCCGGCTGTCAGGCCGACACGGCGGCGGCCGTCGAACCAGCCGGGCTGCAGGTCGGCCGCACCTTCGACCATGTAGGCAGCAGCACCCAGCCGCTCGGCCAGCTCGCGCAGCCGGCTGCTGTTGCTGCTGGTGGGGCTGCCGACGACGATGACCACGTCCACCGCCGGCGCCATGACCTTGACGGCGTCCTGCCGGTTTTGCGTGGCGTAGCAGATGTCCTGTTTCTTCGGCTCGCGCACATGCGGAAAGGCGCGCTTGACCTCGGCCAGGATCAGCGCTGCATCGTCGACGCTCAGCGTCGTTTGCGTCACCACCGCCAGCTTGGCGCCGCGGGGCTGCACACGTTGCACATCGGCGGCGGCCTCGACCAGGTAGATGCCTTCGCTCAGCTGGCCCATCGTGCCTTCGACCTCGGGGTGCCCCTTGTGGCCGATCATGATGAACTCGTAGCCTTCGCGCGACAGCTTGGCGACCTCGACGTGCACCTTGGTAACCAGCGGACAGGTCGCGTCGAAGACCTGAAAGCCGCGTTGCGCAGCTTCCCGGCGCACCGCCTGGCTCACGCCGTGCGCACTGAAGACCAGTGTGGCGCCGGGCGGCACGTCGGCCAGGTCTTCAATGAAGATCGCGCCTTTGGCCTTGAGATCATCGACGACGTAGGTGTTGTGCACGATCTCGTGGCGCACGTAGATCGGGCGACCAAAGCGCGCCAGCGCCCTTTCGACAATCTCGATCGCGCGGTCCACCCCGGCGCAAAAACCGCGCGGCTCGGCCAGCAGGACTTCTTCGATGGCCATGTTCACCGTATGCACTGTATTCACCGTTTCCACCCTGCTCAAAGCACCCCGAGCAGGCGCACTTCAAAGCGCACCGGCTGGCCCGCCAGCGGGTGGTTGAAGTCGAACAGCAACCAGTCCGGGCCGCACTCACGCACCACGCCAGCATAGGCGCCGCCACCGTCGGGCGTCGGGAACTGCACCACTTCGCCCGGTGCGTATTGCGCGGCCGGGTCGCCCAGTTCATGCAGCAGGCTCAGCTTCACGCGCTGCAGCATCTCGGGGTTGCGCGGGCCGAAGGCGGCACCGGCTAGCAGATCGAAGGACTCGTGCGCGCCCTCGGGCAGGCCGATCAGGTGTTCTTCGATGGCCGGCGCCAATTGGCCCGTACCGAGAGACAGCGTCGCGGGCTTGTCGTTGAAGGTGTTGACCACGTCAGCACCGTCGGGCCCAGCCAGGCGGTAATGCAAGGTCAGGAATGAGCCGGGTTGGACAACGTTCACGGTGGGGACAGCGGTAGAAGCCACAGTAACAACAGCAACAGGGGCTGCGGTAAGGACGGCGATAGGGACAGCGATAGGGACAGCGATAGGGACAGCGATAAAGGCAGGCATACCGGCATTAATCCAGACAGCAACACGGACAGCAAAAAAACATTGGCAAGGTCATCAGTGGCGCTGCGGCTGCGGCGCTTAGCGCAACCCCTCGCATAGACTGCGCCCGATTCTAGCGAGCGCCCTTTTCGATGAAAGACCTGCCCCCGGACCAGCGCCCGCGCGAAAAACTGCTGGCCCGTGGCGCTGGTGCCCTGGCCGACGCTGAACTGCTGGCACTGCTGCTGCGCACCGGCTACCGGGGCCGCGGCGTGGTCAGCGTGGCGCAGGATGTGCTGAACAGCTGCGGCGGGTTCGCCGGGCTCGTCAACGCCGCGCCGGAGCTGCTGCAAAACGTCAAAGGCCTGGGGCCAGCCAAGCGCGCCGAGTTGCTGGCGGTGGCCGAAATCGCACGCCGCGCGCTGGCCCAGCAGATGGCGTCAGCGCCGGTCTTCGACAACCCGCAGCGCGTCAAGGACTACCTCGGCCTGCAGCTGGCCGGGCGCACGCAGGAGGTCTTTGCGGTGCTGTTCCTGGACACGCAGCACCGGCTGCTGCGGCTGGAAGAGCTGTTTCAAGGCACGTTGACGCAGACCAGCGTCTACCCGCGCGAGGTGCTCAAGCGCGCGCTGGCGCTCAACGCCGCGGCCGTAGTGCTGGCCCACAACCATCCCTCGGGCGTGGCCGAGCCATCGCGGTCCGACGAGTTCCTGACGCAGACGCTGCAGAGCGCGCTCAAGCTGATCGACGTGCGCGTGCTGGACCACATCGTCGTCGGCCAGGGCCATATCGTGTCGATGGCCGAGCGCGGGCTGCTGTGAAGACCAGCCGCTTCAAAGGGCCGGGCCCGGGACTGGCCGGACTGGGCGCATTGCGTGAATCGCTGCAGGAGCGTGACCGCCAGCGGCTGCAACACGCCGCGCAGCAGCGCGCCGCAGTGGCCGCGGCCGAGCGCCAGCGGCGCTTCTTCGCTGACGCGGTCGGCCCCGTCACGCTGTTGCCGCCGCACGGCCTGAGCCTGCCGCAGCTGCCACGGCCCGAGCCGCTGCCCCGCCAGCGCGAGGCCGATGAACGCGCAGCGCTGCTGGAGGCAATGAGCGACGAGGTCGACATCGAAACCCTGCTGCTCACCGACGACGGCCTGAGCTTCCACCGCCCCGGCGTTGGCCCTGACGTCGTCACGCGTTTGCGCCGCGGCCACTGGGCCATCCAGGCCGAGCTCGATCTGCACGGCCTGCGCCGCGACGAAGCGCGCGATGCGATGGCACTGTTTCTGCGCGAGGCCGCGCGCCGCGGCTGGCGCTGCCTGCGCGTGGTGCACGGCAAGGGCCACGGCTCACCGGGGCGCGAGCCGGTGCTCAAAGGCAAAGTGCAGCGCTGGCTGGGCCAGCACGAGCGGGTGCTGGCCTTCACGCAGGCCAGCGGCCCGATGGGCGGCGCCGGGGCGCTGATCGTGTTGCTGCGGGGTTGAGCAAAAAGCGCAACGCGCCGAGACGCGCGGTCAGAAAACCAAAGCCGCGGATCGGTGCAGGAGACTAGGCCAGCGGTTGCGCCAACGGTTGCGCCAATGGCTGCGCCAGCGGTTGCGCCGGCGGCAAGCCCAGCGGCGCTGCCGGGTTGGGGGCTATGCGTTCGCAGCGCCCCTGCCGCTCGATGAAGTACACGACGTTGCCCACCAGCGCGATGCTGCCCGAGACCACCACCGACGCTGCGGTGATCAGGCCCATCGTCGCCAGCATGGCGGTGCAACCCTCGCCGAGGCAGCTTTGGAAGCCGCCCAGGTAGGCGGCCTGCAGCGTGACTTGCCGGGTCTCGACGCGGCAGGCCGCGTCGTACACGATCTGCGTTTGCGGCACCACGATGCAACCAGCCAGCAGCACCGGCAGCACCGGCAGCAAGACGCTGGCTGCAGCAACTGCGGTGCGGTGCGCGAGGCAGGCGCGCGGCGGCATGCGACTAGGCAAGCGCAATGGCAGGCGCAACGGCATGTGCAATTGCATGGCTATAGACAGGCCCGAAGGCAGCCGCATGGGAGCTGGAGCCTAGCGCCTGGCGCTGCAGCTCAGCCGGCCGTCAGCTTGGTTGCCACCGCCATCAGCGCCACCGCTGCCGGTGTGCCCGGCATCGCTTCCAGCAGCAGCTGGCGGCGCTGCACGGCATCCCGCACGGCGGGGTCGGATGGCACCTCGCCCAGCAGATCCAGCCGCACCGGCTGGTCCAGGCCGGGGCTGACGTAGCGGTCCACCACCTGCTGCAGCTGCTGGCGCACGGCGCGGCCTTCGCCGGGCTTTCGTGTCTGGTTGACGAGCAGGCTGATGCGGCGCCGCCCCTGCGTGGTGGCCAACACCTTGATGGTGGCGTAGGCGTCGGTCAATGACGTCGGCTCGGGCGTCACCACCACCAGCACCTCGCCGGCCAACGACACCGTGTACAGCACGACGTCGCTGATGCCGGCGCCGGTGTCCAGCAGCACGTGGTCGAAGCGCGGCGCCACTTCGGCTATGACCTTCTGCAACTGGTCACGCACTTCGGGCGTCATGCGCGAGTACTCGACCATGCCCGATCCAGCCAGCAGCACATGAAAGCCACCCGGCGCCGGAAGCACCGCATCGGCCAGCTTGTGCTTGCCGGTGAAGACGTCGTGGAGCGTGATCTTCGGAAACAGGTTCAGCACTACATCGAGGTTAGCCAGGCCGAGGTCGGCGTCCAGCACCAGCACACGCCTGCCGGCGCGGGCCAGCGCGGCGGCCAGATTGGCCGAAACGAAGGTCTTGCCCACGCCACCCTTGCCGCTGGTGACGGCGATGATGTGCTTCAAGGGCTGGGCCGGGGCCAAGGGTTGCGGGGCCGGCGCGCTGGCGATCATTCGTATTCCTGGCTATGGAAGGTGTCGAAAAGCAAGCGCTTTTCTTCGTTGCTGACCACCGACACCGCGGTCGGCTCCAGCCGCACGAGATTGCGCCCTTGGGCCTTGGCGTGGTACAGCTGTTGATCGGCGCGCTCTTGCCACAGCAAGGGTGTGGAGCGCACCCACTGGGGCGCAAAAGCCCCGCCGATACTGACCGTGACCGACACCGTCTGCTGCGGCGTGCCGGCCGTTGGGGGCATGGCCAAGGGCACCGGCATGCGCTCGACACGGCGGCGGATGCGCTCGGCCACGGTCTCGCCGAAGGTGCTGGCGCAGTTGGGCAGGATGATGGCGAACTCTTCGCCGCCGACGCGCGCCACCAGGTCCATCGGCCGCACGCTGTCCAGCAGCGCACGGGCCACGGCGCGGATGACCTGGTCACCCGCGTTATGGCCCAGGTTGTCGTTGACGCGCTTGAAGTGATCGATATCCAGCGCCAGCAGCAGCGCGGGCTCGCCACTGCGGGCAACGCGGTCGATCTCACGGGCCAGCGCCACGGCAAAGGCGCGGCGGTTGGCCAGGCCGGTCAGCGCGTCGCGGCTGGACAGCTCCACCAGCGCTTCGATCAAGGCCTGCTGCCATGCGGCCGAACCCGGCTCGCCAGGCGGCAGCGGCTGGCCCGATTGCTCCAGCAACTGCAGCGCACGCTCGAACTGGCGCAGGGGGTCTGACGGGGATCGACGGGTCGGGGGGCTGGACATGCGGTGCTGCGTGCGGTGCTGCGTGCGGTGCTGTCTGCAGTGCGGCTGCAGTGCGCTGGTCTGCAAGCGACGGGCAGACGGGTGGGGGCGCAGCCAGTCTAGCAGTGGAGTTGTGCGGTGTAGCGGGTCGAAAAGCGCTGTTGTCGCCGCGCTGATCAGCCGCCGATACGAGCAGCCGGCGGCCGACACTTCAAACCACCGCCCGCCTTATCGTGAGTCCAGCTGTCCATGAATTCAACTGCTGCTCTGAGCCCCGCCGCCCCTGAACAAGAGTTCGCGTTGCGGCCCGCGGACTTCGAGCGCGTGCGCCAACTCATCTACCAGCGCGCCGGCATCAGCTTGCATGAAGGCAAGCAGGCCATGGTCTACAGCCGTTTGTCGCGCCGGCTGCGCGAAACGGGGCACACCTCCTTTGCCGACTATCTGGGCTGGCTGGAGCGCGCCGGTGCAGCCACGGCCGACGCCGAGTGGCAGGCCTTTGTCAACAGCCTGACGACCAACCTGACGGCCTTCTTCCGCGAGGAGCATCACTTCATTGCGCTACACGACGACCTGCTGGCCCGCGCCGCGCGGCCGCTGCGCATTTGGTGCAACGCGGCCAGCACCGGCGAAGAGCCTTACTCGCTGGCCATGACGGTGGCCGAGACGCTGGGCACCGCAACACCGGTGCGGCTGGTGTGCAGCGATATCGACACCCAGGTGCTGGCCACCGCGCAGCGCGGCGTCTATGCAGCCGACGCTCGCGGCTTGAGCGCCGAGCGGCTGAAGCGCCACTTTCTGCGTGGCACCGGCGCCAACAGCGGCCACATCCGCATCAAGCCGGAGCTGGCGCGGGTGGTCGAGTTCCTGCCCTTCAACCTGATGGCCACCAGCTGGGCCAGCCTGGGCGAGCCGTTCGATCTGGTGTTCTGCCGCAACGTGATGATCTATTTCGATGCGCCGACGCAGCGCAAGGTGCTGGAGCGCACCCATGCGGCCATGAAAGCCGGTGGCCTGCTGTACGTCGGCCATTCCGAGAACTTCACCGACTCGCACGATCTCTTCCGCCTGCGCGGCAAGACCATCTACGAGCGGCTGTGAGGCTCACCTCAAGCCACCCACCCGGGCGCCGATAAGACCCGGATGCCCACACCGTCGACCGCTCCTGCCACTGCCCCTGCCGGGCCGCCCATGCGCACCCCGGGTGCAGCGACCCACAGCCGTCTTGCCGAGCTGAAGGCGCGGCCCCGCAAGCCAGGCGCGGCCTCGTTTTTCTTCTACGACGCGCATTTCGAGAACGACGCGGTCAAGGTGCTGCCTGGCGAGTTCTTCGTGCACGACACCGACATGCTGGTCATGACCACGCTGGGCTCGTGCATCGCCGCCTGCCTGTGGGACCGTGACCGACGTGTCGGCGGCATGAACCACTTCCTGCTGCCCGACGGCGGCGCCGGCACAGATGGCGACAGTGGCCGCTACGGCAACTTTGCGATGGAGTTGTTGATCGGCGAGCTGATCAAACGCGGCGCCAACCGCTCCAGCATGGAAGCCAAAGTCTTCGGCGGTGGCAGCGTCGTCAGCGGCATGAACAGCATCAACGTCGGTGAGCGCAACACCCGCTTCGTGCTGGATTACCTGCGCACCGAGCGCATCACGGTGGTCAGCAAGGACGTGCTGGACATCTACCCCCGCAAGGTCTGCTTCCTGCCGGCCAGCGGCAAGGCCATGGTCAAGCGCCTGGCTTCGGCCAACACCGAAGCGCTGGCCGCGCTGGAGCGTGCCGCCGCCAACCGCGCAGCACCAGCCAAGCCCTGCAGCGGCGGCTCGATCGACCTGTTCTGAACCCGCTGAACCAGCGCTTGGAGTGAACACGATGAACAACAAGATTCGGGTGTTGGTGGTGGACGATTCGGCGCTGGTGCGCGGGCTGTTGACAGAAATCATCGATCGCGAGCCCGACATGACCTGCGTCGGTGCCGCGGCCGACCCGCTGGTTGCGCGCGAAATGATCCGCAACCTCAACCCGGACGTCATCACGCTGGACATCGAGATGCCGCGCATGGACGGGCTCGATTTTCTGCAACGCCTGATGCGCCTGCGGCCCATGCCGGTGGTGATGGTGTCCACCCTTACCGAGCGCGGCGCCGATGTGACGCTCAAAGCGCTGGAGTTGGGCGCGGTGGACTTTGTCAGCAAGCCCAAGATTGGTGTTGTGGATGGGCTCAAGCAGCTGGGCGCCGACATCACCGACAAGATTCGCACAGCGGCGCGGGCACGCGTGCACCGGCTGGCTACGCCGGCCGGGCCTGCAGCCAGCGCCACCGCCGCGGCCGCAGCGCCGTCAAGGCCCGCTCCGATGGCCGCCCTGGGCCGCTTGTCGACCGAGAAGATCGTCTTCATCGGGGCCAGCACCGGCGGTACCGAGGCGACGCGCGAGCTGCTCATCAACCTGCCCGCGGACAGCGCCGCGGTGATGATCACGCAGCACATGCCGCCCGGCTTCACGAAGAGCTATGCGGCACGGCTGGACGGCTTGTGCCGCGTCCGCGTGGCCGAGGCGGTGGACGGTGAACGGGTGCTGCCCGGCCACGCCTACATCGCACCGGGCGGGCTGCACTTGAGCGTCGAGCGCTCGGGCGCCAACTACGTGGCGCGGGTGCGGGACGGCGAGCCGGTCAACCGCCACCGCCCCAGTGTCGACGTGTTGTTCGACAGCGCCGCGCGGGTGGTTGGCCGCAACGCGCTGGGTGTGATGCTGACCGGCATGGGCGCCGACGGTGCCAAGGCGATGCGCGCGATGCGCGACGCCGGCAGCTTCAACATCGTGCAGGACGAGGCCAGCTGCGTCGTCTTCGGCATGCCGCGCGAAGCCATCGCGCATGGCGCAGCGCACGAGGTGCTGCCCCTGGCGCAGATTGCACCGCGCCTGCTGGAATGGCTGCGCACGCACGCTGGCGCGGTGACCTCGCGGGTGTAGTGAAGATCAAGTGCGGGGGAAGCGCGGGGGAAGCGCAGGTCAAGCGCGGGTCTGCCACTGATCAAACGCGGCCTGCAGCGGGGGCCGGCCGGCATCAAGACCAGCGGCCGCGTTCGTAGACGATCGCGCTCACACCCGGCTGGCGCGGCGGCATCTCATCGAACAGGCCGATGTCGCGCAGGGTGCTGTCGCTGAGGTTGCGCAAGGCACGCCAGCGCGCACGTTCTGCGGCCTGATCGCGTAGCCGGGTGAACCAAGAGCCGGGCCAGCTGAGCACCCGCAAGCCCAGGTGCTGCCAATGCCCGGTGGTCGGCGCACGCGTGGGGATCGGGGAGGGTGGGCACGGGGTGCAGACAGCGGACTTGGCGTTTCTCCTTCGGTGCTGGAAAGCTTAGGGAAACGCTGATTTATCCGGGTCAAGCACGATGGCGGAGCCCGGTGGCGCCGAGGATGATTGAGGCATGAAACAGACCAGCTTTGCCAGCCTGGAATACGCGGGCAAGAAGCGCAAGACGAGGCGCGAGAAGTTTCTGGGCGAGATGCAGCAGGTGGTGCCTTGGACGGCGCTGATTGCGCTGGTGGAGCCGCACTACCCCAGCAGCGGCCGCGTGGGCCGCCCGCCCATCGGCGTGCCCCGCATGCTGCGGATGTACTTCCTGCAGCAGTGGTACAGCC
>JAJAZC010000211.1 GCA_026785885.1 Rubrivivax sp.
CGCCTGTGTCTGCGTCTGCGTCTGTGTCTGCGTCTGTGGCTGAGCTTGCGCTTGCGCCTGCGCCTGTGCCTGTGCCTGTACCTGTGCTCGGGTCTGCGCCGGTACCTGCCGCGGGCGGGCCGCTGTTCGATCCCGCTGCTCACCCGGCTCTGTCTGCAGTGACTTCGCTGCAAGCGCTGACGGCCGCGCTGCGGTCCTGCACGGCCTGCCCGCTGCACGCCGCTGCCACGCAGGCCGTGCCGGGCCGCGGGCCCGAGCGCGCGCGTGTGATGCTGGTGGGTGAGCAACCCGGCGATCGTGAAGACCTGGAAGGCCGCACCTTCGTCGGCCCGGCGGGCCAGCTGTTGCAGCGTGTGCTGGCGGGCCAGCCGTGGGCAGCAGATGCTTACCTCACCAACGCCGTCAAGCACTTCAAGTACGAGTTCCGTGGCAAGCGGCGGTTGCACAAGACCGCGGCGCAAAAAGAAGTGCTGGCCTGTGGGCCCTGGCTCGAACGCGAGATCGCGCTGGTGCAGCCCGCCATCCTGGTTGCGCTGGGCGCCACGGCAGCTTTCAGCCTGATGGGGCAGACCGTGCCCGTGCTGGCCAACGAGGGGCGCTGGCTGGCCCGCCACGATGGCCGGCCCGTGTTGATCGTGCGCCACCCGTCGGCGCTGCTGCGCACGCCGGACGCGGAGCGCGACGCGGCCATCGTGCAGTGGACCGCGGCGCTGGCGCGGGTGGCTGAAGGCCCGCCTTCGTCAGCCATGGATTGACCCGCCCGCGCAAGCCTGGGACGCCCGTCCCTGTGATGCGCAAGCGGGCTGTCCCTCAGCGGATCGTCAACGCGCCCAGCTCTTTGGTCACGCCGCCCCAGGGCGAGTAGCCGCCGGTGGTGCTGCTGCCGTAAGACACGATGCCGTTGATGACCGCGCCGGTGCCGTCGTACAGCCACACCGACGAGCCGCTGTCGCCACCGGCTATGAAGGTGGTGCTGTTCAACTCCACCGAGCACAGCGCGCCGTAGGTGTTGCCCGCGCCGTCGCCGACGAGTGCGTTGACGCAGACACGCGCGACGCGGCCCGAGCGCGTGCCGGTGGTGCGGCCGGTCTTGTAGACCGTCTGCCCCACCGTCGGATACGCCAGCGAGCCCTGCACGGGGATCGTGCCGTTGACGATCAGGCTGCGGGTGCCGGTGATCAGCACACGGCCGAAATCCACTGCGTTGGCCGGCCCGCCGCTGACGAACAGCGCGTCGCCTTCCCGGCAGCCCAGCGTGTCGGGCAGCGAGCAGCTGAAGCCCGCCGGGTCCACCGTTTCACTGCCGACGAAGGTGCCGTTGGGCGCCGTCATCGTGGTGCCTGCGTTGACGCTGTACACCTGCTGGCTGCAGTGCGATGCCGTCACGAAGCCGAGCACGCCCGCCCGGGTGGCCGGCACCCCCACCGAGCACACGAACGTGCCTTCGGTGGTGCTGAAGTTGAACTGCGCGCCAGCGGCCAGCGGCAGCGGCTGCGACCGCACCGAGGTGCCCACCGTGGCCACCGCACGCGGCAACTCACCCGGCTGCAGCACCAGCGCAGCCTTCGGAATGCCGGCTGCGGCCAGCTGCGCAGCCAGCGCCTCGATGGCGTCGGCAGCGAGCTCCTGGTTGTAGGTCACCTCGACGCGGTTGGTGGCGCGGTTGATCGACGTCGCGATCACGCCCTTGATCGACGCCAGCGCAAAAGCGCGGTTCTTGAAGGTCAGCAGCTGGCGCGAATCGAACAGCGCCGTTTTCACGTCGACCGGCGTTTCCATGGCCCGGCTGAGCGCGTCTGCACTGACTGATCGCTCAGGCGTGCTGGCCGCGCCGCCTTTGCCGATGGCACCAGACGCGACGGCGGCACGGCGCGCCATGCGCATCACGCTGCTGCCGTCTTCACGGTGGACCCAGCCGGCAAAGCCGGGCACGCGGTCGGCCAGCTGGGCTTCCAGCTCATCCGGGTTCATCGTGTCGGCAGCGGTGCCGAGCAGGGCCCGCGCTGCGATGGAGGCGCGTGTGTGGGCCTTGGCCACCTGATCGGCGCTGACCGCCTCTTGCTGCCCCGTGATGGCGGCCATTGCGGCTGCCGCTGGACCGCCCTGCGCCCAGGCAGGCGACGCTGCGCAGACAGACACCAGGAAGACCGAGACACCCGTCGAAACACGGCTGAGATGGAAAACGCAAGTCATGGCAAACCCCAGGCAAGAAACACGCGGTTGAACAGCTGCGGCACCGCGGATCAACCTGGGGGCCGGCCAGCCCGGGCGTGAACTATTTCACGCCGGCCGGGCCAGTGTAGGGATGCGAACGGCGGCGCGGCGCGGCGCGAAACTGGCCGTTACGTCGGAGCAAAACGCATACACAGTGGCGCGTTTATCCGCATGGCGTCGGGATTGGTGGCTCGTGTTTTGCCAGGTGTTTTTGGCGGTCCAATGGACGGTGGTGATCCGGCCGCCACGCCTGCGCCGGGCCGCCGCTCACAGCGTCGTGAGGTACTGCGTGTAGGCGTCTTGCCGCGCGGCTTCTCGCGGCCAGCTTTGAATTGCGGTGGTCAGCCGCGGTGAGGCCACCAGGCGACCACCGGCCTCCACGCGCAGCAGACCGTTGCTGGCTGGCACCAGGCGGCTGCGCGCTTGCGCCAGGCGCTGCGTCAGGGTCTGGATTTGGCCGTCGATACGACCCAGCTGCGCCGGGCTGAGGCCGGTGTTGGATTGCATCGCCAGCAGGCGTTGCCGATACGACTCTGCGACCTGGTACGCGGCAAAGGCGCTGACGCTCTTGCGCGTCACGCCCGCTGGCGCTGGCCCCGGCCAGGCCGTGGTGGGCGCGGCTTTGGACAAGGGGCTGGCAACGCGGCTGCCGTTGGTCTGCTGCGCGCTGGCCAAATGCAAACCGGGGCGGCCTTCGATCGTCACCAGCGTCGTGTTGTAGACGTCGCCCTCGCGCAGGCAAGGCACGCGAATCGGCTTGCCGGCTGCATCGAGCCCGGTCTGTACCCAATACAGCCGCTCGCCGTTGGCCTGCAGCAGGCGCTTTTCGTTGACGTAGGCCAACTCGCCATAACGCGCCGGGTCGCGGGTGCCCATTGCCTTCAGGTTGCCTGCAATCACGTCCAGCGGCACCAGGCGGTTTTCGAACGGCGCGCCCATGGCACGGTTGAAGTCGTTCCAGCTCTTTTGCCAGCCGTAATTCAACACCAGGCCGCCGCGCGCGGCGTCGCGGCCGATCAAGAGCCTGGACACGGCGTTGCTACTGGGCGACCGGCTTTGGTAGATCGTCGGGTCCTGCGTGCGGCCGGCCTGCCCCTGGTTGACGTACAGGCGCGGCACCACCGCGGTCACCAGCGAGTTGCGGCCGTTGCTGCCGCCGCTTCTATCGGCGGGATCCACGGCCTGCAGACGCAGCGGCGTGCTCAGGCCCGCAAACTGCCGCGCTGCAGCCGCTTTGCCTTCGTTCGTCGACAGATCGATGGCACGGCCGTCGGCGCCGATGACCACGCGCCAGCCTGTCCCGTTGCGGCCGGCGAGCGATACGAATTCCTGCGCCTTGACCTCGGGCTTGACGGTAATGTGGCCGCGCTCTGTCGTGAACTTGGCGTGCAACTCCAGCTTGCCGACAAAAGCACCGCCGCGGTACTCCAGCGCCTTGGCGGGCTCGCCGAACAGCACGCCGCCCAGCGGCCCGAGCGCCTGGGTGTTGAACGAGGCACCGACGCGCCCGAGCGAGCCTTCTGCCGTCACGCCCGCACGCGCCTCCCCGTGGGTCCGCTTGCCGCGGCTGCCGGCAAGCGCCGCTTCGGCAAGGTTGACGCGGCCCTGCACCACGGCACTGACCTTGGTCTGCACCAGCGACACGCGCACCTCGTCCGCCTGGCCGGCCACGGCCAGCGAACCCGCCGCAATGCCGACGTGGCGCGCCATGCCCGGATTTTTGGTGGCCGCAGCGCCGAGGGTGCCCATAACGGCCCAGGCCACCATCGCCAACACCGGGTGCTCTTTTTGCAAACGGAAGAATTCGTGCGTGGCGCCTGCAACACCGTTGCTGGTGAGCGCACCGGCCTGGTTGTAGACCGTGGCGCCCATGTCGATCTCGAACAGCTGCAATTCGCCAGACGGCGGTTGCACGTATAGCTTCAGCATGCCGTTTCTTTTGTCGAATTCGACAGCGGCCCTGGCGTACGTCATACCCGCCTTGATGCCTGACACCTTGACGTCCCAGGTGCCCGACAAACGCTCGCGCGCGACGGTCTGCGCGTGGTTGGGCTGAAAGCTGTCCGCCGTACGTGCAGCACCGGGGTTGGCCCAGGCGCCAGTAATCGCCCTGGCCGCATCGGCTTTGTGCAACCACTGCGCAATCGCGTTGCGGTCGGTGAGACCGGGCGGCACGACGTAAGTCCTGCCGCCGGCCGTTTGCACCTGGGCCTGACCCGTGGCGCTGCGCCCGAGCTTGACTTGCAGAGCATCACCCCCTTGCCCGCGAAAGCCCAGCCAGCCGCCGGTGTGCTGAAACTTGGGTTCAGCCGGCGGCTTGACAGCGGGTGTAGTACGGGCCGCCTGCGCGAGCAGCAGGGGCGACGGCAGGGTCGCCAAAGGGGCTTCTCGTGCCCCGGACGTCGGAGCAAAGGCAGGCGTGGCGCGAACGGCTGAGGTAGACATGGAAAAGCGGGATCGATGGTGGTGTTGACGGGGTTGCAACCGGAGTTCCCCCTAACTCAGTCTGTCTTTGGGGTATGACAGTCCGGTGTAAACGCCTATTTACTGCCCACGGAATACCCCCCGACTGGGGCGTTTGAGCGAATGGCACGCGGCTTCCGACTTCCGATACCCTGCAGAGTTACCGGTGCTGTCGGCAGTGCCGAGAGGTCTTCGATGAGAACGCGCCTTGCCCTGCTGCTGTGCTTGACTGTCTGCGTCGGCGGGGTGGTGTCCTGCGGCGGCGGAGGCGGCAGCAGTGGTGCCGCGGGTACTGGCAGCACCGATGCCGCCACGCCGCCTGTGCCTTCGCCAGCCATTGCCGCGCCGCGGGTCTCACTGCCACCGCTCGGCCGTGCCGTCGCCACGGGCAAATCGGTGCGGTTCGAAGTCCAGGCCGTCGGCGCCGGGCCCTTCGGCTACCAGTGGCAGCGTGCAGGTGTGGCCATCGTCGGCGCCACCGGCAGCAGCTACACCTTGCCGGCTGCCACGCTGGCAGACGACGGTGTGCGCTTCGGCGTCACCGTCAGCAACAGCGGCGGCAGTGCACCCGTGGTCGACGCGCTGCTGACGGTGTTCCGCACGCCAGAGGTGGCCAGCGATTGCACCCCTGGCGGCCCGGATTTCGTCGTCGTGCGCGACAGCTTCGTGAGCATCGGCAAGGCCGGCGGCTTGCTGCTGCTGGGCTGCACGGGCAACGTCACCGACGTGAACTGGACGCAGACCGCGGGCGCCGCGTTGCCGCTGCTGTCGGCGCGCACCCAGGCCATCAGCCTGGAGCCCGAACTGAGCGGCAGCTATGCCTTCAACGTCAGCTTCCGGGTCGCCGGCGGTGCGCTGCGCAACCAGCCGGTGCAAATCGACTCCCTGCCGGCGATCTACAGCGACGGCACCCGCATCGTCACGCGTAGCGCGCAGGCTGTGCGGGAGGGCCAGCGCGCGTCGATCCGCGCCTGGCCCACCGCAGCCCTGGGCGACTCGGTGGCCAGCGTCACCTGGGCTCAGGTCGAAGGGCCGGCCGTAGAGCTGGACACCGGCGACCCCGACCGCATCATCTTCACCGCGCCCGAGGTGCCGCGCGACACCGTGCTGCGCTTCGGAGCCACGCTGCGCACCGCACGCGGCTTGATCGACCGCACACAGGTGCTGGTGGTCGTCGAGAACATGCCGGCGGCACCTGCCGGACAACTTTTCGGCGACGCCGCCGCCACGCGCGTGCAGCCCTACCGACTGATGAGCCCGCACGCCACGAACCTGGCGCGCTGCGTGTTCGACCCGGCGCTGTTCTTCAACAACGGCAACACCAACCTGTGCACGCTGGGCACGCTGCCGCTGCTGGCGCAACAAACCGCGGGTGCGGTGCCGACGGTGGCGCAGGTGATGGACCGCGTGCTGGTCTCGCACGACTGGATGGGCGCGCGCTTCGAGCAATTTCTGCTGACGCAGGACGCCAGCGGCGACTTCCGCCGCCTGCTGGGCAGCGTCACCTCCATCGTCATCGGCGCCCACGTGCGGCCATCGTTTTACTGGGCCGCCACAGGTGCGATCTACCTCGACGCGGACAACCTGTGGCTGAGCCCGGCCGAGCGCGACAGCGTCAGCGAAGTGCCCGACTACCGCGCCGGCTTCGGCGGCGAGCTCGACTACACGGGCCTGTGGCGTTACGTCGTCAACAACTAGCGTGCGCTGCAGTACTTCGACCCCGCGCGGCGCGTCAGCCGCGACATCGGCTACCTGGGCTACGAGCTCGGCAGCCTGCTGTTTCACGAGCTGGCCCACGCCAACGACTTCTTCCCCAGCAGCATGCGCGCAACCGCCCGCACCGACCTGCCGGTGTTCCGCTCGCTGCCCGCGCAATTGCCATCGGACCGCCTGGCCTCCAACCTGCCGTTGCGCTCGACCGAGCTCTTTGCGCTGGCGCGTGTGACCACTTACGGCGAGGCAGCCAGCCCCGCACAAAAGGCCTATACGCCACGCCAGGTGGCCGACTTCTTCCGTATCGACCGCGCCACCGACGAGTACAGCTACTCGGTGCCACCCGCCGCGGCCGCCGGCACCGCATCGCGCGAAGACCTGGCGATGCTGTTCGAGGAATTCATGATGGGCCTGCGCCAGCAGACGCGGCGCGACGTCGCCTTCACCAACAAGCTGCAGGCCGGCATGACCAGCCGCGATCTGGTCGTGGCCTGGGGCCAGCGCAGCCGCATCAGCGACCCCGCCGTCAAGCCGCGCATCGCACAGGTGCTGGCCGAGATCGCGCCCTGGGTACCGGCTAGCGCTGTGGACACACTGCCGGCGCCGGAGTTGCTGCGCGAAGGCCAGACCTGGGAGGCCAATCTGACGCCGAGCCGCGCCGGCACCGCCAAGGCACTGTCGGCGAAGCCAATGACAGCCCGCGAGGCTGCGGACGACTCGCGCTTGTTGCGGCGGATGCAGCAGTTGCGGGCGCATGAGCTGCGGGGCGCAAGCGCGTTGAACAAGCCTGCACGGCAGGCCCATACAGACCGAAAAGCCGGCTGGTGCCGTAGTCGGACGCAGGGGCGAAAGACGCACTGGCAGGGTTTGCGTCAGCCAGCAGGTGACTCGCCACGCACCGCGAGCATGTCGCCCAAGAGCCTCTGGTCCCGCACGCAGGGCCGTACGATCGCGGCAACGCAGAAGGAGCCATGTCCACGCGATCTGCAGCACTTGTCGAAGCTCGCATCGCCGTCTTGGTGGATTGCGACAACACCAACTCCGAAGTGCTGGACTACGCGCTTCGCGTGGTCGCACAGTTCGGCCGCGTCGTGCTGCGCCGCAGCTATGGCAACCACACCACGCTGGCCAACAAGTGGCAGGAGGCGTTGGTTCGGCTCGCGTTTACGCCCTGCCTGCAGTACACGTATGCGTCGGGCAAGAACACCTCCGACATCGCGCATCGCGCTGGCCCTGGACGCATTGGAAATGCTGCTCGACGACCGGGCTGACACCTTCTGCCTCGTCACCAGCGACTCCGACTTCGCCTACCTGTGCCGCAGGCTGCGTGAGCGCGGCGCCACGGTTCACATCTTCGGCGAGGCGAAGACCCCGGATGCACTGCGCAACGCCACCGACCAGTTCTTCGAGTGGATGAAGCCTGCGGGCGCGCCCGAGCCGGCGCCCAACGGTGCGGCCGGGGCCCAAAAGCCGGCTGACACCAAGCCAGCAGCGCCCAAGCCCGAAGCCGCCAAGCCCGCGCCGAAGCGCCGGCCGTTGATGGTGGTGGAAGCCGTCAAGCTGATGGCGGCCGACACCGCAGAGGGCAAGGTCCATCTCGGCCCCCTGGGGCAATACCTCAAGCGCACCGACCCCGCCTTCTCGCCCCAAACCTACGGCCACTCCGGCCTGCTGGACATGCTGCGCACCTACGACCTGCTGACCGTGCAGCAGGAGGCCGGCAAC
>JAJAZC010000212.1 GCA_026785885.1 Rubrivivax sp.
CGCAGGGAAGTCGGCGTACCCGCCGACCGCCACAGAGAAGTGCCACGGCCTGCCCGAACCCGCCTTTGCCGCTCCGACGCACCCGCCTCTGCTTTACAGACGCATCCAGGCCCAACCGCCTTTGCCGCTCGGACGCAACGACGCCCAAACCCGCCTTTGCTGCACGAGTACACCCGCGTTGAGCCCGGCTATGGCGCTCGATTGCGCTGCCTAGAATTGACTGCACATGCGCGACCCCAACCCAGCCCGCGACACCATCGCCGACCACCCATTCGTCACCCCGCTCGACAACGACGCGCGCCGCCGCTGTCGGCCCGACAACGCGCAGCGAGTGCAGCCTGAAAGCGCGGCGCTGATGCGCATCAGGTTGACCGGAGTTCGCATCTGATGGGCATCGTCTTGCGCTTTATCGGTGTTCTGCTGTTGCTGACGGCACTGGTGCTGTCGTTGTCGCGCGCGCCGGATCGGCCGGTTCAGACGCTGGTGGCGCGCTGGGCACCGCCGCCTTCGGAGTTCATCGAGGTTCGCGGCCAACTCGTGCACCTGCGCGACGAAGGGCCGCGTAGCGATGCGTTACCCATCGTGTTGATCCACGGCACCAGCGCCAGTTTGCATACCTGGGAGGGCTGGGTGCGCGCATTGAAAGGCCAGCGCCGCGTCATCAGCTTCGATCTGCCGGGATTTGGGCTCAGCGGCCCGTTCAGCGGGCAGTACGAGGCCGACAACTACAGCGGGGATCAGTACGCCGGCTTCGTCATCGACCTGCTGGATGCGTTGAAGATCGACCGCGCGGTGCTCGGCGGCAACTCGCTGGGCGGTGAGGTGGCCTGGCGTACCGCGTACCAGGCGCCTACGCGCGTGGCGGCGCTGGTGCTGGTGGATGCGTCCGGCCCGACCTTCACGCCGCAGTCGGTGCCGCTGGGCTTTTTGATCGCGCGGCTGCCGGTGCTCAACAAGCTGGGTGAATGGATGCTGCCGCGCGCGCTGGTCGAGCAAGGCTTGCGCAATGTCTATGGCGATCCGTCGCGCGTAACGCCGGAGTTGGTGGACCGGTACTTCGAGATCACGCTGCGTGAGGGCAACCGCCGGGCGCTGGGGCAACGGCTGCGGCAGCTGAAGAACGGCGAGCAGGCCGAGCGCATTGCGACCCTGAAGCTGCCGACGCTGATCTTGTGGGGCGGGCTCGACCGGCTCATTCCGCCGGAGATCGGCCGCCAGTTCCAGGCGCAGATCGCCGGCAGCCAGCTGGTGACGTTCGACACGCTGGGTCACGTGCCGCACGAAGAAGACCCGGCGCGCACGGTGGCGGCGGTCAAGACCTTCCTCGGTTTGTAGAGCGCTGGTGTTGCTGACCGCTACTTCCGCGGCTGTAAAGCGGGTGCCGTTGGCGGCGTGGCGCTCATGCTGCCATTGACCGGCGTGCCGCCGGTGGCCAGCACGCCGCGCTGTTCATGAAAGGCCATCTTGAACAGCGTGAACGCGCCGGCCAGCAGCACGATCAACAGCCCGCCCATCACCAGCCACAAACGGCCGGGCATCCACTGTCGCAACGCGTCAACCGACGAGGCTGCGGCCGTGCTGCGGCTGCGCCGCTGGCTGCGCGCCAGCAGGCCGTCCCAGCCGCAGCTGGGCGCCACGCAGCGATAACGCCGGAAGTCGCTGCTCTCATGCGCAATGCCTGACGAACGGCGCACACGCTTGAGCTCGCCGCCGCAGCGGCTGCATTTAGGGTCGTTGTGGTGGGGGCGGGGCATGGCGATCGGTGTGGCGCCGGTGGCCCAGCGCTGGGGCGCAGATGATGCCTGGGCACAAGCCACGCGGCGCGCGCGTCGGCCCTTCCCCCCCCGATTTAGCGGAGCAGCAGGCTCGCACCGCCAGGCACCGCGGCCACCACGTCGCCGATCACGGCAGCGCTTTCAAAGCCGTGGCGGCGGAATACAGCCAGCACCGCGTCCAGCGCTGCCGGCTCGCACGACACCAGCAACCCACCGCTGGTCTGCGGGTCGGTCAACAAAGCCTGGTCTTCTGCAGCAAAGGCGGTTGGCAGTGCCACATCGGCGCCGTAGCCGGCCCAGTTGCGGCCCGATGCCCCGGTGACGAAGCCCTGCGCGGCCAACATGCGTACGCCTTGCAGCAACGGTACCTGCGCCCAATCGATGCGCGCCTGGCAGCGCGCGCCGCGCGCCAACTCCAGCACGTGACCGGCCAGGCCAAAGCCGGTCACGTCGGTCAGTGCGTGCACGCCGTCCAGCGCTGCCAGGTCGGGGCCGGGCGTGTTGAGCTGGGTCGTGTTGCTGATCATCTGCGCATAGCCGGCATCACCCAGCTCGCCCTTTTTCAACGCTGCGCTCATCACGCCCACGCCCAGTGGTTTGCCCAGCACCAGCACGTCGCCAGGGCGCGCGTCGGCGTTGCGCTTGACGCGTTTGGGGTGCACCAGGCCCAGTGCAACCAGGCCGTAGATGGCCTCGACACTGTCGATGGTGTGGCCGCCGGCGATCGGAATGCCGGCCGCGCGGCACACTGCAGCGCCGCCTTCGAGCACGCGGCCGATGGTGCGCGTGGACAGCACGTTGATCGGCATGCCCACCAGAGCCAGCGCCAGGATCGGCCTGCCGCCCATGGCATATACATCGCTGATGGCGTTGGTGGCGGCAATGCGGCCGAAATCGAACGGATCGTCGACGATGGGCATGAAGAAATCGGTGGTGGCAATCAGTGCCTGCTCGTCGTTCAACTGGTAGACGGCAGCGTCGTCGGCGGTCTCGATGCCCACCAGCAGTTCCTTGGGCAGGGGCATGCCCGCCGTGCCTTTGAGGATCTCGCTGAGCACGCCGGGGGCGATCTTGCAGCCGCAGCCGCCGCCGTGGGAGAGCGAAGTCAGGCGCGGCTCGATGGGTGTTTCTGGGGCGTTCATGGGTGGGCTCCGGGGTGTCAAGGGGGATGTC
>JAJAZC010000213.1 GCA_026785885.1 Rubrivivax sp.
ATGCCGGGTAGCGCGGCCAGGCGGCGCGCGCCAGGGTTGCGCTCGGGCAGGGCTGCCAGCAGTGCGTGGGTGTAGGGGTGGCGCGGCGCGGCAAACAAGTCATCGGCCGGCGCGGTTTCCACCACCTGGCCGGCGTACATCACGGCCACGCGCTGCGCCATCGTGGCCACCACCGCCAGGTCGTGCGTGATCAGCAAAAGGCTCAGGCCCTGCTCGCGCTGCAGCCGCAGCAGCAGCGCCATCACCTGGGCCTGGATGGTGACGTCCAGCGCGGTCGTCGGCTCGTCGCAAATCAGCAACCGGGGCTCGCACGCGATGGCCATGGCGATCATCACGCGCTGGTTCATGCCGCCGCTCATCTCGTGCGGATAGGCGTCCAGCCGCGTCTTGGCCGCCGCAATTTCCACCCGCTCGAAGAGCTGCAGCACGCGCGCCTCCAGTGCCGCACCGCGCAGGCCCAGGTGCACACGCAGCACCTCGCGCACCTGGTCGCCCACCGTGTGGCTGGGGTTGAGGCTGTTGAGCGCGTCCTGAAACACCATCGCGATGTCCTTGCCGACCAGCCGACGGCGCTGCGCGGGCTTGAGCGCCAGCAGGTCCTGACCATTGAAGCGCAGCACGTCGGCGCTGACGACGCCCGGCGCATCGATCAGGCCCATCAGTGCCAGCATCGCCACACTCTTGCCCGAGCCCGATTCACCGACGATGCCCAACAGCTCACCGGGCGCCAGCTGCAGATCGACGCCGTCGACGGCCGTGAAACCGCCGAAGCGCACACGCAGGTTGCGCACTTCGAGCAGGCTCACGCTGTGCACCCGCGGCGGGCAGCCAGCCCAGCCAGCCCAGCCAGCCAGGCCAGCCAGGCCAGCCAAGCCAGCCAAGCCAGCCAAATGAGCGTGAGCGCCGTCATGCCGAGCGCAGCTTGGGGTCCAGCGCGTCGCGCAAGCCGTCGCCCATCAGGTTGATGGCCAGCACGGTGACCAGGATCGTCAAACCCGGCATCGTCACGACCCACGGTGCGCGTTCGATGTAATCGCGCGCGGCGCTGAGCATGCTGCCCCACTCGGGCAGCGGCGGCTGCACACCCAATCCGAGAAACCCCAGCGCCGCGGTTTCCAGAATTGCCGAGCTGAAAGACAGCGTGGCGTTGACGATCAGCGGCGCCAGGCAGTTGGGCAGCACGGTGTCGAACATCAGCCGCAGCGTGCCGGCGCCGGCCACACGGCTGGCGGTGACGTACTCGCGCGCCATCTCGGCCAGCGCCGAGCCGCGCACCAGCCGCACATAACCCGGCAGCGCGCCGACGGCGATCGCGATCACGGTGTTGATGAGCCCCGGCCCCAGGATCGTGATCACGCCGATGGCCAGCAGCAGCCCCGGCAGCGCCAGCAGCACGTCCATCAAACGCATCACCAGCGGCGAGATCCAGCGCGGATGGAAGGCCGCCGCGAGCCCCAGCAGCACACCCGGCACCAGCGCCAGCAGCACCGAAGCTGCGCCGATGGCCAGTGACACGCGCGCGCCGAAGAGCAGCCGGCTCAACAGGCAGCGGCCCAGCTCGTCGGTGCCCAGCGGAAAGGTCGGCAGCCCGCCGGCCTGCCACAACGGCGGCGTCAGCAACTGATCACGAAATTGCTGCACCGGATCGTGCGGCGCCAGCCACGGCGCCAGCAGCGCAGCCAGTACGACGGCGGCAAACACGGTGAAGGCGATCAGCGCGCCGCGGTTGGCGGCAAAGGCGCGCCAGAACGCGCGCGCCGGTGATGGCGGGTGAGCAGGAGGGTGAGCGCCGCCAACCGCTGCCAGCGTCTCTGACGGAGTGCCCATGCTGCGCCGCGGTCAGGCCGCATCCCACGGGTTGTGCAACGCCAGGCCGCAACCCTGGAAGTCGCCGACATTGCGCGTCACCAAGGCAGCACCGCGGCTCATGGCAATGGCCGCAATCTGGGCATCGAATTGCGCCATCGGCCGGCCAGCAGCGTGCCGGCCCGTCAGCAGGCTTGCGTAGGCGGCTGCGGCCGCGCTGTCGAATGGCCATATCCGATCGGCGAAGTCCTCATTGAACATCGCCGTCACGGCGGCTTGCAGCTGCTGCCGGCGACGGCCTTTGGGCAGCAGCGCCGCACCGAACAGCATCTCGGCCTGCGTCACGGCGCTGGTCATCAACGCGGCGGCGGGTTGCTGCGCAAACCAGGCCAGCACCGGTGCAGCCGGCTGCGACCGCAGCAGTTCGGACAGGACGTTGGTGTCCAGCAGCAGCATCAAAGGCGAGCGCGCCGAGGCGGTTTGGCAGCCTTGAAGTCGGGCGGGTCGCGCAACGGCTCGCGCGCCGCAATCGGCAGATCAACGCCACCCAGTGGCTCAAAGCGCGCACGGATGCGCTGGCCGAGATCAGCCGTGGACGGCCCATCGCCCTGAAGCGCGGCACGCAGGATCTGGCGCGCCTCCTCCTCCATCGAGCGGTTGCGTGCCGCCGCACGCATGCGCAGCTGCAGCTTCAGCGTGTCGTCCAGTTCGCGGATCGTTAGCGTGGCCATGGTTGCAATGTAGGCAATGCTGTCAGTGCAGTCAATGACTGCCACCGCGCAGCCGCGGGTTGACCGCGCCGTACAGCACATCTACCACCAGGTTGACCACGATGAAGATCAAGGCCGAGACCAGGATGCCGGCCTGCACCACCGGGTAGTCGCGCCGCGCAATGGCGTCGATCAACCACTTGCCGATGCCAGGCCAGGAGAAGATGGTCTCGGTCAGCACCGCGCCGCCCAGCAGGCTGCCGACCTGCAGCCCCAGCACGGTAAGTACGGGGATCAGCGCATTGCGCAGCCCGTGGTGCAGCACCACGCGCGCCGGGCTCAGACCCTTGGCGCGTGCGGTGCGCACGTAGTCCTCGCGCAGCACCTCCAGCATTGCGCTGCGCGTCATGCGCGCAATCACCGCCATTGGAATCGTGCCCAGCACCACCACCGGCAGCACCAGGTGCAACAGCGCCGAGCCGAAGGCGCCAGGTTCGGTGCCGCGCCAGTCGGCCAGCGCGCTGTCGATCAACATGAAGCCGGTGATGAAGGGCACGTCGTACTCGATGCCGATGCGGCCGCTCACCGGCGTCCACTGCAGCCCAACGCTGAAGAACATGATCAGGATCAGCCCCCACCAGAACACCGGCATGCTGTTGCCCACGGTGGCCGTGGCCATCACCAGCTGATCGAGCCACCGGCCACGCTTGAGTGCCGCCAGCAGGCCGAGCGAGAGGCCCAGCACCAGCGCCAGCAGCAGCGCCGCGCCGGCCAATTCCAGCGTAGCCGGAAACAACACGCGCAACTCGGCCGCCACCGGCTCGCGCGTGACCAGGCTCACTCCCAGGTCGCCCTTCAGCAGCTGACCCAGGTAGCGCAGGTACTGCGTTGGCAGCGGTTGATCCAGCCCCAGCTGCGCCATCAGCGCGGCGTGCGCTGCGGGATCCAGCCGCCGCTCGCCCACCATGATCTCGATCGGGTCGCCCGGAATCAGCCGGATCAGCAGGAAGGCCACCAGCGTGACGCCGAGCAGTGTCGGGATCAGCGTAGCGAGCCTTTTCAGCAGCAGGGTGAACACGGTGCGGCAGTGGTTTCAGGACAAGAGCCTGTTGAAGAAAAACGGGGCCCCGCTGGAGGCCCCGTGCTGCGCCGCCGGGGGGCGGGCACCATGACGTGCTCAGGTACAACGCGTCAGAAGAACTTGTACTCCATGCGCAGCGTGTAGGCGCGGCCGCGCGGGTCCGCCACACGCGGCTCCCAGCTGCTGCCGGCACCGGTGTTGGTGTCGTAGGTGACGCTGAACGGCGGGTCTTCGTTGAACAGGTTTTTGATGCCGGCGGTCACGGCTAGATTCTCGATGCCGGTCCAACCCACGCTGGCGTTGAAGGTTTCGTAGGGCTTGACGCGGGGGTTCCAGGCCGGCGCGTTGTAGGTGCCGTTGGCCACACCGGGTAGAACGAAATCGGCATAGCCGGTGCGGTAGATCTGCGACAACGTGGTCGACCAGTCACCCGCTGTGCGCGTGATGCTCAGCGTGTGCTTCCAGCGCACGCCCAGATCGCCGGCGCGCGTGAAGACGCCGACCTCGCTGGCGCCGAAGTCGGCCCGCGGTGTCAGCTTAGAGCGCTTCTTGAGTAGATAGCTCAGGTCGTAGCTGCCGTTCCAGCGCGCGCCGGCCAGGTTGGTCACCGCCTGCAGGCCGAATTCAAGGCCCGACGTTTCGGTGCTGCCGGCGTTGATCCAGCTGGTGTCGACGCCGGTCAGCACGCCCGCGCCGTCGCGGATGAAGCGGTCGGTAAAGAAGCGGTAATTGGCCGCCATCGTCGACAGGCCCAGCGCCTGGATCGTGCCTTCGCGCTTGATGCTCCACCAATCGAGGTTGCCGCTGACTTCAGGCGTCAGCTGAAACACCAGGCCGGCCGAGGACAGCTTGGACTCTTCGGGCTTCAGGTCCTGGCGGCCACCGAAGAAAATCGTCGGCGTCACGGCAGCACAGGCCGGGTTGGTGCCCGAGGCGATGCCCGATGGGCAGGTCGCCGGATCAGGAAAGTCGCGGCCGCTGTAGGCGGCCTCGGTGGGCTTGTCGAAAACCTGCTTGAAGGTCGGTACACGGAAGCCCGTGCTGTAAGCGGCGCGCACCAGCAACCGGTCGTTCGGCGTGTACTTCAACGACACCTTCGGGTTGGTGGTGGTGCCGAAGCCGGTGTAGTTGTCGCTGCGGACCGAGGCGGTCAGTTCGAGCTGCTTGAACACCGGCACCGCGATCTCACCGAACACCGCGCGGATGTCGCGCTTGAGCGTGCCGGCGGTGGCGAGGTCGTTGTCAAAGGGCACGTTGAAGATCAGCGTCTGTGCGGCCGCGATCGGGTTGTTGTTGACATCCAGCTGCGTGGTCACCGCGTTGGCGTTGGACCGTGTGTCGCCGGTGAAAGTGAATTTCTCGGTGCGAAGATCCACACCCACCGCAGCCAACACCGTGCCGCCCGGCAGCTTGAACAGCGGGCCGCTGGTCACGAAATCGGCCTGCTGCAGTGTGAACTTGCCGTCGTACAGCCGCACGCCGCGCGCAGCGATGGCTTCGAGCGCGGCCAGCCCGGCAGCCGTCTGCTGTGTGGAGAACGGATCCAGCACGCCCGTGTTGATCAGGTTGGCGAACGGCACCTGGTAGTGGAAGCCCGAGCCGGTGACCGAGGTGGCCTCGCTCTGCGCCTGCGCAATGGCCGTGCGGTACTCCCAATCGCCGAACAACGGGCCCTCGGCGCCGACGAGCAATCGCACGGTGTCGGTTTCAGTCTCGATCTCACGGTCGCCGCAGGGCATGCAGCGCCAACGGAAGTTCAGCGGCAACCCGAGCCCGCGGTTGGCGGCGATGTTGCTGCTGGGAAAGGCGGCCACCAGTGCGTCCAACACGCGGTTGTAGCTGGCGCCGGTGCTGGGATAGAACAGGTTGTTGCCGACGAAGGGATTGGCGACGCGTGAGCCGTTCGGCAGTGCCACCGTTCCCGGCGCTGGGACGGAGCCCGGGGGGCCTATTGCGCCGCTCGAAACTTGGTTGGGCGAAAAGCGCTTGGCCGATTCGCTGCGGCCGAGCACCGCTTCGCCGATCAACACATGGTCACCGAGCCTGACGTTGAGGCGGCTTACCAGATTGGTGTTCCGCACCGGCTGTTGCAGCACCGCGGCGCGGCCGGTATCCCAGGCGCAACCGTACTTGGAGGTCGGCGTGGCCCACAGTGTCTCTTCGTAGGGGCTCATGCCGTTGACCGACGAGCAGCCGGCGCCGCCCGGCAGGTCGAGGATGTTGATGCCGTTGACGCGCTGCGTCGTGCTGCCGATGTCAAAGGGCCCGGTGCCACGGCCGGTGCGGTCGGTGTTGTTGAGGCTGATCGCGCTGGCCAGCGAATTGGACGCAAACACCGTGGCGATCGGCGCACCGCGTGTATCCGGCGCCAGGCCGCGCGTTGGCTGGTAGGTGTTGACGAAGCCACGCTGATCACCGCGCAAGGCCTTGTAGTCGTGCACGCCGAGCGAGACCAGCAGGTTGTAGCGGTCCCGGTCCAGATCGCCGAAGCCGGCGGTAACGGACGCACTGTAGATCTCACCACCCTTTTCCTGCGGAATGTCGATGCCGGCATTGACCGTGATGCCGCTGGCGTTGGTGCGCAGGATGAAGTTGATGACGCCGCCGATGGCGTCGGTGCCGTAGGTGGAGCTGGCGCCGTCTTTCAAGACTTCGACGCGCTCGATGGCCGAGAACGGAATCTGGTTCAGGTCGACCGTGCCACCGTTGAGGCCGTGCGAAGCGACCCGCCGGCCATTGAGCAAGATCAGCGTGGCATTGCTGCCCTGGCCGCGCAGGTTGGCGCTGGTGGCGCCGTTGTTGCCGCGTGTGGCGCCGTCCACCACGTCGGCGTTGGAGGCCAGGTTGTCCAGGCCGTTGCCGTTGATGTTGAGCTGCATGATCAACTGCTCGGTGCTGGCAATGCCCTGGCGCACCAGCTCGGCGCGGCTGATTACCTGCATCGGCAAAGCACCCTCGTTGGCCACCCGCTTGATGCTGGAGCCCGTAATGGTGATGCGCTCGGATGTTGGGGCGGTCTGCGCTACGGCGTGCGTGGCAATGCCGAGCAAGGCGAGTTGGCCGACCAATCGGGTGAGCTTCATGCGGTAAATCCTTGGGTGGAGATGTTGATGTTGGTGCGGCATTGGCTGCCGGTGCGGGTGCGGGTGCGGGTGCGGGTGCTGGGTGCTGGGTGCGAGCAAGAAGCGCACCGGCACAGTGTTGCCTGCCGGAACCGCAGGGCCCATCCAGAATAACCAACAAACGCAGCATGCTTGCAACGACGCACGTGGCGCCGCACGGCCAGACCGTGAAGTCCGTCATCCGCGGCTGGACCCGCTTCGGATAATTCGCGCGGCATCTTGTTGCCACGGCGGCCAACGTAGCCACGGCAGCCGCGCCCGCATGACCGCACCCACCCCAATCAGGAGCGCCCGATGGCGATGTCCCCGATGTTCGACAAAGCTGCGCTGAACCCGGGCGTGAGGCGGCGCGAAGTGGTCGGCTGGGCGATGTACGACTTTGCCAACTCCGGCTACACCACGGTGGTGCTGACGGCGGTGTTCAACGCCTACTTCGTCGGCGTCGTGGCCGACGGCGCCAGCTGGGGCACGCTGGCCTGGACGCTGGCGCTGGGCCTGAGCAACCTGCTGGCGATGCTGTTGATGCCGGTGCTGGGCGCCTGGGCCGATGTGCGCGCGGCCAAGAAGCGGGTGCTCGTGGTGTCGACGCTGGGTTGCGTGCTGGCCACCGCGTGGCTGGCCCAGGCCGGCCGTGGCGACCTGGCGTTGGCGGTGGCCGCCATCGTGCTGTCCAACCTGTTCTACAGCGTCGGCGAGGCCATGACCGCGGCGTTTCTGCCCGAGCTGGCGCGGCGCGAGGCGATCGGCCGCGTCTCCGGCTGGGGCTGGAGCCTGGGCTACTTCGGCGGCATGTTGACGCTGGGGCTGAGCCTGGGCTACGTCATCTGGGCACAGGGCCAGGGCCTGCCGGCGACGCACTTCGTGCCGGTGACGATGCTGATCACGGCCAGCGTTTACGGCCTGGCCTCGCTGGCCACTTTTGCGCTGTTGAAGGAGCACAGCCGCCCGTTGCGTGCGGTGCAGCCCGGCGGGCTGGCCGTCCCAGCGGACCCGGCCATCAGCGCCTGGCAACGGCTCCTGCAGACCTGGCACGAGGCGCGGCGCTATGCCGACTTTCGCCGCCTGCTCGGCTGCGCGGTGTTCTACCAAGCCGGCATCGCGGTGGTGATTGCGCTGGCGGCCATCTACGCCGAAGCGGTGCTGGGCTTTCAGCAGACGCAGACGATGGCGCTGATCTTCGTGGTCAACATCGCGTCGGCGGTGGGCGCCTTCGGCTTCGGCTACTGGCAGGACCGTATCGGCCACCGCCGCGCGCTGGCGTTGACGCTGTGGGGCTGGATCGCGATGACGCTGATCGCCGTGGTGGCCACCACGCCAGGGCCGTTCTGGGTGGCTGCTGTGATCGCCGGGCTGTGCATGGGCTCCAGCCAGAGCGCAGGGCGCGCCATGGCCGGGCTCTTCGCGCCGCCCGACCGGCTGGGCGAGTTCTACGGGCTGTGGACCGTGGCGACGCGGCTGGCGGCCATCGTCGGCCCCATCACCTATGGCCTGGTCACCTGGGCCACCGGCGGCAACCACCGGCTGGCCATCCTGAGCACCGCGCTGTTCTTCGGCGTCGGGCTCGTGCTGCTGCGGCGCATCGACGTGCAGCGCGGGCAGGCCGCGGCGATGCTGGGGCCGGCTGACGCGGTGCGGTAGTGCAAAAGCGGCCGCGGACGCGGGCCTCGGCGCCGGCCGGCACCAACCGCCCGCACCTGCGCTTCCTACACCAAGGCCAGAGCAAGCATCTACCTGGGGGCGGTGCGTGGGAGCCGCAGCTGTGGGTCGAGAACCTGGCCGACGAGCGCCCCGTCACGTCCAACCAGGCCGGCGGCCCGATGGGGCCGGCGCCCGATCACCAGCAAGCCGCGCACCGTGGCGCTCAACACGTCTTGCAGCTTCTGAGTGCACGGCGGGCGCTGCGGCGTTCCATGTGAACATTGCCGCCCATGAAGCCTGTGAGCCCCTGGCGCTGGATCCCCACGCTGTATTTCGCGCAGGGCTTGCCCTATGTGGTGGTGATGACGCTCAGCGTCGTCATGTACAAGAACCTCGGCGTCAGCAACACGCTGATCACGCTGTACACGAGCTGGCTGTACCTGCCCTGGGTCATCAAGCCGCTGTGGAGCCCGCTGGTCGAGCTGCTGGGCGCCAAGCGGCGCTGGATCGTCGGTCTGCAGTTCGCCATCGGCGTGGCTTTTGCGCTGGTGGCGCTGACGTTGCCGGCGCCGAAGTTCTTGCAGCTGTCGCTGGCGATGTTCTGGCTCATGGCTTTTGCATCGGCCACGCACGACATTGCGGCCGACGGCTTTTACCTGCTGGCGCTGCCGCAGCGCGCACAGGCCGCTTTCGTCGGCGTGCGCAGCACCTTCTACCGCCTGAGCATGCTGGGCGGGCAGGGCGGCCTGGTGTACCTGGCCGGCTGGCTGGCCGAGCGCCACGGCAGCGTGGTGCTGGCCTGGAGCTGGGTCTTCGGGCTGCTGGCGGCACTGTTCGCTGCTGCGGCGCTAGCCCACTTGTGGCTGCTGCCGCGGCCGGTTGCCGACCTGCCGGCGCCGCGGCGCAGCGGTGGCGCGGCCGTCTTCTGGCGCGACTTCTTTGCCGTCTTCGCGGCCTTCTTTCGCAGGCGCGACATCGGCCGCATCCTGGCCTTTTTGCTGCTGTACCGATTTGCTGAAGCGCAGCTGTTGAAACTGGTGACGCCGTTTTTGCTGGACGCACGCGCCGACGGTGGCCTGGGCCTGAGCACGCAAGACGTCGGCATCGCCTACGGCACGGTCGGCGTGGCGGCGCTGACGCTGGGCGGCTTGCTCGGCGGCTGGGTGATTTCGCGCGGCGGTTTGAAGCGGCTGTTGTGGCCGCTGATGATCTGCATGCACGCGCCCAATGTGCTGTTCGTGCTGCTGGCGCTGTGGCAGCCGCAGAGCCTGTTGATCGTCAGCGCCGCGCTGGCGGTGGAGCAGTTCGGCTACGGCTTCGGCTTCACCGCCTACATGGTGTTCATGCTGATGGTGGCCAGCAGTGGGGATGAAGCAGGCGCTGAAGCAGGTGCTCATAAGCGGGCTGGCAATGGCGTCAGCGCGAGCCTGAACGACACGCCGCAGACCGCTCGACAAACCGCGGCTCCAGCCGTGCAACAAACCGCGCATCAGACGGGGCACGAAACGGGGCATCGGAAGGGGCATCAAACAGGGCATCCAACGGGACATCCAACCACGCCTCAAACCGCGGACCCGATCGAGCATCCAACCGCACATCAGACCGAGCATCCGGTCGCCAATCAAACTGCGCATTACGCGCTGTGCACCGGCTTCATGGCCCTGGGCATGATGCTGCCCGGCATGTGGGCCGGCTGGCTGCAGGACCGGCTGGGCTATGCCGACTTCTTCATCTGGGGCTGCATCGCGACGATCCCGTCGTTCATCGCCGCGGCGTTGGTGCGCATCGATCCGCTCTTCGGCCGCCGGACCGAGCAGCCCGCCGGCTGAGCAGCTGAGCAGCTGAGCAACTGCCTCGGCGCTCGTCGGTCAGCGCTGGTCAATCTGCGCCGGTCAGCCAGCGCTGGTTCATCAGCGCTTGTTGAGCAGCCCGCTCAACCTGGCGACCAGCACGCCCGGATCGGGCGGGCCACCGGCAGGGCCTGCAGCGCTGCCCGCATGACCGCCTGCATGACTGCTTGGATGACTGTCGGCACCAAAGTCGGCACCAAAGTCTGCACCAACGCCTGCTCCACTGCCGCCCCCCAGCATGCCCGACAGGATGCTGCCGATGTCGCCCTGCGGCACCTGGCCTTGTGGCGTCAGCTTGTCCACCACCTGCGGCGGCAACTGGCTTGGTTGGCTGAGCAGATCGCCCTGGCCCATGCCGAGCCGGCTGGCCATCCCGCTGACCCTGTCCTGCCCCAACACACCACCGAGCTGCTCGGGCGCGATGGGCTGGTTCTGGCCGGTGCCGACCCAGGAGCCGGCGACGTCACCGAGGCCGCTCTGCTGCATCTTCGCAATGAGCCCGCTGAGCCCGCTGAGCCCGCTGAGCCCGCTGAGCCCACCCAGCCCGCCGAGGCCGCCCAGCCCACCCATGCCACCCTGGCCGCCCAGGCTCCCCAGACCACCGCCCTGCTCGCCCTGGCCCAGCATGCCGATCCGCGCGCCGAGCAGATCGCCGCGGCTGCCGCTGCCGCCTTGCGGTTGACTCGATGCGCCGATGACGGTGTCGAGCAGACCCACGACAACACTCCGGAAGTTGCTGCGGCCGGGCGGCCGCCAGGGCGCGGATTCTGACCGCCGGTTCGGGGGCCTGACAAGCCCGAGGTCAACGCGCTGGCTTGCAACGTGGGCCGCGGCTGGTGCAGCTGAAAACGAACGGGCCGGCGGTCAAACCTGCGCTCAGGCTGGCGATCCGGCCTGCAATCCAGCTAGCAATCCAGCTAGCAATCCGGATCACAAACAGGCCTGCAAACAGTCCCACTAACAGTCCCGCAAATAGGCCTGCAATCCGGCCTGCTATCCGGCCTGCTATCCGGCCTGCAATCAGGCCTGCAATCAGGCCTGCAATCCGGCCTGCAATCACACCTGCGACAGCCCCAGCCAAGCCAGCACCGCCAGCGGCGCAGTCTCGCTGCGCAGCACGCGCGGGCCCAGCGCCACGGCCGTGAAGCCGGCGTGCAGTGCGGCTTGCTCTTCGGCGGGCGTGAAGCCGCCTTCGGGGCCGCTGAGCGTGATCAGCGCGGCGCCCGTGTCGGTGTCGCTGTGGATAGCGCACCGGGCATCGGGCAGTGCCAGGCGCGGCAGCGGCTGTGCGCTCGGTGCCAGGCTCAGCAGCCAACGCGTGGCTGTCGACGCACGCGCGGCTTCCTGCAGCCACGGCAGCAGCGCCTGCACCGGCAGCACGGCCGGCACGGCGGCGCGGCCGCATTGCTCGCAGGCGGCCTGCGCCACCGCTTGCCAGTGCAGGCATTTACGCGCTGCGCGCTCGCCGTTCAGGCGCAGCACCGAGCGCTCGCTGGTAAGCGGCTGGATCACCGCCACGCCCAGCTCGGTGGCTTTTTCCACCAGCACATCCATGCGCTCGTTGGCCGGCATCACCAGCGCCACGGTCACGGCCTGCGGCAGCTCGCGCGCCACGGCCTGCGGCGGGCCCAGGCGCACGTCGACGCGGTTGCGGCCCACCGCCAGCACCTGCGCCGGCCAGTCCAGGCCGCTGCCGTTGAAGAGCCACAGCGCGTCACCCGGCTGCACGCGCCGCACCATGGCGTGGCGGGCGGCGGCCTCAGGCAGTGCCAGATCAGTACCGGCCATCAGCGGTTGCGCAACGAACAGGCGCATTCAGCGCAGCGCCGCCTCGGCGGCCAGCGCCAGCGCGGACAGCACGGCGTCGTGCCCGCCGGGCGCGGCGATCATCAAGCCCACCGGCAGCGCACCGGGCGCGTGGCAGGGCAGCGTGAAAGCGCAGCCGTCGAGGAAGTTGACGACGAAGGTGTTGCGCAGCAGCAGGCCGTTGGCCTTGAAGAAGGCCGCGTCACTGGCCAACAGCTCGGCGATAGGCGGCGCGACGATCGGCACCGTCGGGCACAGGAAAGCGTCGAAGCCGACGAGCGCGCTGCGCATGCGTGCGATCCAGTCCTGGCGCCGCTGCAGGATCGTGCGGTGCTCCTGCGCGCTGATGCCGGCGCCCAGCGCAACGCGCTGCGCCACACGCGGGTCGAAACGCTGGCGCTGCGACTGCATATCAGCCGCATGCGTGGCCCAGGCTTCGATAGCCGACAGGCCGCCCGGCGCATTGATGGCTGCGATCTCGGCCAGCTCGGCCAGCGGCAACTCGATCAGCTCGGCGCCGGCCGCGGACAGCCGCGTCAACGCGCGGGCGTAGGCACTGGCAACCGCCGGCTCCAGCGCATCCAGCAGCAGCGTCTGCGGCAATGCCAGGCGGGCGCCTTTCAAGCCGTGCACCAGCCCACGCGCCGGCACGGCCAGTGGCGCGCCGGCCAGCACGCCGTCCAGCAACAGGCAATCGGCCACCGTGCGTGCCATTGCACACACGGTGTCCAGCGTCGGGCTGAGCGGAAAAGCGCCGGCCAGCGGCGTGCGCGATTGCGTGTTCTTGAAGCCGACGATGCCGCACAGCGCAGCCGGGACACGGATCGAGCCGCCGGTGTCCGAGCCCAGCCCAGCCACCGCCAGGCCGAGTGCCACCGACACCGCACAGCCCGAAGATGAGCCGCCGGGGATGCGCGCCACCGTGTGGTCTGCGCTGTCTGCGCCTCCAGCACCGCCCACGGGGTTCGCCGGCGTGCCGTGGTGCGGGTTGATGCCAACGCCCGAGAACGCGAACTCGCTCATGTTGGTCAGGCCGGTGATCGCGGCACCGGCGGCGCGCAGGCGCCGCACGGCCAGCGCATCGGCCGTGGCGGCAGGACGCCCGGCGCGCAGCACGGAGCCGGCCATCGTCGTGCGGCCTGCAATGTCGTAGAGGTCCTTCACCGACACCGGCAAACCGGCCAGCGGCGGCAGCGCCGCGCCCTGGGCCTGCAAGCGATCGGCGTGCTGTGCGGTAGCCAGCGCTGCGGCGTCGAAACGCGCGGTGTAGACATGGGCCGCAGCCGGCTCGTCGCTGCGGGCCAGCGCCGCCTGCATCAGCGCTTCACGGGCACCGGGGCCGCCGTGCCACGTGGCGATGTCAGGCAAGGTCAGCGGGTAGGCAACGGGGCGAACAGGATGCCTGGGATGGATGGGGCGCGTCGGAACCATGCCCGCATTCTGCCGAGCGCACGGCGGGCTGACGAGAAGCGCAGCAAACGTGGCGGATACCTCACCCGGCAACACGAGCAATTAGTTACGCTCGACTTTTCACATCCAGTCAATGGCCGCCATGCAAGACAGAACACACATGCGCCCCGCGCCGCCGCCGCATCCAACCCAGGTGTTCCCGGCACCGCTGGACTGCGGCGTTAGTCCCCGGCCGGGCCTTGCCTTCGGCCGGCCGGGCTTGGCTGCGCTGCTGCTGGCCGGCGTGACGTTTTCTGCCCAGGCTCAGGCCCAGGTTGCTGTTGCTGCCGCTGTCACTACAGCCCCCGCCATCAGCGGCGCCAACACGGCGTGGATGCTGATCTGCACCGTGCTCGTGATGATGATGACGATGCCGGGGATCATGCTGTTCTACGGCGGCATGCTGCGCACCAAGAACGCGCTGTCCATCGTCGCGCACACAGTGGCCGCGGCTGCGGTGGTCACGCTGATGTGGGCCTTGATCGGCTATTCGTTGGCCTTCACGCCTGGGGACGGCTCATTCACCGGCCTGATCGGCGGCTTGACGCGCGTCGTAGGCAACGGGCTCCTGGGCAGCGGCGCCGGCGTCCACCCGAGCGCGGCGACGGTGCCGGAGTCGGCCTTTTTCATGTTCCAGCTGGCCTTTGCCATCATCACCTTTGCGATCATTCTGGGCGCCACGGCCGAGCGCATGCGCCTGGGCATCACGGTGGTCTTCGCCGCGCTGTGGACCGTGCTGGTTTACGCGCCGGTGGCGCACTGGGTCTGGCATCCCACGGGCTGGTTGGCGGCCATGGGCCACATGGACTTCGCCGGCGGCACCGTGGTGCACATTGCCTCCGGCGCCAGCGCGCTGGTGGCGGCCTGGGTGCTGGGGCCGCGCGCGGGCTTCGGCCGCACGCCGATGGTGCCGCACAACCTGATGATCACGGTGCTGGGCGGCGGGCTGTTGTGGGCCGGCTGGTTCGGCTTCAACGCCGGCTCGGCTTTCGAGGCCAGCGGCCGCGCCGCCGGCGCGCTGCTGGCGACGCAGGTCGGCGCCTGCGCCGGCGCGGCGGTGTGGGGCGTGTGCGAGTACATCCGCCGCGGTCAGTGGAGCGTGCTGGGCACGGTCAGCGGCGCCATCGCCGGGCTGATCGCCATCACGCCGGCATCGGGTTTCGTCGACATTGCCGGCGCCATGGCCATCGGCGGCACGGCCGGTTTGCTGTGCTTGGGCGCGGTCGTGGTATTCAAGGCCCGCACCGGCATCGACGATGCGCTGGACGTCTTTGCGCTGCATGGCGTGGGCGGGCTGGTGGGCACGGTGCTGACGCCAGTGTTCGCCGTGGCCGCCATCGCGCCCATCACCGCCACCGTCTGGACCAACGTACTCGGCGGCCTGGCAGTCATGGCGTATGCAGGCGGCGCCACCTGGTTGATCCTGCGCTGCATCGGCCTGTTCACCAGCCTGCGCGTGAAGGCTGAGCACGAAAGTGTCGGGCTGGACATTTCAGAGCACGGCGAGATGCTGTCGCCTGGCGCTTGACGTGAGCGGCAGCAGTATGGGTTTGCCGCCGGACGCTTCGGTGCTGAACTACGTCGTGCGCATGGTCGTGCCGATGCGGCGTGAGTTCGGCCGCTCGCTGGACGTGCAGCTGTTCATGCGCGACGCGGGCTATGCACAAACGGTGCTGGACGAAGCCGCCTCCAGCGGCGACGTGCGGTTGCGCGAGCACGCCGCCTACGTGCGCCGCCGCCTGGGCGGTGCGCGCGACGCCGACCCGCCGAAGGCCGGGCCGACAGCAGCAACCGCGACGGCTGTAACGGCAGCCGCAGCTCCGGCGCCTGCTGCACCGGCGGCACGGCCAGACGCAAGCCAGCCGACCGCTGACGAGCTGCGTGCCCGCATGCTCAAGAAGTACACCGGCGGCCTGCGCTGAACGCCGGCGTTAGCGGCCCGATGACGAAACGGGCCGCGCCGTCGCGGCGGCTTCAGCCCAGCAGCGCCAGCTCGAAGCGCTTGCGGCCGTGGATGCGGTAGACGCTGAAGTCGGCCACGTTCAGCGTCGCGATGTGCTGGGCGCCGGTGGTTTCGGCCAGCCACACCAATTCCAGGTCGGCCCAGTCGGGGTCGCAGTCGCGGTATTCGTCGAACAGCGTGGCCATGCGGGCGTGGCCGGTGGCGTCTGGCGTGTGCACCTGCAGGACACCGCGGGCCGCTAGGCCAGCCAGCTCCGCGCGCAGCCGCGGCGGCAGGAAAAGCGCGGTCTCGCACAACACCGATGGCACCGTGATCAGCGCCGCGTGGGTGCTGGCCATCCAGGTACAGGCCGCGTCGTGGTGTTTGTCCAGGCGGTCGAATAGCGCCACCAGAACACCGGTGTCCACCAGCACCCGCGCCGCCGTGCCGGCCGGCACTTTGACACGGCTGGGTGTCACGCCTTGCGGCGGGGCAGCCCGGCTGCCATGCGCGCCCGCACTGCCGCCTTGTCGGCGCCCTGGCCGCCCGCCACCGCACCGATCAGGCCCGCCGCGGCAAAGGCGGTGAAGTTGGGGCTGGGCCGGGGCTGGGCCAAAGCTGTCCGGCTGGTCTTGCCGCCCTTGCCGCCCTTGCCGCCCTTGCCGCCCTTCAGCGCCGGCTGGCTCAGCAAATACACCGCCAGCGATTCCTGCACCACCAGGCTCTTGCTGGCACCCGTGTCCAGACAGTAGCGGTCCAGGGCGGCTTGCAGCGTGTCGTCAAGGCGCACGGTGAGCGTCATGGCGGGCCCCTGAATACAGTGGGCACCAGTGTAAGACAAAGCCCGGGCGCCGCCTACTCCACCGCCTTCACCATGGCCTCGACCACCTTCTTCGCATCGCCGAAGACCATCATCGTCTTGTCCATGTAGAACAGCTCGTTGTCCAGGCCGGCATAGCCGCTGGCCATCGAGCGTTTGTTGACGATCACGGTCTTGGCTTTGTAGGCCTCCAGGATCGGCATGCCGTAGATGGCGCTGCCCTTGACATGCGCGGCAGGGTTAACCACGTCGTTGGCACCCAGGATGATGGCGACATCGGCCTGGCCGAACTCGCCGTTGATGTCTTCCATCTCGAAGACCTGGTCGTAGGGCACTTCGGCTTCGGCCAGCAGCACGTTCATGTGGCCTGGCATGCGGCCGGCCACCGGGTGGATGGCGTACTTGACGTTGATGCCTTTGGCGGTGAGCTTGGCCGCGAGTTCCTTCACCGCATGCTGCGCTCTGGCGACTGCCAGCCCATAACCCGGCACGATGACCACCGTCTCGGCGTTGCCCAGCACAAAGGCCGCGTCGTCGGCGCTGCCAGTTTTGACGTTGCGCGCCGTGCCGCCGCCAGCCGCCGCCGGGCCCACGGCTTCGCCGCCGAAGCCACCGAGGATGACGTTGAAGAACGAGCGGTTCATCGCCTTGCACATGATGTAGCTCAGGATCGCGCCGGAGCTGCCCACCAGGCTGCCGGCAATGATCAGCATGCTGTTGTTCAGGCTGAAGCCGATGCCGGCCGCAGCCCAGCCCGAATAGCTGTTGAGCATGCTCACGACCACCGGCATATCGGCGCCACCGATCGGAATGATGATCAGCACGCCCATCACGAAGGCCAGCACCAGCATCGCAAAAAACGCCGGCCAGCTTTCGGTAAACGCAAATACCAGGCCCAGGCCGACCATCAACAAGCCCAGCACGAGGTTGATCTTGTGCTGCCCGGCAAAGGTCACCGGCGCGCCCTGAAAAAGGCGGAACTTGTACTTGCCGCTGAGCTTGCCGAAGGCGATGACCGAGCCGCTGAAGGTGACTGCGCCAATGGCCGCGCCCAGAAACAGCTCGAAGCGGTTGCCGGTGGGAATCGACACGCCGCGCGCCGTGATGCCGAAGGCCCACGGCTCGGCCACCACCGCCACCGCAATGAACACCGCAGCCAGACCGATCATGCTGTGCATGAAGGCCACCAGCTCGGGCATCTTGGTCATCTCCACGCGCTTGGCCATCAGCGTGCCGGCGGCACCGCCGACGATCAAACCGCCCAGCACCCAGACCATGCCCTGCGCGCGCGTCTGGCCCATGTCGCCGGCCAGGCGCACGATCAGCGCCGCGGTGGTCAACACGGCGATGGCCATGCCGAGCATGCCGAAGAAGTTGCCGCGGATGGAAGTCGTCGGGTGGCTTAAACCTTTGAGCGCCTGGATGAAGCAAACGCTGGCCACCAGGTACAGCAGCGTGACGAGGTTCAGGCTCATTGTTTTTCTCCGCGCGACTGCATGCGCGACTGCATGCGCGACTGCATGCGCGCCTGCGTTTGCGAATGCATACGCGAATGCATACCCGACTGCATCCGCGACCGCATCCGCGCCTGCATGTGCGACCGCACCACTGTGGTGGCCAGCACGCCGGCACCGAGCGCAGCCCACAAGCGGTACTCGCCCAACCAATCCATATGGGTCAGCAGCAGCAGCAGTGAAATCGACACGCCCAAAAACACCACCGCCGGCAACCAATACTCGTTCTTCATTCGGCGGCCTCCGAGCCGGCTGCAGTGGCTGCCTTGGCTGCACCTGCTGCCGACGCTTTTTTCTCTTTCTTCCTGAACATCTCCAGCATGCGCCGCGTGACCAGAAAGCCGCCGAACACGTTGACCGCGCACAGCGCCACGGCCAGTACGCCCATGGTCTTGCCGAGCGGCGTTTCGGTGAGTGCAGCAGCCAGCATCGCGCCGACGATGACGATGGCGCTGATGGCGTTGGTCACCGCCATCAGCGGCGTGTGCAGCGCGGGTGTCACGGTCCACACGACGTGGTAGCCGACGTAGATCGCCAGCACGAAGATGATCAGGTTGGTGATGGTGGGGCTGACGATGTCCATGGCTTGTTCTTTGGCTAAGTTTTGTCGGCTAACTTTTGGCTAACGTCGGACTTACTTTTTGCTGATTTGGCCCGCCTGCGTCATCAGGCAGGCCACGACGATGTCGTCGTCCATCGGCACCTGCAGGCCGCCTTCCTTGGGCAGCACCAGCTTCAGAAAATCCAGCACGTTGCGCGCGTAGAGCGACGAAGCATCGGCCGCCACCAGTGCCGGGATGTTGGTCTCACCGATCAGCGTGACGCCATGCTTGACGACGGTCTTGCCGGCTTCGGTCAACGGGCAGTTGCCGCCGGCGCGCCCGTCAGCGTCGGCGGGCCCTTTGCCGGCGGCCATGTCGACGATTACCGAGCCCGGCTTCATGCTCCTGACCATGTCCTCAGTAATTAGCACCGGCGCCGGGCGGCCCGGGATCAGCGCGGTGCTGATGACGATGTCGGCCGCGGCCACCTTTTTGGCCACCTCCACCTTCTGCCGCTCCATCCAGCTTGCCGGCATCGGCCGCGCGTAACCGCCGACGCCGACCGCGGCTTCCTTCTCTTCGTCGGTGAGGTAGGGCACGTCGATGAACTTGGCACCGAGCGACTCGACCTGCTCCTTGACGCTGGGCCGCACGTCGCTGGCCTCGATCACCGCGCCCAGCCGCTTGGCAGTGGCAATGGCCTGCAGCCCGGCCACGCCGACGCCCAGGATCACGACCCGCGCGGCCTTGATGGTGCCGGCCGCCGTCATCAACATCGGAAACAGCCGCTGGTACTTGTCGGCGGCCATCAGCACGGCCTTGTAGCCGGCGATGTTGGCCTGGCTGGACAGCACGTCCATGCTTTGGGCCCGCGTCGTGCGCGGCGCGGCTTCGAGCGCAAAACTGGTCAACCCCGCAGCAGCCAGCCGCGCCAGGTTGTCCGGGTCGAAGGGGTTGAGCAGGCCGACCAACGCGCTGCCGCTTTTCATCAGGCGCAACTCGTGGTCGTCGGGGCTGCGCACCTTGAGCACCAGCTCGCAGCCGAGCGCGGCTGCGCGGTCGACGATCTCGGCACCGGCCGCTGCATAGGCCTCATCGGTCGCGCTGGCCGCCGCACCGGCGCCCAGCTGCACGCACACCGTGTGACCCTGCGCCGTGAGCTTCTTGGCCGTCTCCGGGGTCACCGCGACACGGGTCTCGCCGGCTGCGGTTTCGAGCGGAACGCCGATGCGCATGGGTCTTCTCGCTGATGCTGTTTTTGGGGCGTGTGAAGCTAACACACCGACAGCACGCCCGAACCTGGTGGCAGTGCGCGGGTGGCTGGCATGCTGCGCGCATGACGAGCTTCGATCCACCGCCGGCCCCCTCTGCGGCCCCACTTCCGACTTCGCTTGCAGCCGCACCGGCGACCTCATTGACGGCCTCATTGACGGCCTCGCCTGCCGACGCGCATGCGGCCGCGCCGGTGACCCCCGCGCGCTGGAGCCCCAGCGTCACGGTGGCGGCCGTCATCGACGACGGTGTGGCCGACCCGCTGCAACGCCGCTATCTGTTGGTCGAAGAGCACACCCCCGAAGGTTTGAGACTCAACAACCCGGCCGGTCACCTGGACGCTGGTGAGAGCCTGCAACAGGCCGTCGTGCGCGAAACGCTGGAGGAAACCGCACGCCCCTTCACACCGACCGCGCTGGTCGGCGTGTACCTGGCGCGCTTTCTGCGGCCGGCCAGCGACGGCGCCAGCGCCAGCAGCAGCAGCAGCAGCAGCAGCATCACCGATGTGACCTACCTGCGCTTTGCTTACGCCGGCACGGTCGGTGAGCCGCTGCCGGGCCGCACGCTGGACACCGGCATCGTGCGCACGCTGTGGCTGAGCCTGGCCGAGCTGCGCGCCAGCCGTGCGCTGCACCGCAGCCCGCTGGTCTTGCAGTGCATCGAAGACCATCTGGCCGAGCAGCGCTACCCGCTGAATGTGGTGGCAGCCGACACCAGCGTCTGGCAGCCGGAGCCCAAGTCCTGATCGCAGCGCCGTTGCTGCATCGCCGACGCTTTCAAGCCGGGCAGCATCCACAGGCGCATGTCGTGCAATCTGCCAGGGTCTGCGGCTGCGCCCGTGCACGTTGCACAGTGACAATGCCGGCCATGAAGCCGCAGCCGCATTCGCTGCTTGAAGATGGTGCCCAGACCGCAGCCCAGGCCCTCGCCTTTTGCCCCAGCCCATGCCCAGCCTTGCCCCCTTTCACCTCGCCTTCTCGGTCGACGACCTAGAGGCCGCCCGCCGGTTCTATGGCGGCCTGCTCGGATGCCCAGAAGGCCGCAGCAGTGCCGAGTGGGTCGACTTCGACTTCTTCGGCCACCAGATCGTGGCCCACCTCGCGCCGCCGCGGCAGCAGCCGGCAACCCCAGCGCACCACAACCCGGTGGACGGCCACGACGTGCCGGTGCCGCACTTCGGCGTCGTGCTGGATTGGGGCGACTTCGAGGCGCTGGCCACCAAGCTGCGTCAGCACGGCATGCGCTTCGTGATCGAGCCTTACGTGCGCTTTGCCGGGCAGGTCGGCGAGCAGGCGACGATGTTCTTCCACGACCCCGCCGGCAAGGCGCTGGAGTTCAAGAGCTTCCGCGACCGCAGCCAGTTGTTTGCGCGATGAAGGTCGCACGCACCGTCCGATGAGCACCGAGCTGCTGTTCATCCGCCATGGCGAAACCGACTGGAATCGCCAGCAGCGTTTTCAAGGCCAGATCGACGTGCCGCTCAACGCCGTCGGCCAGGCGCAGGCTGAGCGCCTGGCGGCCCGGCTGGTGGCCGAGCGCTACGACGGTCTTTTCACCAGCGACCTGGCCCGCGCCCGCCAAACCGCAGCGCCGCTGGCTGTGGCCTGGCGCTTGCAGCCGGTGGCCGTGACGGCCCTGCGCGAGCAGAGCTTCGGTGTGCTGGAAGGGCTGACGCTGACCGAAGTCAAAGAGCGGCACGCCGCGTTGTGGCAACGCTGGCTCGAGCACGACGCCGACTTTGCGCTGCCGCGCGGCGAGAGCCTGCGCCGGTTCAACACCCGCGTGATGACGGCCGTGCGCGAGCTGGCCGCCGAAGCGCCGGCCCGCCGCCTGGCCATCGTCACGCACGGCGGTGTGCTGGACATGCTGTGGCGCAGCGCGCATGGCTTGTCGCTGAGCGGGCTGCGCGCCTGCAACATCCCCAACACCGGCGTGAACCGGCTGCGCTGGGCGGGCGGCACGCTGCACATCGACCGCTGGGCCGACGATGAACATCTGGCCGGCCTGCCACCGCAGCCGAGCACCGCCGCGGCGGGCGAGCCGTAGGTCGTGCCCTGTTGGTGGACGGTCCGTGAGCTGCCCGTGAGCTGCCCGTGAGCTGCCCGTGAGGTGCCCGTGAGCTGTCAGCGCGCGCCCAGCGTCATCGTCCAGTACGTGCGGTACGTGTTGCCGGCGCCGCCGCTGACACAGGCCAGACCGATGTCGCGGAAGTCCGCGTTCATCAGGTTGGCGCAATGGCCGGGGCTGGCCAGCCAGCCGGCCATCACGTTGGCCACCGTGGGCTGCCCGGCGGCAATGTTCTCGCCCCAGGTGCGCCACGCATAACCGGCGGCCGTGGCTCGCTGGCCCGCGCTGCTGCCGTTGCTGCCGGTGTGGCTGAAGAAGTTGATCGACATCATGTCGTCGCTGTGCACCAGCGAGGCCTGGGTCAGCGCGTCGTTCCAGGCCAGGGCCGCAACCGGCGGGAAGCTGCCCTGGGCGCCGCACATGGCGCCAGCCGCGCGATAGGAGTTGGCCAGCGCGAGCGCTTGGCTGCGGAAGTCGGGCAGGTTGCAGGTGGCCCGGTTGCCAACGCTGGGCGGTGGCGCCGGGGCCGGTGAAGGGGCCGGAGCCGGGGCTGGTGAGGGCGATGGCGATGGCGATGGCACCACGGCCGGCACCGGCGCTGCGGAGGTGGCGCTGTCGTCGCCACCGCTGCCGCCACAGGCACTCAGCACCACAGCACCCAGCATCGCCAGCAACCGCAACTTGCGGTGCACAACAGGTGTCAAGGGCGTGGCGTCGGCTGGTTGCGGGCAGGGTGCAGGTTTCATGACCGCAAGCATGGCCGCGTGGCGCCGGTGCCGGTATCCAGGCGCTACCACCGCGCCAATGCGGACACATCCGAAAACAGCATCAGTGCAGCAGGCGTGAAATTGCGCGCGGGCCGGAGGGAGTCGGGACAGGCCTTCCGGCCTGCCTCGCGCGGGCTCAGCCCTTGCGCGTGAAATCGCGCGGGGGCCTTCGCCAGCCGTGACAGGCCTTCCGGCCTGCCTCGCGCGGGCTCAGCGGATTTTGTTCAGCAGCGTCTGCACGTCTTCGAGCACGGACTGCAGTTGCCTTTCACCGCCGGCGGCTTCGCGGGAGTGGCTCTGCAACTCCTGGTGCAGGAAGCACACCGTCATGCGCACATAGGTGCTGTGCAGCGCCTTGCGCACAGCGGCCACTTGCGTCGCGATGTCCGTGCACTCCTGGCCTTCTTCCAGCAAGCGCCGAATGCCCCGCAACTGGCCTTCGGGGCGCTTCAGTCGGTTGAGAAGGTCGGTGCGGCTGGCCTCGCCGGTCAAAACGGACATTGGAAGGGTCTCCTGGCGGGAGCCGGTTCAGGCACCCCGTTGTGTGCTCGCTCGGCCGAGCGAGCCAGACCAAGGTCGGGGTACCTCATTCGCGATCGCCTGCTGACAAAAGGGCCCTACGGACAAAACCAACGCGTGGAGACCGGAAGAACGACGAAGCCCGCAAGACGCGGGGCTTCGAGGCAGGTGCTCGTACAACGCCGGTTGTGCGGCGGTCAGCTGTCGTACGGTAATTTGCGTTCGGGCCTTCGTGCAGCAAGCGACGCCGTAGGGCGTCGCGCGCCGGCCATCGGCCTTCGCGTGTCCGAATCGCGCCCCGGGCTTGGCTTGCCATCGACGCCTTGCGGCGCCTCGCTCACGAACAAGCGTTTACTCAGAAAGGGATGTCGTCGTCCATGTCGTCGAAGCCGGTGCCGGCTTTGGCGGCCGGCTTGGCTGCCGGTGCGCTGCGTGCCGGCGCCGGGCGTGCGGCAGGGCGTGATTCGCCCATCTCGTCACCGCCGCCCATGCTGCCTCCCGCGCCGCCCGCGCCGCCACCGTCACGGCCGCCGAGCATCGTCATCTCCTGCGCGACGATCTCGGTGCTGTAGCGCTCGACGCCTTCCTTGTCGGTCCACTTGCGCGTTTGAAGGCGGCCTTCGATGTAGACCGATTTGCCCTTCTTCAGGTACTCACCAGCGATCTCCGCCAGGCGGTCGAACATGACCACGCGGTGCCATTCGGTCTGCTCCTGCTTTTCGCCGCTGGTTTTGTCTTTGGACACCCGGCTGGTGGCGATGGTCACGTTGCAGATGGCCGAGCCGCTGGGCGCATACCGGATCTCGGGATCCTTGCCGAGGTTGCCGATGAGGATGACTTTGTTGACCGAGGCCATGGTGTGCTCCCGAATGAAGATGCGGGTTGATGGAAAAAAGGTGTGCGGCGATTATTGCGCCCGACCCCCGGGGCAAAGCACTCGCCACGATGCGGGTGGCGCGGGTGCACCTGGGCCGGGGCCCCCCGTTGCGGGGAGCACGGCAGAGCCGTCGCGTAGCATCCTCGTCCACATGTCCGCCGTGATGTCCGCTGGCTTCAGCACCCGCCCCGCCACCGCGCCTGAACAGGTGCTGCACGAGGTCTTCGGTTATGCCGCTTTCCGCGGCGCGCAGGCCGACATCGTGCACCACGTGATCGCCGGCGGCGACGCTTTGGTGCTAATGCCCACCGGCGGCGGCAAGAGCCTGTGTTACCAGGTGCCGGCCATCGTGCGCCACCGCGCCGGGCAGGGTTTGGCGGTGGTCGTGAGCCCGCTCATTGCGCTGATGCAGGATCAGGTCGGCGCGCTGCACGAGGCCGGCGTCGAGGCCGCTTTTCTCAACAGCACGCTCGATGCGGAGCAGGCACGCCGCGTCGAGCGCGATCTGATGTCGGGCAAGCTGACGCTGCTGTATGCCGCGCCCGAGCGCATCCTGACGCCGCGCTTCATGGCCATGCTGACAAGCCTGCATGAGCGCCAGCAGCTGAGCCTGTTCGCCATCGACGAAGCGCACTGCGTCAGCCAGTGGGGCCACGATTTCCGCGAGGAATATTTGGGCCTGAGCGCACTGCACGAGCAGTTCCCGGGTGTGCCGCGGGTGGCACTGACGGCCACTGCCGACGATCACACACGCGCCGACATCATCCAGCGCCTGCAGCTCGAACAAGCGCGCCTGTTCGTGGCCAGCTTCGACCGCCCGAACATCCGCTACACCATCGTCGAGAAGGACGAGCCGAGAAAACAGCTGCTGCGCTTTCTGCAAGACGAGCACGACGGCGAGGCCGGCATCGTCTATTGCCAGAGCCGCAAGAAGGTCGAAGAAACGGCGGCCTGGCTGGTGCAGGAAGGCCTGACCGCGCTGCCCTACCACGCTGGGCTCGATGCCGATGTGCGCCGCCGCCACCAGGACCGTTTCCTGCGTGAAGACGGCGTGGTGATGGTGGCGACGATTGCCTTCGGCATGGGCATAGACAAACCCGACGTGCGTTTTGTCGCCCACCTCGACCTGCCCAAGAACATCGAGAGCTACTACCAGGAAACCGGCCGCGGCGGCCGCGACGGGCTGCCTGCCGATGCCTGGATGACCTACGGCCTGGCCGACGTCGTCAACCAGCGCCGCATGATCGACGACAGCGAAGCCGGCGAAGACTTCAAGCGCCTGCAGCGCGGCAAGCTCGATGCGCTGTTGGCGCTGTGCGAAGCGCATGACTGCCGGCGCGTGCGGCTGTTGTCGTACTTCGGGCAGCCGTACGGCGGTGTGGTCGACGCTGACGGTGCGGTCCCCGATGTCCAGCACACGATCCAGCAAACGGAAGCGGCTGTGCCGGGTGCCGCAACCGATGGGAGCGAGGGCGCCTACCTTGCCACCTGCGCCAACTGCGACAACTGCCTGACCGCGCCGGCCACCTGGGACGCCACCGAAGCCGCACGCAAGGCGCTGAGCTGCATCTACCGCTTCCGCCAGGCCGGCGGCCAGCGTTACGGCGCTATGCACCTGATCGACGTGCTGCGCGGCAAGGTCACCGACAAGGTCACGCAGCACCAGCACCAGAACCTGTCGACCTTCGGCATCGGCAGCGACATCAGTGAGGCGCAGTGGCGCCTGGTGCTGCGCCAGCTGGTTGCGCTGGGCCACGTGCAGGCCGAAGGCGAGTACGGCACGCTGGCGCTGGCCGACAGCGCACGCGAGGTGCTGCGTGGCGAGGTGCCGGTGCGGCTGCGTCTGCCGGCCGAGGTCAAAACGCGCGGCAAGGTGCAGCGGCTTCGTTCTGGTGGTTCAAGCAGTGGCTCAAGCGCTGGCTCAGGCAGTGCTTCAAGCAGCAGCACAGCCAAGCCGCCACCGCTGCCGCTGGACGAAGCGGCCACTGCGCGCTTCGGCTCGCTCAAAGCCTGGCGCGCCGAGGTCGCGCGCGAGCACAACCTGCCGGCCTACGTCGTCTTCCATGACGCCACGCTGGCGCTGATGGCGCGCGAGCTTCCTGACACGCTGGACGCGCTGGCCGGCATCAGCGGTGTCGGCTCGAAGAAGCTGCAGGCCTACGGCGAGGAGCTGCTGCGTCTGCTGGCCGGCTGACCGCTGGCCAGGCGCGCTGGGCTTGACACGCTGACTGGCTGACCGGCGAGCGCTGATCGGCTGATTCACCAAGCCGGCCGCAGTGGCGCCACCCCCGGCCACGCTGGACCCCGTCGTTATCATGGTCGGTTCGCCGCGACCATCGTCATGCCCGACTCCAACGACACCCCCGCACCGCGCAAGCCGGCGCACGAATCGCGTGATCTCAAAGTCCGCGGCGCGCGCACGCACAACCTCAAGAACATCGATCTCGACATCCCCAAGTACGCGTTGGTGGTGATCACGGGGCTGTCGGGCAGCGGCAAAAGCAGCCTGGCTTTCGACACGCTGTACGCCGAGGGCCAGCGCCGCTATGTCGAAAGCCTGAGCGCCTACGCGCGGCAGTTCTTGCAGCTGATGGACAAGCCCGATGTCGACGTCATCGAAGGCTTGAGCCCGGCCATCAGCATCGAGCAGAAGGCGACCAGCCACAACCCACGCAGCACCGTGGGCACCATCACCGAGATCCACGACTACCTGCGCCTGCTGTACGCACGCGCCGGCACGCCCTATTGCCCCGATCACGATCTGCCGCTGCAGGCGCAGAGCGTGAGCCAGATGGTCGACGCGGTGCTGGCGCTGCCCGAGGACACGCGCCTGATGATCCTGGCGCCCGTCGTGCGCGATCGAAAAGGCGAGTTCACCGAGCTGTTTGCCGACATGCAGGCGCGCGGCTACGTGCGCTTTCGCGTCGGCAGCGACGGCAAGCCCGACCAGGTGGTGGAGGCCGACGCGTTGCCGGCGCTGAAGAAGAACGAGAAGCACGACATCGACGTCGTGATCGACCGGCTGAAGACGCGCGCTGACGCCAAGCAGCGCCTGGCCGAGAGTTTCGAGGCCAGCCTGCGCATTGCCGATGGCCGCGCCATCGCGCTGGAGCTAGACCCGCCCGCCGATGGGTTGGGGCGGACGCTGCCGGCACGCGAGCACCTCTTCAGCAGCAAGTTCGGCTGCCCGGTGTGCAGCTACTCGCTGCCGGAGCTGGAGCCGCGGCTGTTCAGCTTCAACAGCCCCGTGGGTGCTTGCCCGGCCTGCGATGGCCTGGGCCAGGTCACTGTCTTCGACCCGGACCGCGTGGTCGGCTTTCCGAGCTTGAGCCTGGCCGCTGGCGCCATCAAAGGCTGGGACCGGCGCAACAGCTACACGTACACGCTGCTGCAAAGCGTGGCCGCGCATTACGGCTTCGACATCGAAACACCGTTCGAGCAATTGCCCCAGAAGGCGCAGCAGGTGCTGCTGTACGGCTCGGCCGACGAGGCGATCGCCTTCACCTACCAGGCCGAAGGCGCTGGCGTGTCGGGCGAAGGCAGGGGCAAGGCCAAGCCGCGCAGCGTCAAGCGCAGCCACCCTTTCGAAGGAATCATCCCGAGTTTCGAGCGCCGCTTCCGCGAAACCGATTCGGTGGCCGTGCGCGAAGAACTGGCGCGCTACCAGGCCGCAAAGTCTTGCCCGCAATGCCAAGGCTCACGGCTGCGGCGCGAGGCGCGGCACGTATTCTTGCAGCACGGGGTTGGCGACGACGAAGTGCCGGGCCCTTCGCCCAGCGTCGGCGTCAAGGGCAAGCCGATTTACGAAGTCGAGCACGTCACGCTGCAGGCCGCGTTGGCTTACTTCGACACGCTCAAGCTGATCGGCGCCAAAGGCGAGATCGCAGAGAAGATCATGCGCGAGATTCGCAGCCGCTTGCGCTTCCTCAACGACGTCGGCTTGAGCTACCTGAGCCTGGACCGCGGCGCCGATACGCTCAGCGGCGGCGAGGCCCAGCGCATCCGCCTGGCCAGCCAGATCGGCAGTGGACTCAGCGGCGTGATGTACGTGCTGGACGAGCCCAGCATCGGCCTGCACCAGCGCGACAACGAGCGCCTGATCGGCACGCTGCGCCACCTGCGCGATCTCGGCAACAGCGTGCTGGTGGTCGAGCACGACGAGGACATGATCCGCGCCGCCGACCACGTCGTCGACATGGGGCCCGGCGCCGGTGTGCATGGCGGCCAGGTCATGGCGCAGGGCACGCCGGAGCAGGTAGCGGCGAACGCGGATTCGCTGACTGGCCGCTACCTGGCGGGCGTGCTGCGCATTGAGGTGCCGCAGCGCCGGCGTGCGGCCACCGGCTTTGGTGCAGCGCCCTTTCGCTTGAGCATCGTCGGTGCGCGGGGCAACAACCTGCGCAACGTCAGTGTCGAGATTCCGGTCGGCCTCTTGACCTGCGTCACCGGCGTCAGCGGCTCGGGCAAGAGCACGCTCATCAACGACACGCTGTACACGGCAGTGGCCAGAAGGCTTTATCAGGCACATGCCGAGCCGGCGCCGCACGAGCGCATCGACGGGCTGGAGCAATTCGACAAAGTCATCAACGTCGACCAGAGCCCGATCGGCCGCACGCCGCGCAGCAACCCGGCCACCTACACCGGCCTGTTCACGCCGATGCGCGAGCTGTTTGCCGAGGTGCCGGCGGCGCGCGAGCGCGGTTACGGCGCCGGCCGCTTCAGCTTCAACGTCAGTGCCGCCTCGGGCGGCGGGCGCTGCGAAGCGTGTGAGGGCGACGGCGTCATCAAGGTCGAGATGCACTTTCTGCCCGACATGTACGTGCCTTGCGACGTCTGCCACGGCGCGCGCTACAACCGCGAGACGCTGGAAATCTTCTACCGCGGCCGCAACATCCAGCAGGTGCTGGACATGACGGTGGAAGACGCATTCGCCTTCTTCAACGCCGTGCCCAACCTGGCGCGCAAGCTGCAGACGCTGCTGCACGTGGGCCTCAACTACATCCGCCTGGGCCAGGCCGCCACCACGCTGTCCGGTGGCGAAGCGCAGCGCGTGAAGCTGGCGCTGGAGCTGAGCAAGCGCGACACCGGCCGCACGCTGTACATCCTGGACGAGCCGACCACCGGCCTGCACTTCCACGACGTCGGCATGCTGCTGAAGGTGCTGCACCAGCTGCGCGACGCCGGCAACACCATCGTCGTCATCGAGCACAACCTGGACGTCATCAAAACCGCCGACTGGTTGATCGACATGGGCCCAGAAGGCGGTGCCGGCGGCGGGCTGGTGGTGGTTGCCGGCACGCCGGAAGAAGTGGCCGCGCACGCGGGCAGCCACACGGGGCGGTTCTTGAAGGCGCTGCTCGGACAGGGGTAAAGTAAGCGGCCGAAACGAGGAGCCCATCGACAGCCCTGGCGTACAACGCTAGACTGATCGATATGAACAAGGCCATCGTCACCGTGTCGCCGAAGTACCAGGTGGTCATCCCCCAGGCGGTGCGCGAAAGTGCGGGTCTCAAGCCGGGCGCCAAGATGATGGTCGTGAACTTGGGCGACGTCATCCGGTTGATGCCGGTGAAGCCCGCGGCGGCCTACCGCGGCATCGCCCGCGGCATCGACACCACGGTGCCCGACGAGCCGGAGCGCCTGTAGATGGTGAGCCGACGCGCGGGGCCCGGCCGCGGCCGGGCGATGGCAGTCGTGGTGCTCGACTCGTCGTGCTGGCTCGAGCACTTTGCGGACACAGCACGTGCAGCTTTATTTGCACCAGCGCTTGCATCACCAGACAAACTGGTGGTGCCACTCATCACCGTCTACGAGGTCGTCAAGAAGCTGGCGCGTGAGCTCGGTGATGAAGTCGCCAGTGCAGCACTGACGCTGATGCAGCAGGGCCGGATCGTGGATCTTGCTCTGCCGTTGGCACTGGCCGCCACGCGCCATGCACTGCCGCTGGCCGACAGCCTCATCTACGCCACCGCACAAGCCCACGGCGCTGAGCTGTGGACCCAGGATGCACACTTCGAGGGACTGCCAGGCGTGCGCTACTTTGCCAAGACGCCCGCCTGAAGCCACGGGCAAGCACGGCAGCAAGCTCGCCGATCGCGCGCCGCCCGGCTCCGGCAAAACCACCGAGGACGTCCCATGCCCACCACCATCGACTACTACTTCGCCCCGCAGTCGCCGTGGGCCTACCTCGGTCACGCGCGCTTTGTGCAGATGGCCGCGCAAGAAGGCGCCGCGGTGCGCGTGCCACCTGTCGACCTGGGTGGCACAATTTTTCCGGTGTCGGGTGGCCTTCCGCTGGTGCAGCGTGCGCCGCAGCGGCAGGCTTACCGGCTGGTCGAGCTGGCGCGCTTTCGTGACCACCTGCAGCTGCCACTGAACTTGAAGCCCAGGCATTTTCCGGTGGTCGGTGATGAGGCCGCGCGGCTGATCATTGCGGTCGATCAGGCCGACGGCGCGGCTGCTGCGCTCAAGCTCACCGGCGCGGTGCTGGCAGCGGTGTGGGCGCAAGAGCGCGACATCGCAGACGCCGCCACGCGTGCGGCCTTGCTGGCCGAATGCGGCCTGCCGGCGCAGCGCGCTGATGAAGGCCGGGCTGCCGGGGTACAGGCCATCTACGGACGCTACACGCAACAGGCGCTGGCGGCGCAGGTCTTCGGCGCGCCGAGCTATGTGATCGAAGGTGAGATCTTTTGGGGCCAGGACCGGCTGGACTTCGTCGCGCGGCGGCTCAAAGTCGCGCACGCGCCCTGATCGACGGCGCACCGCAAGCCGCTCCAGGGGTCGCCCCTCGAAGCCCCGAAAACAGCGGTTGCAGCAGGCGCCCGATGCGGTACGGTGGGCCTTAGTAACCATGCGGCCGCGTGAGGCCCCGACAAAAAGAAAGGGGCCCAAGGGGCCCCTTTCACGATCACAACAAGCCGCTCACTTGAGGTGCTTGCTGATCTCCTTGGTCATGCCAAACATGCTGATCGAGCTGACGCCGACGACCGCTTTCAGCTTGGCGTCTGCGTTGATCATGGTCCTCTTGACCTTATCCTGCAGATCGTTCTTCTTGATGTACTCCCACACCTTCTTGGTGACCTCGGTGCGCGGCAGCGGCTTGTCGCCGATGACGGCCGCCAGTGCAGCGCTCGGCGTCATGGCCTTCATGAAAGCGGCACTTGGTGCGCGCTTCTTGGCCGGGGCCGCCGTCTTTGCCGGTGCAGCCTTCTTCGCAGGAGCCGCCGTCTTGGCCGGTGCCGCCGATGTGACCTTCTTGGCCGGTGCCGCCTTCTTGGCCGGGGCTTTCTTCGCGGGAGCTTTTTTCGCAGTTGCCATTTGGATGTTCTCCGTCAGTGGATGAAGGATGCCGGATGCATTGCAAACCTCTTTGACGCTGTACCTGACATTCAACGACGAAGGATCTGTCTGTGCTTGCAAACGAGCAGGCACGATGGTAATGCGCTTCCCAGGGGCTGAGAAGCGGTTTTCCTAGGTAAAAGCAGCATCCGCACCACGCTATGCTGAGGCCATGAAGATCATCGTGCGCTGGTTGCTGCTTGCTGCAGCGCTCCTGCTGGTGGCCCACCTCTACCCCGGGGTGTCGGTTGCGAGCTTCACGTCGGCCCTTCTTGCGGCCCTCGTGCTGGGTTTGTTCAACACGCTCGTGCGGCCGCTGCTGGTGCTGCTGACGCTGCCGGTGACGCTGCTGACGCTGGGCCTGTTTCTTTTCGTCATCAACGCGCTGATGTTCTGGGCCGCGGCTTCGGTACTGCAGGGCTTCAACGTCAACGGCTTCACCGCGGCGCTGGTCGGCTCGCTGCTGTACAGCGTGTGCGGGCTGGTCATCGACGCGGCGACCGAGCGGCTGTTCAACCGCTCCACGGCGTAGTCGGCGCGCACGAATCGCGCAGCCCACCAGCGGCGTAGCTGCAGCGGGCCAATCAGTTGGGCAGGGTGTCGTCGGGTGCGCTGCGGCCGCCGCGCGCTTCGCGGGCTTCCAGCTGCAGCTGGCGGCGCTGCGCGTTGATCTGGCGCAGCCGCGCGTCGATCACCGAGCCTTCGATGAAGTCCTGCCCGGTGGCACTGCGCGACAGCTGTTGCGCGGCGCGCAGCCGGTCGATGGCGCCGGTGAGGTCACCGACCACCGCGCGCGCTTCGGCCGCCGCGCGCATCGAGCGCAGCCTGAGGCCCAGCGCATCGGCGCTGGCGGCCAGCAGCTCCCAGGCGGTGGCGTCCTGCCTGTGCTCTGCGACCCACGTCTGCAGCGCCTCGGTGCTGTCGCGCAGCGCGGGCTGCACGCTGCCTGGTGCAGCACGCTGGCGGTCCAGCAGCGCCTGGGCGCGCAGCAGCAGCGTGGGGCGCGGCGTGCCACTGGCAGCGGATGGCAATGCCGATGTCGATGCTGACGTCGATGTCGATGGCGAAGCCGCTGTCACTGTCGATGCCGATGTCGATGTCGATGCCGCTGTCGATGTCGATGTCGATGTCGATGTCGATGCCGCCAGCGGGCCCAGCGCATCCAGCCGCACCAGCGCGCCGGCTGCGTCGCCACGGGCTAGCTGCAGCTGCGCCTGCAGCAGGGTGATGGCCCGCTCGGCCTTGGCATCGCGCGGCGTGGCCGATGTGGCCAGGCGCTGCGCTTCGTCGGCCTGGCGCTCGGCGCGGCCGTGATCCTTGAGCAGCGCTGCCGCCAGCGCGCCGCCGTACAGCGCGCCGACGCGGTCGGCCAACAGCGGCGAAGAGCTGCCGCCGTTGAAGCGCTGCCAGGCGGCCGTGTTGTCGTCGGCCATCACACGTGCACGCGCCTGCATCACCGCGTGCTGCAGCGTCGGTGCCGGTGGCGTGCCGCCGGCGAGCAGGGCGCGGTTGCGGGCCTCCGAGATGCGGTCCACCGTCAGCGGGTGGCTGCGCAGATACGGGAAGCCGCTGTTGTCGTTCAAGCGCGTGGCGACATCGAGCTTCTCGAACATCGCAGCCATGCCGAAGGTCGAAAAGCCGGCCTGCGTCATAACGCCGTAGCCCACGCGGTCGGCCTCACGCTCCATATCGCGTGAGAAGTTCAACTGGCTCTGGATGGCCATGCCCTGGCCGCCCATGATCGCGGCGTTGGCGGCGTCCATGTTGTTGCTGCGGCTGGCCGCCAGCACCCCCAACAGCATCGACGCGATGGCCAACATGGAAGCCCGCTGCTGCGGCGCGATGCTGCGCGCGATGTGGCGCTGCGTCACGTGCGTCAACTCGTGCGCCAGCACCGAAGCGAGCTGATCGCTGGTGGTGGTCAAGCCGATCAGGCCCAGGTGCACACCGACGTAGCCACCCGGCAGCGCAAAGGCGTTGACGCTGCGGTCGCGCACCAGAAAAGCCTCCCACGCAAAGGCCTGGTCGGTCTCGGCGTTGATGTCGCCGCGGCTACGCGCGGTGGCCACCAGCGGGCCCCACAGTTGCTGCAGATAGTCCAGCAGCACCGGGTCGTCCAGGTACTGCGGGTCGCGCCGGCCCTCGCGCATGATCTGCTCACCGAGCCGGCGTTCTGCGCCGACGCTGAGATCGTCGGAGGCCGACTCACCGAGCGCCGGCAGGCGGCTGGGCTGCGCTACTTCGGGCTGCGCTGCTTCGGGCTGCGCTGCGGCCGGGGCCAGTGCGGTGCTGAACGCCAGCACGCCGGCCAGCAAGCGGGCCGCGACAGGGGGTGGTTTGGTGCGGCTCAAGGCGTCTCGCGTGTCGGTGGCAAAGTCAACGGGCAGGCAGTGCAGGCGGCGCAGACGATTCATGCGGCGCCTAGCCGGCGCCTTTGCTGCAGGAGGCCCTTGGAGCCACGGCAGGCCCCGCGCGTTCCCCGACAATCATGACATCGCCCTGTTGCTGACTGTGAAGCCATGACCAAACCGCTCACGCACTTCGACGGCCAGGGCCAAGCGCACATGGTCGACGTCGCGGCCAAGGCCGAAACGCACCGCATCGCGCGCGCCACCGGCCATATCCGCATGCAGCCCGCGACCTTCGAATTGATCGCCGGCGGCCACGCCAAAAAGGGCGACGTGATTGGCATTGCGCGCATCGCCGCCATTCAGGGCGCCAAGCGCACGGCCGAGTTGATCCCGCTGTGCCACCCGCTGCCGATTACGCGTGTGGCGGTCGACTTCGAGCTGGACCGTGCCGCGGCTGAGGTGCACTGCACCGCGCAGGTCGAAACGCTGGGGCGCACCGGCGTCGAGATGGAAGCGCTGACTGCCGTGCAGGTGGCGCTGCTGACCATCTACGACATGTGCAAGGCGGCCGACCGCGGCATGGTGATGGGCGGCATCCGCGTGCTGGAGAAAAGCGGCGGGCAGTCAGGGCACTGGACGGCACCGCCAGCATTGCCCGCTTGATCGGCTTGACCGGCCGGAATGGCCCGATCGGACGATGGCACCGGCTGCGTTGGCAGCCTGCCGGCTTACTTGCGGACTTACTTGCGGACTTACCTGACGGCTTACTTGGCGGCTTACTTGGCGGCCTTCAGGTTGCTGAATACTTCAGCCCCGATGGTATTGACCTGCTGCGGCGTGACCTTGGCGAAGATGCCGCCCCAGGCGCTGGATGAAGTCTGATATTGCTGTTCACCGAACAGGCTGCCGTCGCGCAGATTGGCGTACTTGATCTTGGCGTCGATGTAGGCGTTGCCGGTCATTACGCCGAACAGGATGCGGGCACCGATGCCGATCATTCGGTAGTCGGCTACCTCCACCGTCATCAGCGTCCCGTCTTCGGCGGACGTTAGGGCCGCGACGTCGACGAAGCTGAAGGCAATGCCGGTGGTCTTTGCATGATCGGCAAAGGTGTCCCGCCATTCGCGTTTGAAGTCGGCCCAGTCCTTGGCCTCCACGACCTGCTTGGGGCCGGTCATAAACATGACCACCTTGCGTGCGGACGCAGCCGGCACCGCCACCGGCACAGCGACGCGGGGCGCAGCTTCCACGACAGCCGGCGCTGTGCCCTCCGAGCGGCCCGCAGGCTGGGTGGCGCAACCACCGAAAAGAACAGCGGCGGTCAGAGTGATGACAAGAGCAATCGTTCGCATGGCCTTCGGGGTGAATTAAAGACCGCAAAGCGTAGCGGACGGCACAGGCTCGCGCCGTCAGCGCTGCGGCACAAAGTCCTGCCAATTCAAAGGCCCGATCGGCATTTCGCATTGAAAAGGCAGGCCGGGCGCCGGCGTACTGGCGGCCTTGGGGCAAGCCCCGAAAAAGTCCTCGGCATCGGCCTTGCCGAATTCGCGCAAACGCGCAGCGATGTAACGCGCTTTGTCCCGTTGGCCCTGCTCGGCCAGCGCTTGCGCCCAAGCCATCATCAAGCGCGTGTCCAGCAGGTAATGCGCCGTGCGGTCGAAGGCCCGCGCCGGGTCGGCCGGTGGCAGCTTGGACGTGACCGCGGCGTAGTCCGCGTGGTGCGCGAAGAACAGGCTGTGCTGACCACGGGTGATGCGCTCTTCTAGCGGCGGCGCACCCGGATCGGCACTGAAGATCGCAGCCACGCGGCTGTAATCCCACACCGAAAACAACGAGCCCGCAACCATGGCGATGCTGGCGATGCGCAGCAACGGAGTTGGCGGTATGAACGGTAATGGCGGCATTAACGGCATTAACGGCATTAACGGCACTAACGGCACTAACGGCGTTGGCGGCGTTGGCGGCGTTGGCGGCGTTAGCGGCGTTAGTGGGATTAACGCGCGATTGCGCGGCGGGCCGGGCTCTTCTGCGGCGGGCGGTGGGGTGTCCAGCACCCGTAGCGCATAACCGAATACCCACGCGGTGGGCAACAGAAAGTAGGCGTACCACAGCGGATATTCGAGCAGGCTGTGCAGCCCGATCATCAGCACCATCATCAGCGCGCAGCGGCGCGCGGTGCTGTCGTCGCCCTGCGCCCTCCACGCCAGCCGCGCAGCGCGCGCCAGCGCCCACGACAGCAGGCCCATCACCAGTGCGGCCAGCGGCAGGCCCAGCTCCACGGCCAGTTGCAGCGGCAGGTTGTGCGTGTGGTCGAAGAAGGCAGTCGGCCGGCCGGGAAACGGCGTCAGCGTCCACGCGAAGTTGAACTCACCCAAGCCGACCCCGGCCCACGGGTGCATGCGAATCAGCGCCAGCGTGTTGCTCCAAATGGCAAAGCGGGAGCCGGAGATATCGCTCTCTGCCAGCCGCGCCGTGCCTCCGAATTCATGCGCCGACAGGGCCGCCCACTGCGCCATGCCCCACCAGGCCAGCGCATACACCAGCGGCGCCGCCAACAGCAGCCCGCGCGCAGTACGCGACAAGCGCCGGTCCAGCAGACCCCACAAGGCCAGCAGCAACACGCTGACCAGGCCGGTGCGCGATGCGGTCAATACAACGGCAACCACAAAGGCCGCCATGGCCACCACCGCCACACGCCGCGACAGACGACGCAGGTCCAGCAGCGCGATGACGGCAATGCACGACCACAGCAGCAGGCTGCTCAGGTGGTTGGGCTGCCGCAGGTTGCCCACGGCACGGCCGGGGATGCCGGACGACGCAACCCAGTTGCCGTCGGGCAATTCGGCCGCAAAGACTTGGAGCAATGCGACCACGACATTCAACGCGCCGGCCCCGACCCAGCCCCAACATAAAGCGGCAAGCAAGTTCACAGCGCCGAGCCCGGCTTTGGCGGATGCGCCGCCGGAGGCCACTCCGCCAGCCCCTCCGGCGACCATCAGCGAAGCCGCGGCCAGCGAGCCGAGGGCCGACAGCGCAAGCCCCGCCGGCAGGCCGCCCAACAGCCAGGACCAAAGGGTTGCAGCAACCAGGATCGCCAGCGCCCCGTGCAGCAACGCCGCGCTGCGGGCAGCCGTCGGCGTGGTTGCGGCCACGAATGCAGCCCACAACACAATCGCCAGCGCTTGGTTCCAGAAGGTCGGCGAGGGCGGGATGTTCCAGGCCAGCAGCGAAGGCAGCGTTGCGGCGGCTAAGGCGATGGCGATTGCCGCAGCAGCAGCCGCTGAAAACGCGACGCCGGGTGCTGCCGGATCGGCGCGGGTGTGAACGTTGTGGGGCGTGGACAAAGCGCTGCGCGGGTTGTGTCGCTGCTGGGGCGCCGAATGCTAACAATCAGCGGCGGGTCAATCCGCTACAACGCGACAACCGGCACCCGGGAAAGGCTGACCATGAAAAGGATTGCGGTTCATGAGGCCAAGACCCGCTTCTTAGGGAAGTGCTGATTTATTCGGGCACACCACGACAGTCAGTAAGGCCTCGAGCGGCGAGGATCACCGCATGAAGCAGACCAGCTTTGCCAGCCTGGAATACGCGGGCAAGAAGCGCAAGACGAGGCGCGAGAAGTTTCTGTGCGAGATGCAGCAGGTGGTGCCTTGGACGGCGCTGATTGCGCTGGTGGAGCCGCACTACCCCAGCAGCGGCCGCGTGGGCCGCCCGCCCATCGGCGTGCCCCGCATGCTGCGGATGTACTTCCTGCAGCAGTGGTACAGCC
>JAJAZC010000214.1 GCA_026785885.1 Rubrivivax sp.
CGCGGGGGGGGGGGGCCCCCCGGCGGGGGGGGCGGCCCCAACCCCTGCGCCACGGCGCCCCGGGGGGGGGGGCGCCCCCCAAAACGGGGCCCCCGCGACGGCAGGCGTTGGCGGGCGGCGGCGAGCACCGGCTTTGGCAGTGCAGCGGTGGTGGACGCCAGCCGCAGGTCGTCGCGCTCCACCAGCACGGCCAACAGCGTGGCCGCCTGCAGCAAGTCCTTTTGCGCCTTTGCAGTGTCGGCCGCGCGGCGCGTGCTCGAGTAAAGCTTGTGCCAGGCCAGGCCAGGCGCTCGGGTGCCGGTGCGTTGGCCGGTATGCAGTGCCCGCCGGCGAGCACTGCTATGGGCCGCGGCGCCGCCAGCAAATAGTCGAAGTGCGGGATGGTCTGGGCGTTCCAGTCCAGCTCAGCCACCGGAACGACGCCGCCCAACGCAGCCCCTGTGGTGAGGATGTCCACCCGCAGCCCTTCCCTGCCTGGCCGCTTGACCGATGTCGCAGCCACGCCCGCCTGCCTGCCCTGGATGGCGAAGAAGCCAAGCCGGGTGGCCTGCATCGCTTCAAGGAACGAGCTTGGCGCCGCCACCTTGAGCTTGTGGCGCCGGGCCAGATCGATGTCCAGCGTGCGGCAAGCCCGTGCTGCTACGCCTAAACCGTTGAGCCAAGACATGAAGGCCAGCGGGCCGACGATCACGAGGCCGGCATTAAAGAACCCGCGGTTGTATAGCTCGACGAGCACACGCGCCGCGGCTTTGTCCGCGACCTGCAGGCCCAGATGCCGAAGCTTGCGCACCTGGTCCTGGGCCCGTTCGGCCGCCGCGATGCGGTGCTGCATCGCCACCAGGGTTTCGCGGTCGTCTTGCCTGCAGACAAAGTCTTCGGCCTGCGGACTGCCGGGCGCGTTGTAGTAACGCCGGTACCAATAGGCGCCCGAGCCAGGCCGCTCGCGCAGCGCCAGCGAGCCGGTGCTGCCGGGCAGCAGGGTGACGTCGGCACGGGCGCGCTCGACGAGCTCGGCGTACAGGGTGGCTACGGGCCCTTCAAACGGCACATAAAGCGGGGCGTCGGCAGCTGTGCGGGGCATTGCTGCTCGTACCTTAGTTTTCTTTTTCAAGGTGCAATCGTCATGGCCATGGCGCCCGTGCACCGTACTTGCACCTGCTGCTGGCTGGTCCACTGAATCAGTGAAATGGGCGGTGAGGGACGCGGGCAGCACCGACCCGCTTTCAGTGATTCAGTGGACCAACGTTGAATTGGCGCACCCCGGCACCGCTTATCGCCGCGACCCCGCTGCGGCCCAGCCCTACTCTTGCACCCAGCGTTTCGACACCTCGGCAGGACGATCCGCCCCCCAGGTCTAGTCTGCCGTTAGCCAAAGGAGTGCCGCCGTGCCCCAAACGATCAACACCAACCTCGTTTCGCTGAATGCCCAGCGCAACCTGAGCACCAGCCAATCGTCGCTGGCCACCGCGATGCAGCGCCTGTCCTCAGGCCTGCGTGTCAACAGTGCCAAGGACGACGCCGCCGGTCTGGCGATTGCCGAGCGCATGAACTCGCAGGTGCGCGGCATGAACGTGGCCATCCGCAACGCCAACGACGGCATCTCGATGGCGCAGGTCGGTGAAGGCGCCTTGGGCAAGATCGGTGAGCAGCTGCAGCGCATGCGCGAGTTGGCCGTGCAATCGGCCAACGGCACCAACACCCCGGCCGACCGCCAGAGCCTGAACGGAGAGTTCGTGCAGCTGGCGCAGGAAGCCACGCGCACGCTGGGCGGCACGCAGTTCAACGGCCAGAACATCCTGGCTACGACGGCGACCTCGGTCTTCCAGATCGGCGCCAACAACAGCACCACCATCGATCAGTTGACCGTCGGCTCCTTCGACTGGAGAACCGTGAGCGGCATCACGACAGTGCTCGGCAACACGGTCATCTCCGGCACGTCTATCCCCACTGCGCAGATCACCGACGTGGGCGGCGCGCAGGCCTCGATCAGCAGCATCGACGGCGCGATCGACGCCGTCAACAGCCAGCGTGCGACCTTCGGCGCGGTGCAGAACCGCTTCGAGAACGTCGTCGCCACGCTGATGGTCGCAACCGAAAGCCAGAGCGCCGCGCGCAGCCGCATCATGGACGCCGACTACGCGGCCGAGACCGCAGCGCTGTCGCGCGCGCAAATCCTGCAGCAGGCCGGCAACGCGATGGTCGCGCAGGCCAACCAGTTGCCGCAGCAGGTGCTGGCGCTGTTGCAGCGCTGAGGCAGGCTTGATGCAGCGCTGGAGCAGCGATGACGTCGCACTGAAGCGCCGAAGCGCTGAGGCCTCGCCACCGCGACGCTGACGCCGCGCAGCCGCGCCAGGACCCGGCCGTAACAAGCCAACACACCCGGCCGCCGGGCTGCCGCTCAAGCCGGCGCCGCGCACGCCGATAAGGGGCTCAGGGGTACGCCGTTCTTGGCCGCCCCCGAGCCCTTTGACCTTCGTTGGCCGCCGGCCGGCCCGCATCAGGAGACAACGCCATGCCCGCAATCACCTCACTCGGCATCGGCAGCGGTGTGGACATCAACAGCATGGTGTCGCAGTTGGTAGCGCTGGAAAGCCGGCCACTGGTGGCCATGCGCAATGAGGCCAAGTCGCTGCAGACGCAGGTCTCCTCCTACGGCCAGCTGAGCAGCCTGCTGGGCACGCTGCAGACCGCCGCCGGCAAGCTCACCAGTGCCACGCTGTGGACCCGCGCCACCGCCACCAGCAGCGACGACAGCGCGGTGGCCGTGGCCGGCGGCTCCAGCGCTGCCCCGGGCAGTTATGCCGTCAGCGTGCAGAAGCTGGCCGCCAGCCAGACGGTGGTTTCCACCAGCAGCTACAGCGCCGCCACCGAGCTGGTGGGCAGCGGCACGTTGACGCTGGATATCGGCCGCTGGGACCTGCCGCCGATGAACTTCGTGCCGCAGGTCGGCCGCGCTCCCGTGACGGTGACCACCACCGCCAGCGACACGCTGCAGACACTGCGCGACAAAATCAACGGCCTGGGTGCCGGCGTCACCGCAGCCATCGTCACCGACAGCAGTGGCGCGCGCTTGTCGCTGCGCTCAACGGCCACCGGTGCCGACAACGGTTTTCGCATCAGCGCGAGTGACGCCGACGGCAACGCCACCGACGCCGCCGGCTTGTCGCGATTCGCCTTCGACCCCGCCGCCGGCAACCTCAACACCGAGCAAAAAGTGCCGGCTGCCAACGCGCTGGCCACCGTCAACGGCATCACCGTCAGCTCTGCCAGCAACGAGCTGAGCACCGTGGTGGACGGGCTGACGCTGCGCTTGCGCAAAGAAGGCCCGGGCAGCGTCGATCTCACCGTCACCAGCGACCGCGAGGCTGTGAAGACCGCCGTGAAGGAGTTTGCCGACGCCTACAACGCGCTGGCCAAGACCATTGGCGATCAAACCAAGTACGACGCCGCCAGCAAGGTCGGCGGGCCGCTGCAGGGCGACAGCGCGGCCACCGGTCTGCAGCGCCAGTTGCGCAGCCTGCTCAACACCGCCTCGGGCGCGTCAGCGCAGTTCGCGCGGCTTTCGGACATCGGCCTGGAGTTGCAGCGCGACGGCACGCTGAAGGTCGACGGCGGCAAGCTCGACAGCGCCACCGGCAACCTGGCCGAGCTAAAGAAGGCCTTTGCCAACAGCGATCTGGCGCAGCCGCAGAACGACGGCTTCGCGCGCCGTTACGCCACGCTGGCCACGCAGATTTTGGGCAGCGACGGCACGTTGACCACCCGCACCGAAGGCCTGCGCGAACGCCTGTCCCGCAACAGCGACAACCAGACGCGGCTCGGCGAGCGCGTCGAGCGCTACCAGGCCCGCCTGGTGGCGCAGTACACCGCGATGGATGCCAACCTGGCCAAGCTCAACTCGCTGCAGAGCTACATGACGCAGCAGCTGGCAGCGCTTACGGCCAGCAACAACCCGCAGAAGTAACTCCCGCAAGTGACTCCCGGAAGTAACCCCCGGAAGTAACCCCCGGAAGTAACGCTGTCCGTGTGCGGCGGCACAGCCGCTCAAGTGGCCTGGAGGCCGGGCCGATAACACAAACATCCCAGCCTCCATAGCGACACCGCCCCGATGTTCGCCAGCTCCTACCCCACCCGCTCCAACCCCCGTGCTCTGCACGGTGGGCTGTACAACCAAGTCGGCGTCGAGACCCGTGTCTCCGGCGCCACGCCCCACCAGCTGGTGGCGCTGCTGTTCGACGGCTTCATGGAGGCCATCGCACAAGCGCGTGGCGCCCTGCGCGCCGGCCGTCTGGCCGACAAGGGCCAAGCCATCGGCCGCGCGGTGCGCATCGTCGAAGAAGGTCTGCGCGCCGGGCTCGACCACCAGGCCGGCGGCACGCTGGCGCGCGATCTGGACGAGCTCTACACCTACCTGTGCATCCGCCTGACGCTGGCCAACGTGCGCAACGACGAGGCCATGCTGGACGAATGCCAGCGCCTGGTGCAGCCGCTGCGGGAAGCCTGGGCCAGCATCGGCCCCGGCGGCTCGGCCAACGCAGACACCGCAGCAGCAACACCAGGCCGCGCGTGATGAGCGCCGCACCCGCCCGCCGCGAGATCGGCCTCGATCCGCAGCTGCTGAGCTACTACGAGGCGATCGAACGCGCCAGCGCCGACATGCTCAGCGCAGCCCGTGCCGGCAACTGGGACGAGGTGGTCAAACTCGAAGGCGCCTGCGTGCTGCTGATCAGCCAGCTCAAGAACGCAGCGCAAGAGCCGCCGCCGGCAGCCGGGCCCGGCGACGCAGCGGCTGCCACCCGCTTCATGTCTGCGTCTGCGTCTACATCGGCTTGCACATCAGCTTCCGACTCGGCCTCCGCATTCGTCTCTGCGGCCAGCCACGATCTGCGGCAAGCGCAGCAGGCTGCACGCATCAAGTCACGCATCATGCAGCGCATCCTCGTCAACGACGCCGAGATTCGCCACCTGGCCGAGCCCTGGCTACAGGACCTGGACGACACGCTGGCTGGCCGCAGCAAGACGCTGCATTGAGAGCCGGGCGCCATGATGTTTCAGGACACCCGGCCTGCCCAGCTCGACTGCACGGGCGGCGAAGACCCGTGGGCAAGCTTTCGCGTCGTGCCGCCGCAGGCCTGCCTGACGCTACTGCGCGCGCTGTGCAACGGCCAGGTGCCGCTCAACCTCAACGGGCCTGACGGCAGCGTGCTGTCGACCACGCTGTGGTCGGTCGACGCCAAGCAGCAACGCCTAAGCTTCAGCGCACCGCCCGACACATCGGCACTGGACCGCCTCGTCGAAGCCGGCGAAGCGGTTGCTGTCGCCTACATCGACAGCGTCAAGCTGCAATTCGACATCGACCGGCTGCTGCTGGTGCAAGGCGCGCAGGCATGCGCTCTGCACAGCGCGATGCCGGCCTCGGTGCTGCGTTTTCAACGCCGCCAGGCCTGGCGCGTGCGGCCCACCGAGCGCGAGGCGCTGCGCGCCTACCTGCGCCACCCGGCCGTTGCCGACCTGCCGCTGGCGCTGCGCGTGCTGGACCTCAGCATCGGCGGCTGCGCGCTGTGGCAGCCGCCCGATCAGCCGCCGCTGCAGGCCGGCACCCGCATCGCCGATGTGATTGTCAAGCTCGACGGCGAGACGCAGTTCCGCTGCGGGCTGATCCTGCAACACGTCGCTGCTGTGCGCAGCAACAGCGTCTCGGACAGCTTCATCGACCGCGTTACCGACAGCGGTCTGAACACCAGCGCCGACAGCAGCCCCGGCGGCGTCCGGCTGGGCTGTGAATGGCTGGCGCTGGGCGGCGCTGCCGAGCGCACGTTGCAGCGCTGGATCGACCAGATGCAAAAGCGCCGACGCCACCTGGCGTTGGGCTGACAGGCCAGGCTATGCCCTGCATAACGCCCCGACAACGCGGCTTCACGCTGGTGGAGGTGCTGACCACGTGCACGCTGCTGGCGCTGCTGGCGGCCTTTAGCTGGCCGAGCTTGAAGGAGCGTGAGTTGCAGATCGGCCGCATCGATGCAGTGCAGGCGCTGACGCGTGTGCAGCAGGCGCAGGAGCAGTTCCGCAGTGCGCACGGCCTGTATGCCGCCGACCTTTCGGCGCTGGCCGGCACCGCGCCGCGCAGCCCGCAGGGCCGTTACGCCATCCACCTGGCGCTGGACGGGCCCGAGGGCTACCGCGTCAGCGCCCTGGCGCAAGGCACGCAAGCTGCTGACGCAACCTGCGCGACCTTGACGCTGCAGGTGCGCCAGGGATTCGCGCAAACGGGCCCGGACGCCCGCTGCTGGCTGCGCTGAAAAGTCGTGAGCGAACACAGCTGCCCATGAGAGCCCAGCCCGCCAACAACCGCCAACACGGCCTCACGCTGCTGGAGCTGGTGATGACGCTGGCCGTGCTGGCCGTATTGAGCGCGCTTGCACTGCCGTCGTTCAGCGCGCAGATGGACCAGCGGCGCCTGGCCGGCGCGGCCGAGGCGCTGCTGGCCGACATCAACGAAGGCCGCTTCGAAGCAGCCCACCAGCGGCGCAGCCTGCACCTGGTGGTGCAGCCCGGCGCCGCCTGGTGTTGGGCCGTGGCACTGGAGCCGGGCTGCCCCTGCGGCCAGACTGCCGCCTGCGCCTTGAAGAGTACCCGCCCGGTCGATCACCCGAGCATCGTGCTGAGCCAGGCGCAGCCCTTGCAACTGCTGCCCGCGGGCCTGGCCGGTGGCGCTGTCACCGGCGTTGGTAGCGCCGGCACCGGCGCCGCCGTGCTCGAATCCCGCAGCGGCCAGCAACTGCGGCTGGACATGCACGCCATGGGACGCGGCCACTGGTGCACGCTGGCCGGGCCGCCTTCACGCTACCCGCCATGTTGAGCGGCAGACCAGTTGCACATGGGCCCGTTGTCCTGGCCGGCGCCAGGGCGGGGATTGTGGCCGGCGTTGCTGCGGCTGTAGCGGCGGCTGTTGCTGCCGCTGTTGCTGCAGCAAGGGCAACTGCCGCGGGCCGGCTGATGCCGCATGCGCCGGCGCTGCGGGGGCTTTCTACCGCAGCCGCAGCGGGCGCCGCCGAGCACGATCTGTTGACCGGCGCGCTGGCGGCCGAGCCCTTTGAGCGCGCTTTGCAGCAGGCCTGCAACGATGCGGCGCCAGGCGCGGCGTCGGCGCTGGCGCTGCTGTGCATCGAACTCGACGCACTGCCCGCTGCGCCCCAGGCCAACAGCCACGCCGCCGCGCAAACACGCCTGCGCAGCGCGGCGGCCGGGTTGCAGCCGGCTTTGCAGCAGCACGAGACGCTGGGCCGGCTGCCCGGCGACCGCCTTGCGCTGCTGCTGCCGCTCGCTGCCGAGGCCGGCGCAACGCAGGCCATCAGTGCACGTGTTCAGCAGCTGTTTGCCGTGCTGGCCGAGCCAGCCTGCATTGGCGTGGCGGTGATGGGTATCGACGGCCACGACGCGGCAGCACTGCTGCACAAAGCAACGCTGGCCCTGGTGCGCGCGCAGTCGCAGCGCGGCCGGGCGGCCCTGCCTGCAGCCGGCAGCTGGAGCTTTCACGACCCGGCGCTGGACGGGCACATGCAGGATCGCCTGCAAGACCGCCGCGCGCTGGCGCAAGACCTGCGCCACGCGCTCCAACACGGCTGGCTGCGCTTGCACTATCAGCCGGTCCTGGGCGCCGACGGCACGCTGTGCGGCTATGAAGCGCTGGCACGCTGGCCGCACGCCACGCGCGGCTTCGTGCCGCCGCAAGAGTTTGTGGCGGTGGCTGAGATCAGTGGCCAGATGGACCGCCTGGGGCGCTGGGTGCTGGACACCGCGTGTGCAGAAGCAGCCAGCTGGGGCAGCCGACTCACGCTGGCCGTCAACCTGTCGGCCGCACAGTGCCGCCAGGGGCCGCGGCTGGTCGACTCCGTGGCCTCGGCGCTGGCCACGAGCGGCCTGCCAGCGCAGCGGCTGCAGCTGGAGATCACCGAGCGGTTGCTGCTGCAGCCCAGCGCCCCGGTGCTGGAGACCTTGAGCGCACTGCACCGCCTGGGCGTGCAAATCGTGATGGATGACTTCGGCACCGGCCAAGCCAGCCTGGCCTGCCTGTGGCACCTGCCGCTGGCCAAATTGAAGATCGACGCCAGCCTGACGCACAGCGTCGGCCAGGACGCCCGCGCCGACGCCATCGTGCGCTCCATCGTGCAGATGGCCCAGCCGCTGGGCATCCGCGTGGCGGCCGAAGGCGTGGAAACCGAGGTCCAGCGGCTGGCACTGCGCCGCCTAGGCTGCGACGAGCTGCAAGGCCAGCACCTCGGCCACCCCGCCCCGGTGCAACGCCTGCCACACCGCGAGGCGGAGGTGGCGGCGGTCTTGGTCCGCGGCGTCGAACGCGTTTGACATCGCAGGTCAAGACGTTGGCTTTTGACCAGCCGATGTCGATGTTGCAGCGGCATCGCCCCGTGCACGACACCATCGTCAAGGCCGCCGGCGAACCGATTCCGACGCTCTACGGCGGCACCAGCTTCCACCGCGCGGCCATGGAAACGGTCTTTCGTGACGTGCCTTTCGCCGCGGGGTCGAAGACCTACGCGGCGGGACTACAGCGCGATGGCGGTGATGCTCTTCGGTGACTGCGTTGGCGAAGGCGTTTTGAAGCAGCGAGAGTTGTCCCGCGCCTTGCTCGACGATGGGCCTGCTTACATCGAGCTGCTGACTTTGGCCGACACGATCGGCGTGTGCGTCGTTGCCGGACGGGCCTGACGCCGGCTAAACCTGCATGTTCATGATGTCGCTGTAAGCCTGCGCCAGCCGGTTGCGCACCTGCAACGTGGCCTGGAAACCGATCTGTGCTTTTTGCATCGCGACCATCGTCTCTTCGACGCTGACGGCCGGGTTATCCAGCGTCAGTTCGCGTTGCAGCCGGCCGGCTTCCATCTGGCTTTTGCTCACGTCCTTCAAGGCATTGGCCATCGCCGTGCGAAAGCTGCCGGCCGTGGCCTCGGGCGCATCGCTGCGCGGCAGGCCGTCGGGGCGCAGCCCGGCGCGCGCCACCGCGGCCTGAAAGTCAAAGGGCTTGATGCGCAGATCGTTCATGGCGCGGTGGGCCCGCGGGTGGCCCGGTCGGATGGCATGCGCTGCACTGTAGGCAGGCGCGGCTGTAACACGGGGGTGATCAAGTCCGTCTTTGCCCGCTTTCTTGAGGGGACGCAGAAGGCCCGCCCGGCCACCATCACGGCTGACCCCCGACGTTCGGCCGCACACCCATGGACAACGCCGTCGCTACGACGCCAAGCAACGCCTTGATCAACCGCCCCGGCAGCGCCGTGGCCGCGCTGGCCAATCCCGGCATAACGGCCCGCTTTGCTGCCCTGCCCGGCCGTGTGCAGCTGGCCGCTGCAGCGGGCGGCGTGGCGCTGCTGGTGGTGCTGGCGCTGATGTTCAGTGGCGCCCGCGACGCCGACTACCGCGTGCTGTTTCCGCAGCTCAGCGACAAGGACGGCGGCGCCGTGATCGAGCGGCTGACGCAGTTGAACGTGCCTTACCGCTTCAGTGAAGGCGGCAGCACGATCCTGGTGCCGGCCGCCAAGGTGCATGAATTGCGCATGAAGCTGGCATCCGCCGGCCTGCCCTCTGGCGCTGCCGGCTCGGGTGGCGGCTACGAGCTGCTGGACAAGAACAGCTTCGGCCAGACGCAGGGCCAGGAGCGCATGAAGATGCAGCGCGCCATCGAAGGCGAGCTGACGACCACCATCCAGGCCCTGGAATCCGTGAAGTCGGCACGCGTGCATCTGGCGCTGCCGCAGCAAAACGGTTTTTTCCGCGAACAACAAAAACCTTCAGCCAGCGTGGTCCTCACGCTGCACCCCGGGCGCACGTTGGAGCGTGGGCAGATCGCCGGCATCGTGCGCGTGGTCTCCGGCAGCGTGCCGGAGTTGGCGGCCAAAGCCGTCAGCGTGGTCGACAGCACCGGCAGCCTGCTGTCGGCCAGCAGCGACGACGAAGCTGCGCACGGCCTGGATTCGCAGCAGCTGCAGTACCGGCGTGAGGTCGAAGCCGGCCACCACAAGCGCGTGATGGCGCTGCTGGAACCGGTGGTGGGGCGCGACAACGTGCGCGCGAGCATCACCGCCGACATCGACTTCAGCCAGGTCATGCGCACGGCAGAGGCCTACGGCCCCAACCAGGGTGCCGAGGCCAAGACCGCCGTCCGCGAGCAGCGCAGCGAAGAATCCAGCAACCCCGGCGGTGCGACGCCGTCGGGTGTGCCCGGCGCCACCAGCAACCAGCCGCCGGTGCCGGCGCAGGCGCCGATCAACGGCGCTTCGCAGGCGCTGCAGGGGCCGCCCGGCAACGGGGCAGGCGCCGCTTCCACGCGCCGCGAAGCAGCCACGCGATTCGAAGTCGACAAGACCGTTACGGTGACCAAGGCCGCGGTCGGCAACGTGCGCCGGCTTAACGCGGCCGTGGTCGTCAACCACCGCGGCAACACCGACGCCAAAGGCAAGACCAGCAGCGTGCCGCTGAGCGAAAAAGAGATCGATCAGCTGACCGCGCTGGTGCAACAGGGCATCGGCTTCAACGCCGAGCGCGGTGATGTGGTCAAGATCGTCAACGCGCCCTTCCGCGCCGAGCCGCTGCCCGGTGCCGACGACGCGCCGCTGTGGAAGCAGCCCTGGCTGCAGGACCTCTTGCGCAGCGCAGCAGCGCCGCTGGCGCTGGCGCTGGTGGCGCTGGTGATCGTGTTCAAGCTCATCAAGCCGGCTTTGACGGCCGTGCTGGCGCCGCCGCCACCCGAGATTGGCAGTCGGCTCAACGAGGTCGTCGACGGCGATCCACAGCCCGCGGCCCTGGCCGCACTGCCGGCACCCCGCAACAACGCCAAGATCGACGCCGCGCGCGCCCTGGCCAAGCAGAACCCGCAGGCGGTGGCCAACATCGTGCGCGGTTGGGTGAGTCCATGAGCCCAGGCTTGGACATCTGATGGCCGGCGCGATGGACGAGCAGGGGCTGGAGAACGCCGCCATCCTGCTGATGAGCCTGGGCGAGGAGGAAGCCGCCGAGGTCTTCAAGCACCTGGCGCCCAAGGAGGTGCAGCGTCTGGGCGAGACCATCGCGCGCATGAAGGCGGTAACGCGCGAGCGTGTGGACCAGGTCTTCGACATCTTCGAGAAGGTCGCGGCCAGCGAAAGCATGCTGGTGGCCGACAACAACGAATACGTCAAAAGCGTGCTGCGCAAGGCGCTGGGCGACGACAAGGCCAACCTGCTGATCGACCGCATCATGCAGGGCAGCGACGTCACCGGCATCGAAAGCCTGAAGTGGATGGACGCGGGCAGCGTGGCCGAGCTGCTGCGCAACGAGCACCCGCAGATCACGGCCGCGATCCTCGTGCACCTGGAGCCCGATCAGGCGGCCGAGGTGCTGCGTGTGTTGACCGAGCGCCAACGCAACGAGGTCATGGTGCGCATTGCCACGCTGGACGGCATTCAACCCGCCGCGCTGCGCGACCTCAACGAGGTCATGAGCAAGGTGCTGGCCGGCGGTGACCGCGCCAAGAAGAGCAACCTCGGCGGCGCCAAGGCGGCGGCGGAGATCCTCAACATGCTGGGCAACGCGGTGGAAACCAGCGTGCTGGACTACGTGCGCGAGGCCGATACCGAGCTGGCGCAAAAGATCATGGACAACATGTTCACCTTCGACGATGTCGAGAACATCGACGACAAGGGCATCCAGGCGCTGATGAAGGAAGTGCAGAGCGAATCGCTGGTCATCGCGCTGAAGGGCGCGACACCGGCGCTGCGCGACAAGATCTTCAAGAACATGTCCACGCGCGCTGCCGAGACGCTGCGCGAGGACCTGGAGTCCCGCGGCCCGGTGCGCCTGTCCGAGGTCGAGGCCGAGCAAAAAGAGATGCTCAAGATCGTGCGCCGCCTGGTCGACGAAGGCCAGATCGTGCTGGCCGGCGGCGGCGACGAAGCGTTTGTCTGATCGCGATGAACAAACCGCCAGGCTTCAAGAACATCCCCGCGCCGCCCGGCTCCAAGGCCGGCAACGTCTACACGCGCTTCATCCCGCGTGAAGAGCTGGGGGACTTTGCAAGCTGGCAGCCGGGTACCTTTGCGCATGCTGCGGCTGCCGACGGCGCGGCTGCGGCAGCGCCGGCAGCAGAGCCTGCCGAGCCCGGCGCGGCTGAATGGCAGACGCGTGTGCAGGCCGCGCGCCAGGCCGGCTACCAGGACGGTTACCGCGATGGCTTGATGGCGCTGGAGGCCTTCAAACAAACCTTCGCGCAGCAGGCCACGGCGCAGATCGGCGCGCTGCTGGACGCCTTCGATGCGCAGTTCGACCACATCGACGCGCAGGCAGCACGTGCTGTCGCGCGCGCCGCCGTGCAGCTGGCGCAGCAGGTGCTGCGCGCCGAGCTGGCGCAGCGGCCGGAGCTGGTGGCGCAAGTCGCTGCCGAAGCCGTCAACGCGGTCATGCTGAGTGCCCGCCACATCACCGTGCATGTGCACCCGCTGGACCTGCCACTGGTGGCCGAAGGCGCTGAAGAATCGCTGGCCGCGCGCGGTGCGCGCCTGCAGGCCGATGCCGGCATCGAGCGCGGTGGCGTACTCGTCAACAGCGACGTCGGCGCCATCGATGCCCGCATCGCCACGCGCTGGGCCCAGGCCGCAGCGGCGCTGGGCAGCACGCACGCGCTGCATGGCGGCACGCCGTGAAGCGCTTCGATTCACTGCAGCGCGGCACGCCGTGAAGCGCCTCCATGCACCGCAGCGCGGCACGCCATGACCGCGCAACCCCTGTCACTGCAACAGCGCCTGGACAGCCGCGACACGCGCTGGCAGCGCTACCTGGCTGACTTGCAGCAACACGCGCAGCTGCCGCAGCCGCTGGAATCGGTGGGCACGCTGCTGCGCGTCACCGGGCTGGTGCTGGAAGCCGCCGGTGTGCGCGTGCCGGTGGGCTCGGTCTGTGAAATTCACGCCGACGGTCAGGCGCCTGGCGAGCCGGTGCTGGCCGAGGTGGTGGGCTTCAGCGGTGACCGCGCTTTCCTGATGCCCACCGGTGAGCTGCACGGCCTGAGCAGCGGCGCGCGCGTCGTGCCGCGCCCGGCGCCGTTGTCGCCCCCGCGTTGGGGTGTGGACAACCACCCCTGGCGCCGCAGTGAAGACCGCGGCCTGCACCTGCCGATGGGAGATGGGCTTTTAGGCCGGGTCGTCAACAGCCACGGCCAGCCGCTGGACCGCCTGGGCACCATCCACAACGTGCACGCGCTGCCGATGGTGCGAAGGCCCATCAACGCGATGGACCGTGACCCCGTGCGCATGGCGCTGGACACCGGCGTGCGCGCCATCAACGCGCTGCTCTCGGTGGGCCGCGGCCAGCGCATCGGCCTGTTTGCCGGCACCGGCGTGGGCAAGAGCGTGCTGCTCGGCATGATGGCGCGCTACACCGCGGCCGATGTCATCGTCGTCGGCTTGATCGGCGAGCGCGGGCGCGAGGTCAAGGAGTTCATCGAGGACATCCTGGGCGACGACGGCCGCGCGCGCAGCGTCGTCGTCGCAGCGCCTGCCGACGCACCGCCGCTGGTGCGGCTGCAGGGCGCGCACTACGCCACCGCGATTGCCGAGCACTACCGTGACCGTGGCCAGCATGTGCTGCTGCTGATGGACAGCCTGACGCGATTTGCGCAGGCGCAGCGCGAGATTGCGCTGGCCATCGGCGAGCCGCCGGCCACCAAGGGCTATCCGCCCAGCGTATTTGCCAAGCTGCCGCAGCTGGTGGAGCGCAGCGGCAACGGGCTGCGCGGGCAAGGCTCGATCACCGCGTTCTACACCGTGCTCAGCGAAGGCGACGACCAGCAGGACCCGGTGGCCGACGCCGCGCGCGGCATCCTGGACGGCCACATCGTGCTCAGCCGCGAGCTGGCCGAAGCCGGCCACTACCCGGCCATCGACGTCGAGCGCTCGGTCTCACGCGTGATGACGGCGGTGGCCACGCGCGAGCACATCCAGGCCGCACGCCGGCTGCGCCAGCTGCTGAGCAAGGTCAACAAGGCGCGCGATCTGATCCAGCTCGGCGCCTACCAACCCGGCCACGACAGTGAGCTGGACACCGCCGTGCGCCTGCAGCCGCAGATCAACGCGCTGCTGCAGCAGGACATGCACGAACCGGCCACGCTGGCCGCCAGCTGCACCCAGCTGTGCCGCCTAATGGCCACCACCTGAAGCACACCCGATGACGCAGCCGCTGCAGACCCTGATCGAACATGCCGAACGTGAACGCGACGCGGCGCTGGCCGGCGTGCTGCAGGCCGACGAGAACCTGCGCCGCCTGCAAACACAACAGCAGCAGCTGCAGGCTTATCAAGCCGACTACGCCAGCCGCGCGCCGGCCCTGGGCGGCCACAGCGCCACCATCGCGCAGCTGCGTGCGCACCACGCCTTCATGCAGCGCCTGCAGCAGGCGCTGCTGCAGCAGCAAGGTGTCGTCGCGCAGGCTGAAGGGCAGCTGCGACAGCGCCGCGAGCAGTTGCTGGCCTGCGAGATCAGGCTGGCCTCGGTGGCCAAGCTGGTGGAGCGCCGGCTGCAGGAAGTCCTGCGCCAGAGCGCGCGCCAAGAACAGAAGCGCAGCGACGAAGCCGCGTCGCAGCGCCAGGGCCCCGGCGGCGGCAGCGACGCACTGCTGATGCTGTGACGCCAGCCGCGACGCCACCCTAATCTTCAACCGATCAGAGCCGCCGACCATGACCAGCATCCAGGCCGCCGTGCCGACCCCTGTTGCCTCGGGCGCAAGAAGCGCCACGCCCGGGCGCACCGCCAACGGCAGCCCAGCCACCGGCGGCATGCGGCCCGACGCTTTTGCGCAAGCGCTGGGCGATGCGGTGGCCGGTGACAAGCCGGCCACGGCAGCACCTAACGAAGCACCTGCCAACCCGCGAGAAACGGCGCGCCTGCGCCGCCCGGCGGCCAACGACAAGAAGCCGGAGACGCGCCCGGTGGCGCCGCCGCGCGATGCTGCGCGCGTAAATGTCGCTGATGGCGCTGATGGAGCAGCCGCCCCCTCTCATGGCGCAACGGCAGCAGCGGCGCAAGCGAAAGCCACCGCGGGAAGCGATCGTGGCGACGTGCAAGCCGGGGCCGCCGGGCCCATCAACGCAACCAACGGCGCCGCCACGGACGCAGCCGCGCTGCTGGCGCAACTGCAGCGCCAGTCCGCCCTGCAGGCCAGCCCGGCCGGCGACGCCGAAGGCAACATCACGCACAGCGACGACGGCGCGTCGGGTGGCACTGGCGCTGCCAGGTCAACCCACGCCCTGCACGCCGGCCCGGCCGCGCTCGCGGCAGCCCTGCTGCAACGTGCCGGCACGCCAAACACGGGCGCTGGCGCTGGCGCGTCGGTTGGCAACTTCAGCACCGCGCTGGCCGCAGCTGCCGCAGCGGCCGGCGCCGAGCTTCAGCCCGCCGGCTTCAGCCACGCGCAAGACAGCGCCCGCATTGAGACTGCGTCGCCCCTACCGTTGGTGGCCACCGTGCTGCCTGCAACCGCCGTCAACACCGCCGTCAACACCGCCCCGGCAGCCGAAGCCGCGCTGCAGGCCCACCCGGCCAGTGCCGGCTTCGGCGCCGAGCTCGGTGCGCAGATCACGACCTTCGTGCGCAACGGCATCGAACACGCCCGGCTGCTGCTCAACCCGGCCGAGTTGGGGCCCGTGCTGCTGCAGATCCAGGTCGACGGCAACACCGCAGTCGTGCACCTGTGCGCCGATCTGGCGTCCACGCGCCAGGCGCTGGAGCAGGCGCTGCCCGATCTGGCCGGCAGCCTGCGCGAAGCCGGCCTGACGCTCACCGGCGGCGGTGTCTTCCAGCAGCCCCGCCCCGACGGCGGTGCGGCAGACGCACAAGGGCAGCCACGCAACAGCGGCTCGCGCGGCACCGCGCGTGAGAGCGACACAGTCGCGGCGCTGGACGCCACCCACAACGCGGCCGCGCAGCGCCGTCGCGGTGTCGTCGACCTGATCGCCTGATCGCCTGATCGCGCCTGATCGCGTCTGATCGCGGCAGAGCGCGGATTGGCAAGCGCTGAGCACGGCCAACCCCGCCTGAGCCCGCCTGCATACAGCCCATAGCGCAACGCACCGGCAAGGCCAGCCGCAGGCCCGCGCAGGCTGACCGGTCTTCACCGCGCTTATCACCGTATCGCCTCGATAGGGCGGCCTCAACAATCGTCTGCATGCGCCGACGAGGGCGGCCGGCTCCGGCTGCTGCGGTGGCGCGCTGCATGAAGGAGCCTCCATGTCCGCCGCCGCCGCTGCCGTTGATGCCCCGCCGCCCAAAGACAAGAAGAAAAAGCTGATCCTGATCATCGCGATCGCCGCGGTGTTGCTGGCCAGCGCCGGCGGCACTGCGGTGGTGCTGATGAAGAAAAAGGCCAACGCCGAGGCCGAGGCTGAAGAAGCCGGCGAGGAAGTCGCGCCCAAGAGCGCCGCCGCCACCGGCAAAAGCAAGGTCGACCCAAAGGCGGTGCCGGTGTTCGTGCCGCTGGAGCCCTTTACGGTCAACCTGGCCGACCGCGATGCAGAGCGTTATGCGCAAATCGGCATCACGCTGGAGATCGACGACGCCAAGACCGGCGACCAGATCAAGGCCTACCTGCCGGCCATCCGCAACAACATCCTGATGGCCATTGCGGACCGCACCGCCGCCGACCTGATGGGCCGCGACGGCAAAGCCCGCCTGGCCGCGCGGGTGCGCTATGAGACCGTGCGTGCGATGGGCTACGAGGTGGCCGAACCGGCGTCAGACGGCGAGGCCGGTGAAGGTGCACCGAAGGCCGACGCGCCGCCGAAGAAAAAACGCAGCAAGCCGGAAGTCGCGCTGCCCGTCAAAGCCGTGCACTTCTCGAACTTCATCATTCAATGAACGCGGGCGCAGCGAAACCAAGCACATGCCGCGGGCGGGCTCTGCCCGGCCGCACGCGAGTGGCCCCCCCGGGGGCGCGCATGCCGCGGCTCCAAGTCCCCCTGCGCGGACTTGGACGGCCCAGCGAGCAACGCCTCTGGCGTTGCATGGAGCGCCAGCGAGTGCGGGGGCTTACGTGAACCAGCAGATCCTGTCCCAGGACGAGGTCGACGCGCTGCTGCAAGGCATCACCGGCGAGAGCCAGAAGCTCGAGCAGGAGGAGCCGCCCACAACCGGTGCACGCAGCTACGACCTGGCGAGCCAGGAACGCATCGTGCGCGGCCGCATGCCGACGATGGAGGTCATCAATGAACGCTTCGCGCGCAACCTGCGCATAGGCCTGTTCAACCTGATCCGGCGCAACCCGGAGATCAGCATCGGCGGCATCAAGGTGCAGAAGTTCAGCGCCTTCTTGCGTGAGATCGTGGTGCCGACCAACTTCAACATCATGACCGTCAAGCCCCTGCGCGGCAGCGGGCTGATCGTGTGTGACCCGAGCCTGGTTTTTGCGGTCATCGATTCGCTGTTCGGCGGCATCGGCAAGTTCCACACGCGCATCGAGGGCCGCGACTTCAGCCCCACCGAGCAGCGTGTGATCCACCGCCTGGTGGAGACCATCGTGGCCGAGTACAAGAAGGCCTGGGTCGGCATCTATCCGGTGGAGCTGGAGTACCAGCGCTCGGAGATGCAGCCGCAGTTCGCCAACATCGCCACGCCCAGTGAGGTCGTGGTGTCGACGAGTTTTGCTCTGGAGATCGGTGAGGTTTCCGGCGCCGTGCACTTCTGTATTCCGTACAGCACGCTGGAGCCCATCCGTGATGTGCTCTACAGCACCATCCAGGGCGACAGCGGTGAGCCCGACCGGCGCTGGGTGACGCTGCTGAGGCAGCAGATCCAGTCGGCCGAGGTCGACCTGGTAGCAGAGCTGGCGCACGCCGGCGCCACCGTCGAGCAACTGCTGTCGTTCAAGCCTGGTGACTTTATCGAGCTGGAGCTGGACCCGGTGATCCAGGCCAAGATCGCCGGCGTGCCGGTCTTCGACTGCTACTACGGCACGTCCAACAAGCGCTACTCGATCAAGATAGACAAGATGATTACCGGCGACACTGCAAGCTGGATCGGAGAACACTGATGGCCGAACCCGAAGGCACGCAGTCCGCGATGTCCGAAGAAGACCGCATGGCCGCCGAATGGGCTGCCGCGCTGTCCGAGAGCAAACCGGCCGAAGTCGCCAGCGAAGTGGCGCTGGCGGCAGAGAGCGTGGCACCGGCAGAGTTCGTCAAGTTTGCGCCAACCCCGGGGCTCGCACCCGGTGCTGTCGGGAACGACTTGAACATGATTCTGGACATCCCCGTGCAGCTGACGGTGGAGCTGGGCCGCACGCGCATCCCCATCAAGCACATCCTGCAGCTGGCGCAGGGCTCGGTGGTGGAGCTGGAGACCATGGCCGGCGAGCCGATGGACGTGCTGGTCAACGGCTTCCTGATCGCACAAGGCGAGGTGGTGGTGGTCAACGACAAATTCGGCATCCGGCTGACCGACATCGTGACGCCCAGCGAACGCATGCGCCGGCTAAGCAAAACCTGATGGCCGAGACACCGATGCAACCCGGCTGGACTGCGCTGCTGTGGTTTGTGGCCGTGATCGCGGCGATCCCGCTGCTGCTGTGGCTCTTGAAGCGCTCACCCTTGGTGGCCGGTGGCAGCCAGCGCGCCGGCACGCCGCGCACGGTGGCCATGCTGCCTCTGTCGGCACAGCACAAGGTGGTGACGGTGGAGGTCGGCCAGGGCGAAGACCGCTTGTGGCTGGTGCTGGGCATCAGCCCGCAAGGCATCCGAACGCTGCACACGATGGCGCCGCAGGGCGATGCGCCGCCCGCGCCGCCGCCACCGGCTGCTGCATTCGCGCAGCTGCTGTCGCGGCTGCGGGTGCCGCGCGGCGGGGCTGGCGGTCGGGCTGGGGACAATCAAGATGCGCGTTAGCCGCCCTAGCAGCCCTAGCAGCTCAAGCCCCGCCGCGGGCTGCACCGTGCTGGCCGGTGTGGCCGGTGTGGCCGCTCTGGCCTTGGGCACCGACGCCGCACTGGCCCAACAGGCCGCCGGCATCACCGCCCCGGGCGGCCTACCGTTGCTCATAGGCCAGGGTGCCGGCGGTGCCAGCTATTCGGTGCCGATCCAGACGCTGCTGTTCTTCACGGCTTTGAGCTTCTTGCCTGCGGTGCTGCTGTTGATGACGGCCTTCACACGCATCGTCATCGTGCTGAGCCTGTTGCGCCAGGCCCTAGGCACGCAGGCCGCGCCGCCGAACCAGGTGATCCTGGGCTTGAGCCTGTTTCTGACCTTCTTCGTGATGTCCGGGCCCTTCGATCAGATTTACCAGAAGGCCTACGCGCCTTACGCCGCCGGCACGCTGGCGGTGGATGCGGCGCTGAAAGAAGGCGTGCAGCCGCTGCGCGAATTCATGCTCAAGCAAACCCGGCAAAGCGACGTGCAGCTGTTTGCCAAGCTCGCCAAGCTACCCGCTGAAGTCAAGGGCGCCGACGTGCCGCTGACCGTGCTGGTGCCGGCCTTCGTGACCAGTGAGCTGAAGAGCGCTTTCCAGATCGGCTTCATGATCTTCATCCCGTTCCTGATCATCGACATGATCGTCGCCAGCGTGCTGATGAGCCTTGGAATGATGATGCTGAGCCCCGTGCTGGTGGCCCTGCCCTTCAAGCTGATGCTGTTCGTGCTGGCCGACGGCTGGAACCTGCTGCTGGGCTCGCTGGCCGCGTCCTTCGTGATGTAGAAACATGGTGTGCAACGTGATGTTCAAGGCCTTGCATGGAAGCGGCTTCGCCGGGCCATCGCAAGAGCCTCCCCGGGGGATACCGAACGCAGCGAGGTTGGGGGCCTGCTGATGGACGCACAGGGTGTTCTTGCGGCTGGCCAGCAAGGCCTGTGGATGCTGCTGATGGTGTCGGCGCCGCTGCTGCTGGCGGTGCTGGTGATCGGCCTGGTCGTCAGCATCTTTCAGGCGGCAACGCAGATCAACGAAGCCACGCTGTCCTTCGTGCCCAAGATCATCGGCGCGGTGGCGGTGCTGGCGGTGGCCGGGCCGTGGATGCTGAGCTCGCTGGTGGAGTACATCCGCGCGGTGCTGCTGTCCATCCCCGCAGCGGTCGGCTGAAGTGCCTCGCCGCACGGGTCCTGCGCTGAACGCCCGCGCCCTGCCGTGCTGAGCTTTACCGAAGCGCAGGTACTGGCCTGGATCACGCCTCTGGTGTGGCCTTTTCTGCGCGCGCTGGCACTGTTTACCGCGCTGCCGGTGCTGGGCACGCGCGCGGTGCCCACGCGCGTGCGCATTGCGCTGGCTGCCTTTATCGCGATTGCCGCGCAGCCGAGCCTGCCGCCAATTGCCGCGGTGCCGTTGGATTCACCGCTGGCCTTGCTGCTGGTGATTCAGCAGCTGGTGATCGGCCTCAGCCTGGGCTTTGCCGTGCGGCTGGTGTTCGCCGCGGTGGAATTTGCCGGCGAGATCATCGGCCTGCAAATGGGACTCAACTTCGCTGGCTTCTTCGACCCCATTTCGGCCGCCACGGCCACTGCGTCCAGCCGCTTTTTCGGCACCGTGGTGGCCTGGCTTTTCATCGTTGCCAACGGCCACCTGCTGGTGATTGCCGCGCTGGTGCACAGCTTCACCGCCTTTCCGGTGGCACCCGAGCCGCTGGCCTTCTTGCACCAGGTGCAGCCGCAGCGCTGGGGTGCGGAGATCTTCAGCACCGGGCTGTGGATCGCGCTGCCGCTGATCACGATGCTGCTGTTCGTCAACCTGGTGCTGGGCGCCATCTCGCGCGTCGCGCCGCAGATCAACATCTTCGCCATCGGCTTCCCGGTCACGCTGGGTGTCGGCTTGCTCGGCCTGCTGCTGACGCTGCCGGCGATGAGCGCTCCGTTCACGATGACGCTGGAGCGCTTGCTGGAGCAATTTCGGTAAAGGTCCGAGCGCGGCGCCATGGCCGGCCCCCGTGCCGGCTGGTTGAGGTCGGGACTGCCGGCAAACCCAGCGCTTCATGGCGCACAGTAGGATGCCGGAGCGGGCTTTTAGTGGCCGCAAACGAGGGGTACGTGGATGAACACCATCGTGTTCGGGCATGTTTTGGTAGGCGCGCTGCCGGCAGAGTGGCGCGCCAGGTTGGCCAAGGCTCCTGGCACCACCGTTACTGTGCGCATCGAAGCTGAGGACCCTGTTGGCTCAACGCCTACCGCCGAAGGCGATTCGTTGGTCGGCATGTGGCGCGACCGCGTTGACATGGCCGATGTGGCCGGTTATTTGCGCAGCATTCGCGCAGATCGTTTCAGCAACGGCGATGCGGGCTAGGACTGGTCGTCGATGTTGATCGATTCCGATGTGCTGGTGTGGCTGACACGCGGGCATCGCGTCGCGGCCGTGCGGTTGCGCGCCCTTGCGACTTGGCGAATTTCTGCGGTGACCTACATGGAGCTCGCGCAGGGCTGTCGTGGCAAGACAGAACTCAGTCGGCTGCCAAAGGCACTGGACGCGCGCGGCACCGAGATCGTGCCGATCACACCCGTCATCACGCGGCGGGCGATCGCACCCATGGAGCAGCGAGCGTTGCCACATGGCATGCGGCTGACCGACGCGCTGATAGCGTCGACCGCTGTCGCGGTTGAACGCAACCGTCATCACTGCGGACGTCGAGCATTTTTCGTCAGTCGATGGGCTGGTCATCGAAGTGTTTGTGCCTTGAGTGCGCGTCCCTTTCCGCCATGACCGCCCTGCTCGCCGGCGCCACCGGCCTCATCGGCCGCGAGCTGGCGCGCCACTGGACGGGCCCCGGCCCGCTGCATCTGTTGGTGCGGCGGGAACAGCCGGCCTCAGCACCGCTGCACCGCGTGCACGTCGTCGACTTCACCGCGCTGCCGCCGCTGCCGCAAGCCGACTGGGCTTTTTGCTGCCTGGGCACGACGATCAAGGCCGCCGGCTCGCAAGCCGCTTTCCGCGCTGTCGATCACGACGCGGTGCTGGCTTTTGCGCGCGCCGCGCAGCAGGCCGGCGTTACACGGCTTGCGGTGGTCTCCGCACTCGGCGCAAGCCCCGCATCGACAACCTTCTACAACCGCGTCAAAGGCGAGATGGAAGCCGCTTTGCAGACGCTGGGCTTGGAGCGACTGGTGATCGCGCGGCCTTCACTCCTGGCTGGTGATCGCGGTTCGCTCGGCCAGGCTGCCCGGCCCGCCGAACGGCTGGCACTGATGCTGACCGTACCGCTGCGGCCCCTGATTCCGAAGGCCTGGCGGCCTATCGACGCCGCGGTGGTGGCCCGCGCGCTGCTGCGTGCGGTTCGGCAGGGCGCACCCGGCGTGCAGGTGCTGGAATCGGCCGCGTTGCAGGAGTTGGGCGGGCCGGGCTGACACGCAGGGGCCACGCGACTGCCGGCCCTAAACGTCCAGCGGATACCCCAGCTCCACATCACACACCGGCAGGCCGCCGCGCACACCGAAGTTCTCGGCCTGCAGTTCGTGCAGCCGCACCAGCACACACGCTGGCGGGATGCCGAAGGTAGCCAGCCGCTGCACCAGCAGCCTGTACAGCCGGCGCTTGGCATCGAGCGAGCGGCCGGGCAGCACGAACAGACTGATGTTGGTCAGCCGCTCGGGCTCGGCGCAATCGGTGCGGCCCAGAAAGCGATGCGGCTCATGCACCACCAGCGTCACGTTGCGGTGTACGGGCGAGACGCGAAAGGCCTGGACGATGCAGTCGTGCACCGCCAGCAACAGCGCGGTTTCCTCGGCTGCCGTGTAGGCGTGGCGGACTTCGACGATGGCGCTGGGCATGCAATCGATCGACACGCGGCGTCAGGCCGCATCCAAAGACATTAGATAAATTCGCGCTGCCGCAGCCACTTGGTGGCAACCCACTTTTCGCCCGCCGTCACTGGCGCGCCGCCGTGCAGCGTCTTGGTGCTGGTGTGCGCACGCTCGTAGCTGAAGAAAACCGCATTGCCGCGCACCGGCGCGATTTCCAGCCCGACATCCGGGAAGGTGGTGGCGCCGCCGCCTTCTGGCGTGTTGAGGTACATCACCAGCGTGCCGACCCGCTGGCCGCCGCGCTCCAGGATGCGCGGCGTGCCGCTGTGCACGGGGTCGAAGTAGTCGTGGTGGGGGCGGTATTCCGCACCCGGCCGGTAGCGCAGGATCTGCAGGCCTTCGCCGTTTTCCAGCGGCCAGGCCAGCAGCGCTGCAATGCGTTCTTCGATGGTGCGGATCAGCGCATGCTCACCGCGCTCGAAGAACATGCCGTCGCTGGTGCGCGCGGCGTTGACCTCGCTGCCACCGGTGGCGTTGTCCACTGTCTCCGAGCGCAACAGCCGCGGCTCGGCCAGCGCCATCAGGCCGCTGCATTCAGCATCGGTCAAGAGGCCGCCGAAGACGATCACCCGCGGGTGTTTCATCGTCGTCAACAGCGTCACGGGGTGGCCTGCGGACTGCAGCACGCTAGGCGCGGCGCCAAGGGGCGGGCCTGGCACGGGCGTGGCCGGCGGCAGGTCACTGTCGTCGGGCGGCGTGGCCGCCAGGTGCTCGCGCAGCGTGTTTTCCATGGCCTTGATGGCCACGCCCTCATTCCAGCCGCTGGTCTGCATGGCCTGCACCACGTCCTGCGGCCGGCAGCCGGCTTCGGCCTGGTCGATGATCCAGCGGCGCAGCTCCGGCGTGATGGTCTGTTGGGCTTGTGTCATGGCGCCGCATTTTGGCGCAGCGCCGGGCCGGCTGGCCGCGAGGGCGGCATAAGGGACGCGGCTGACGACTCAAGTGCTATGTGATCGTTTTGTATTCGTGGTCATTGGCTATCGCCCCTGCGAACCGCAGCGAGAAATGCTGTGGCCCGAATTGGTCCATGACTGGCTGCCCAACGGGCACTTGACCTGTTTCATCGGCAACTCGATTAATTCACTAAAACTTAAGGCGTTCTATTACCGCCATGCCGACGGCGGCCACGCAACCAGCCGTTCTACCCGGGTATCCCGAATGGCTGGTGCTGCTCACGCACTTCCTGACGCTGTCGCCCGTCCAGCGGACGGTCGCACCCCCTACGTTGAACGTCCTGCTTCCTTGAACGGCACGATGCCTGAGCGCGGCGTGCCTCTTTATAACTGCAGCGGGGACTCAACGCAGGCCCCGCACCGGGCATCCCCACATGGGATGCGAACACAACCGACAACGCAAAGCCGCCCGCACTGGGAGGCGAGGCGCAGGAGATTTTTATGGCCAGGAAGCCAAGCAACGAATACCAGAATCCCAGCAGCGACGGCAGCGAGAACGGCGGCAAAAACAGCCCGGGCAGCAATGACACATCGGCCTACGAGTCGCCCGACGACGCCGGCGTGCTGTCGGCCGAGGCGGCCGATGCCGGAATCGACGCCTTCATGGCTGGCATTGACAGCCAAATACTTGCGGTCAAGGCCGAAATCGAAAAACTGCTGGCCACAGGCGCAGGCGAATCACGTGAGCTGCAAACACAAGAGGTGATGGACGCCAACATCGTGGGCGTCGGCATCGGGCTCGGCAACGGCACCTCGCTGTCGGCCAGCCACATGCCGGGCAACCCGGTGCTGGAGGTCTACACCATCGAGCCGGAATCGGCCGGCGAGACGCGGGCACGGCTGGCATCGATCGTCGGCGTAAGCGCGCTGGCCAGCAGCGACTTTCCGCTGCATGTCGTGCACACCGGCATCGTTGATGCACAACCGCACCGTATGCGTCTGCGGCCTGCCCCCGGCGGGATCAGCGTGGGCCACCGCGGCATTACCGCGGGCACCTTCGGCTGCTTGGTACGCGGGCGCAGCGCGCCGCGTAATGCACGGCTGATGATCCTCAGCAACAACCATGTGTTGGCCAACACCAATGCCGGGCCCATCGGCGAATCGATCCTGCAACCGGGTCCGTTCGACGGCGGCACGCACCCTGCCTCGCAAGTCGCGGTGCTCGAACGTTTTCAAGCGATTAACTTTGCAGCCGGCGCATCCAACCTGGTTGACTGCGCTACCGGCTGGTGCTGGCCGGACCGCGTGCGGCGAGAGCTGATGTACCTGTCAGGCAGCACGGTGCAGTTGTTCACCGTGGGGCTCAACCCGGCGGCCCCGACGCTGGGCATGCAAGTTGGCAAGTCGGGCCGCACCACGCAGCTGACACGCGGCAACATCACGGCGGTGGGCGTGACCGTCAATGTCAACTTCGGTGGCGGCAGGGTTGCGCGCTTCGTCGATCAGTTCTCGGTGCGCGCCCCGGGCGGCGATTTCAGTCAGGGCGGCGACTCAGGCTCGCTTGTTTGGCGCTGGGATGCAACGCGCGCGCCGGTGGGGCTGCTTTTTGCAGGTGGTGGTGGTACCACCTTCTGCAACCGCATCACCAGCGTGTTGAACCTGCTGGACGTCAACATCGTCTGAGTTCAGCGTCGCCCGCGTAGGCTTGATAATTAAGGGCCCGCTCAAGCGCACGTGCTGGCGGGCCCTTTGTCTTTGTAATCCACGCCGGGAGAACGCAATGGCGACCGATCTGCCCCTAGGCCCTCTGGACTTTCTTCAAGGCGCGCCCGCGCCGAGCAGCAGCGTTGCTCTTTCAGTTGAAGACCCAGCCGACCGGCTGCCGCAAGCGGCAATTGACCGCGTGATGAAGCTTCGCGGCGTGGACGGCGTTTGGGTTGAGCGCGATGCGCGGGGCGGCCGCGTCGTGGTGCTGCACTACACGCCCAAGGGCTCGGCTCCGCATCTTCCGAACATGGTCAACGGCCTGCCGACGCGCATCGTTGGTGGCGAGCCTATCAACGCCGGGCTCTGACTCGTTCAAGGGTGTAGGCCGAAGAATGGCAGCCGCTGCGAACCGCAGCAAAAGAGGCGCTTGCCCGGATCGCTGCAGGGCTTTTGCGCGCTGCACCCGAAGGACCGCGTGCTGAAAGCGCCCCGGCATTTAATCAAACAGAGGGGCTGGACGGGGTTGTAAGCCGCCGCTCCTAGCCGCGCCGAAACACCAGCCGCAAAGGCGATGAAGCTTCAGGCGCGACCACGTAGCCCTCAGTAGTGAAGGCCCGCAGCGCCCGCACCGAGCGGGCCCGCCGCTCGATCGCAAAGCGGGCCATCAGCCCACGCGCTTTTTTCGCGAAGAAGCTGACGATCTTGTGGCTGCCGTCGGGCTGGCGCTCTTCGAACACGCAGTCGACGACTTGTGCGCGCAAGGCCGGGCGCACGGCTGGCCCCAGCACGACCTGCGCGTACTCGATAGAAGCCAGGTTGACGATCACCGGCCGCTCTTCGTCGGCCTGCCGGGCGTTCAGGTGCTGCACCACCGTGTCGCCCCAAAAAGCGTACAGGTCCTTACCGCGAGCCGTCTTCAATGCCGTGCCCATCTCCAGCCGATACGGTTGCAGCCGGTCCAGCGGGCGCAGCGCGCCGTACAGGCCCGACAGGATCACGATGTGTTGTTGCGCCCAAGTCAGGTCCGCGGTCTTCAGCGTTTTGGCGTCCAGGCCGGTGTAGACATCGCCGTCGAAAGCCAGCACCGCGGGCTTGCTGTTGCGCGCCGTGGGTTGGCGCTGCCATGCGGCATAACGCTCGACGTTTACAGCCGCCAGCGGCGCCGACAAGTCCATCAGCGCGGCCACCTGGGCCGCTGTATGGCCGCGCATCACGGCCACCAGAGCGGCCGCTTGTTCGGCATACAGCGGTTCGGTGGCCTTGCGGCGGATGGCTGGCGGCACCGGTGTTTCGTAGTTCAGCGTCTTGGCGGGGGACAGCAGCAGCAGCATGAATGTTCAGTGCGGGTTGGCATCGGTAGGCAGCGCCGGCACCGCGCCCAGCGCGGCCTGCCAGGTGCGCAGGGGGATGTGCGTTTGCAGCCGCTGCAACGCGCAATCGATCAGCGCCGGGTGCAGCGCGTGGCCGACACCGATGGCGATGTCCATCGTCGCGTCGCCCTGCAGCGCAGCCAGCCAGGCCAGCGCCTGGCGTGTGCCGTCGGCAGCAATGACGTCGTCGTCCGCGCCATGGAAAAAGTGAAACGTGGTGTGCCGCGGCGCGGCGATCGGCTCGGCCGTCAGGCATCCGCCGAAGGCGAGCACCCGGCCAGCCAGGCCGTCGTTGGCCACAGCCAAGGCCAGTGCCAGCACCGCGCCCTGGGAAAAGCCGGCCAGCGCGGTGGCCGCCGGGGCCACACCCAGGCGCTGCTGCTGCGCGTGCACCCAGGTGCGCAGCGGCGGCAGCGCAGCGGCCACCCGTGCCGCCCACAGCGCCGGCCTTTGTAAGGACGTGAGGTCATCCACCGCGTACCACTGGCGCTGCGTGCCAGCGCCAGCGCCAGCGCCCACACCCACACCCACACCCACACCCACACCCACACCAGCATCAGCACCAGCACCAGCACCAGCACCAGCACCATCGGAGCTCGCAAACAGATCGGGCGCGTCCGGCGCCAGAAGCGCGGCCTGCGGGAAATGGTGGCGCAGCACCAGCGCCAGTGGCGCCATCGATCGGCCGTCGGCACCCGAGCCGTGCAGCAGCAAGATCAATTGTTCGGGCGGGCCCTGCGCAGGCAGCCATTCGAGCGGGACATGCATGGCCGAGACCGCCGCAGCCGTGTCAGCGCAGGTCGCCGGCCAGGCTGGCCAGCGCTTCTGCTGCCACGCTCACGTGCACCGGGTAGTGCGTGTGGTCGCAGCTGCTCTTGACGGCAGCGCCAGCGCCCACGACCTGGCGCTGCGCGAGCGTGGACTCGAAGCGCACAACGCGCAGGGCGCTGGTCTCGTCGGCGGTCTCGTCAACGGTCTCGCGCGGCAGGTCTTCTTCGGCGATGGCGTAGACGCCGGCGTGGCCTTCGACACCCACGAACAAGCGGTCCTCCACGCCGATCAAACGCGCCGGCTCGCGCTTGCTCTCGTGCGCGTCGGGGTACCCGTGCGTTTCGCCAGCCACAGCGGCCATGAGGTTCAGGCGGCTGTTGCCGATGGGCAGGCCGGTGGCCGGGTCGCCGGAGCCATGCTCGAAAAACTACAGGTGCCCGTTGGCATGGCCGGTTTCTCACCTACGGCGGTGCTCCTGAACAGCATCGCCACGTCGTTCTGGCCTTCCACGTCGGCCCTGTTGGCGAAGTAGAGATAACGGCGAATGGCCTGAGATTCGCCGGCAAAGGCGTCCTTCGAGTTTTGCTCGGTCTTCGAACCGTTCAAGCCCATGGTCTGCTTCGGTAGTCAAGGGGTGCGGGCGGCGCCACGGGGGGCGCGTTGGCATACCGCGCGCGACCATAACAAGGGGACTGGGCGTCAGGCAAAACAAAGCTCCAGTGCGGTCGCAATGCGCGGCTTGGCGCGGGGTCTTGCAAGCGTACGCGGATTGATCTGCACAGCATCGGGCCGGCTCACCGCAGACCCAACAGGCGCAGTGCCAGCTCGTGCAGACGGCCCTGTGGGTCGGCCAAGCGGTTGAGGACGGTGAAGTGGTTGGCACCGGGCAGCGTTTCGCACACCGGCACGGCGGTCGGGCCCCAAACATCGCGGATCAGACGGGTGTGGTGCAAAAACTCATCGCTTTCCTCCAGGCCCACCGCGGCGTACAGCTTGGCTGCTTTCGGGCGTGGAAAGAAGGCCGGGCTCAGGCGCGCAACCGCAGCCGGCGTCAGCTGCAGATCAGACTGCAGCATCGGCGTGTGGCGCAGCGGCTCGAGGTCGTACAGGCCGGATATCGACAGCGCACCGGCCAGCGGCTGCGCCGGCATGTCGGCCACTGCGCCATCGGGCAGATCACGCCAGCGGCAGCACAGCAGCATCGTCGCCAGATGGCCGCCTGCCGAGTGACCGGCCAGCGCCAGCCGGTTGCGATCAGCGCCAAAGCTGCCGGCGTGCTGCCAGACCCAGGCCACCGCACGCGCCATCTGCAGCGTGATGTGCTCGATGCTGACCGCCGGACACAGCGCGTAGTTGGGTACCACCACCGTGGCACCCGCGGCGTTGAGTGCAGGTGCGACGAACGAGTGATCGGCCTTGTCCAGGCTGCGCCAATAACCGCCGTGGATAAACACCAGCACCGGCGCGTTCGGCACGTCGGCGGGGAAGATGTCCAGCGTCTCGCCGTCGCCATCGCCATAGCGCACATCGAGCTGCGCAGCCGCCGCGCCCTGCCGCGCCACGGCCGAAGCCTCGGCCCAGCGGGCCAGCACCTGGGCATGGTCGGGCACCCGGGCACGGTTGTTGTACTGGGCGTCAAGCCAGCTCGGATCGAGGCGCAAACGCATGGGGCTGGCTTTCTCAGATTGCGGCGGCGCGCATGTTAAGGGCCGCACCGGTTGCTGCAGCAGCGGCCGCACGCCGCAGCGCAAAAAGGCGCAGGCGCCGGTGATAGACTGCCGCCGCACGTGGGGGGGTAGCTCAGCTGGGAGAGCGTCGCGTTCGCAATGCGAAGGTCGGGAGTTCGATCCTCCTCCTCTCCACCATCCGACAAGTCCAGCCAGATCCCGTGCAGTTTCAGGAAGATCAACAGGCCCCTAAGCATCAACGCTTCGGGGCTTTTTTCTTTGTGCTGACGATTCCCGGCTGCGAGAGCCGCAGCTAATGCAAGGGCCTTCCTAGTCCACCGAATTACTGAAATCGGGTCGGTGCAGTCCGCGCAAAACGGGCGCACTGCGGCTTTGCGAATGCGCGCGGTGCCCATGGGCATCGCTGTGCTTCGCGCCTTGCATCGCATCCCGTCTTGTGCGTCCTTCACCGCCCATTTCAATGATTCAGTGGACTAGTCGCGACCCGGCACTTCATGGTGGGCTTCGGGTGCGCGCACCTGCATCGCTTCATACACCGCTTGGCCCGGCTGCATGTCAGGGACGATGCCGATCCAATCTGCACGCACAAAGTCGCCGGTGCGCACTCGCAGCGCAGCCCGTCGCGCCGCCCGCAGCTGAAGGCGAAACAGCCGTGTGACCGGCAGCAACCAGGCCGACAAGGGCAACAGCATGGCAGCGGCGATGAACAAGGCGACCGCCATCAACACGATCGCTTTCCATCGCAAGGAAGCCGCCTCGGGGAGCCCGGTGACAGCGGCGCGTGAGATGACGGAATCACCGTGAACCATTGCTGCGACAAACAGCCGCAGCGATGCAATCAGCAAAACGAGGAAGGCCCAGACAAACGCGGTGCGCACGGCCGGGTCCGTCCTTGCTGCCCGTGCAGGATGCAAGCGGACTCGAAGTCTTGCGTGATGTGGTGCAGGAATCGCGCAACGGGTGCGTAGTTCTGCATTGCCACGCGTTCCTGGACGAAGGCCGGATGTTGCTTGTCGGCAGTGTTGGGAAGCGAGCCGCCGACTGAAATCAAAAACACGACGGGCTTTTGGGTGACGGTGGCTGCGGCGACCTCGGCCTCCACGAACGATGCGTCCTGGCCTGGCAAGCACACCAAAGCGTCGGCGCGCCGCAAACGTTCAGTTACCGCCATGACGATGTCTTGATGTCCAGCGCCCGGCTCGTAGTGCACGCGCAAAACGCGAAAGCTGTTTTCGTCGAGCACGCTCCCGAGCTGGCTGGCCTGGCATTCGCGCAGGTTCTGGAAAGAGAGGAAGACCCGGGGCCGACGTGCAGCCATGGCCCGCCACGCGAGCGGCAAGTGACCCCCGGCAACCAACAGCGCCGCAAGCGCGACCACCAGCAACAGCACAACCCAGTAAGTGCTGAGCGCCTGCCAGAGCAACGACAGTTGGTCGGCCATCAATCGCTGCCCCAAAGGCGACTGCGTGGCAAGGCGGGCTAGCAGACCGAAGAAGTTGTCGGCCGCGCCTTCCAACAGCAGTAGCGATCTGGTCAGGGCAGATTCAAGCACCGCCCCAGCCAGCGCCAGCTTGACCAGCAGCCGTTCAACCAGAGCCGCCAGCATCGCACCCATTGCCGCCACCGCCGGGCGCGTGCGCCTGAGGCCGTCGCAAGCCTTTAACGCCCGCGGTGCTGTATGGCTGCGGATTGCATGGCAGGCCCGTGCCGGCGCTGCCGCCGGGTGAAGCCGCCAATCATGGTGGCGCCTGCAAGCATCAAGACCCAGGCAGCCGGCTCGGGCACAGCCGGCACACCCGTCAAGGTGTAGATCGACGCAAAGGCAGGGGCGATCGTGAATACGGGGTCGATGAAGGCCTCTGCGAACGAGGCCAAGCCGGCACCGCGCGAGCCGGACGATGCTGTCGCTACGAGGTAGACGCGGTAGTCGACATTGGGCCCGAGCATCAGTCCCTGGTCCAGCGTGAAATGAAAACGGCCGGTGGCCGTGATGGGCGTGGAACGCGGTGAACCAACCCCGAGAGCGGCCACCACCCTTGTGCCCTGAGTCATGGTGATGCCAGCACTTGCGTTGTAGTACTTTGTGCCGTCGGCGTAGCCGCTGGCCAGCACATGGACCGGCACTTTGCTGCTGCTCGGCCCCACCAGCCGCATCGTGTAGTCAACCGTTGCGCTGGCGTAAGCCAGCTCAGAGAAGCTGGTGGCGCGGACAAAGCCGCTGCCGCCAGTGTCGCCCGACGTGATCGCGATTGCAGTCTCCTGCCCGCTGGCAGCTCGGTAGGTCATGGGCGCATCGGTCGTGCCACCGAATGGGCCGTCGAAGCTTGTCTGGACGAAACCGGTGCACAGCGCCGCGCCGGCATCGGTGGATGCCAGCATGGCCACAAGGAGGCCGGTCGTCACCAGCCTCGAAAAGCACCGTGGGTGGGTCATCGTCGTGCTCCTGATGGGACTGTTGCAGGTGACCGGCCGGCATTGAGGCAAGGCCCGCGGCCACCAAGCGATTGCTTGGGTGTGGCCTCAACGACTTTCACCGGCCTTGTGCGCTGAATCGAGCGATTCAACCGAGTTCGCTCCACTTGCAATACGACTGCCACGCGCTGACCCGGACACTCACGCCAGCAAGTTTTAAGGACGGATGGGCGCGGCGCTCAGCAAGCGGCCGAGTTGGCCGTCCAGCGCCGAGCGGCAACCGGCCAATGGCAATTCAATCGGCCGCGTGCCGGCGCAGTTGGTGGATACTGTCGTTTCGTACAGTATTTTCAGAACTGCGGAGTCCCTCATGCACCGAGCCGAGTTTCGCTACCTCTACCGCCCCGCCCGTGACCGCCTGCCGCGCTGGTTGCGCCGCGTCTGGTCCTGGATGTAAGCCGGAGATGGCGTTGCACAGCGCAGCGGGGTGCTGGCTCAGCCGATGCGGGCGCCGGTCTCAAATGCGGCAAATGCCGCTGGCGTGAGGGTCGTGCACTGCTGCACTCAAGCCATTGACCAATAGCGCGCGGCGGGTTGCCCTTGCCCGCCGCTATCAAGTCGGCAGGGTCACAGCCCTCAGCGGCTGCCCAGGCCGCTGAAGGTGTTGATCGGCAGCCCGTCCCATTCAGCCGCCAGGCCCCACACGCCGGGCGCACCCGGCGGCACGCTGCCCTGCACGACGCCGGGTTTGCGCCGCAGCGTGCGATCCAGCGTCGAGACGTCGCCGTCGACCCAGGCTGTGCCGGGGTCGAAGCCGACCTGGCCGAACTGATCGACGATGACGCCGTCGCGCTCCAGTGTCAGAGCGTCGTCGCCGTTGAAGTTGAGGACGCTGCCGCTGGTGCGCTGGCAGCGTGGCAGTACGGCAGCGTCGATGTTCGGGTGGCACAGCACCAGCGTCTGGCCCGGCAACAGGTTGCCGCTGAGCGGCAGCGACGCGGTGGCCGCCGCGGCGCCGTTGCTGTACAGCCGCAGTACGTAGCGGCCCAGGTCGACCGCGCTGTCGCCCGGGTTGTAGAGCTCCACGGCCTTGTTCGAGCCGCTGCCTTCGACGTACTCGCTGATGATCAAACCGGGCTGCGCCACGACCGGCGCCGGCGCCACCACCACCGGTGCGCTCAGCAGCGCCGGCAGGCTGCCGTCTTGCGTCAACCGCAACGTGATGGTGTAGCGGCCGGCCACGGCATAGACATGCCCGATGCGGGTCAGCGCCGGGTCCAGCAGCTGCACGCCGCTGCCGTCGCCCCAGTTCACGCTCAACTGCACGTTGGCTGCAACCGGCGTCGGCTGCGCCAGCAGGTTGGCGATGACCACCGGCTCGGTGGCGACTCCGTTGGCCGGCAACTCCGCAAACAGCGCCGCGGCGGCGGCCGGCGCGTCGGCGTTCAACTGCAGGCCGACGATCACCGGGTCGTGGTCCGAAGCCCGAAACGGCAGCGGCGCGTAGCGGTCGTCGGGCTTGTTTTCCAGGTTGTAGTCCAGCACAACGGGCTCGTCTGCGTTGGCATGCCAGATGGCAACGCCGCGCACTTGCAGCGCCAAGGTGGCGTTGGCAAAGGCATGGTCCAAGGCACCGGCTTCGTTGTCGAAGACATAGCTGTAGCGCTGCTCCGGTGGCAGGCGATTGAGCAGGTTCTCATGGCCGTTGTTGCGCAGCACCGCCAGCGGGTCTTCGTTGAGGTAAGCGTTGAAGTCACCGGCCATCAGCACATCGGACTCGCCGCTGGCCGCCACCAAAGTTGCCACCCAGCCGGTCAGCGCCTGGGCCTGGCGCGTGCGTGCTGCGTTGAAGCCGCCCTGGCCCTGGTCCCCGTCATCACTGGTCGCGCCGGTGGCGCCAGACGGGCAGCCGCCCTTGCTCTTGAAATGGTTGACGACCAACCAGAACCCGCCGCCGTTGTCCCAAGCCGCGAAGCGCTGCGCCACCGGCGGGCGCAGGCCACCGTTGACGATGAAGTCGGCATCGTCAGGCACTTGCGGCTGCCCGACCGGCTGCACGCTGGCTATTCTGTAGATGACGGCGCCGGTAATCAGATCGGTGCCGATCACGCCCGGCGTGCGCCAGGAGTACACCTTGGCGCCGAGCCGTGCGTTGACCGCAGCCACCAGGGACTGCAGCGCGACGGCGTTGTTGTTTTCGATCTCGATCAGGCCCAGCACATCGGCGTCCAGCGCGACGATGGCCGACACCAGCTTGTCGCGCTGCCGCACGAACTCGGCCGACGTGTCGGCGCCGCGCTCGCCCAACGTGGTGAAGTAGTTCAGCACGTTCAGACTCGCGACCTTCAGCGTGCCGCCGACGGCCGGCGCGCTGGCCAGCCGCGGGTTGGCCGGCGTAAACATCGGCACCACGGTCGGCTGCATACGCCAACGGTCGAAGTCAATTGTCACGATGCCTTGCAGGCCGCTGACCGAGTCGCCCGCGCGGCGCGTGCCGCTGCTGTCGGGCGCCGAAAGAAATGCCGTCGGCACCGCGTTTTGTGTGCTGCGGGCATCGTCCAGCACGATGCGATTCAGCGCGTTGAAAGCGCGCGCAGCAGCCGGCTGCAGCGTTGGGTGGTTATTGGGGTGGTACAGGCGCGCCTGCGCCGAAAGCACCAGCTCGCCGAAGCGGCCCAGTCCTTCATTGCCGCTGACGAAAAGCGGCTGCTGAAACTGCACCAGCATGCCCTGCAGTGCCGACAGCCCGTCGGCGCTCTGCAGCGGCAAGGCCACGGTCGCCGGGCGGATTGGCTCGGCCGCGCCGCAGCGCTCCACCTCGGGCTCCGCAGCCAGCTGCGTCAGCGATCGGGCCGCGGCGTTGCGGCGAAATTCCGTGACCGTGCCGGTGACTTGCACCAAGTCCCCCACGCGCAAAACCAGCAGGTTGCCGGTGAAGACAAACAGGCCTTCGGAGGTGGCCGGGTCGTTGTCCGCAATCGGCTGCTGGATGTAGAAGCCGCCCAAGCCGTTGACACCGCGGAAGTCGGCCGTGACGACGCCGCGCACGGTGACGCGGCTGCCTTCCAGCGGACTGGCCGTGCCGGGCCCCTGGACCGCGGTGATGTCGACCAGCAACTGCGGTGGCGCCGGGCACACCGCGTCCTGGTTGGTGGGCAGCGTGGAGCGCAGCGGCTGTGCGCGGTCGGCGGGTTCCTCGCGCACCTCCCCGCCACCGCCGCAGGCGGCCAGAAGGAGGGCCAGCAATGCGGTGCACAACGGCCCGGCTTGCCGATGCGGTGGGTGGTTGTTCAGCATGCGTTGGCTCCCATTGCGAGCGCGCACGATAGGCGGCCCGCATGACGCACGCAAGACGCTTGCTGGGGGCTTGCTTTGTGCATGCTTGACGCTTGTCAAAAGCTTGCGAAACGCGCGCTGATTAAGCGCTAATTGCTCGTTGACAGCGCGCTGATTGCTCGTTGATCGCACGCCTGCTGCATGCCGACTGCATGCCGATTGCCCGCTGACTGCCCGCTGACTGCGCGCTGACTGCGCGCTGATTGCTCGTCGACTGCACGCCGCGGGTCGCCCCCCGCCGATCAGCCCATCTTCCCCGGGGTGCCGCTGACGGCGACCATCATCATGCCGTTGGGTTCGCCCATGACCTGGTAGTCTAAGTCGTTGCCGACGATGCCGTCGGCGCCGAGCTGCCGGGCCGCTTCCATCATGTCGTCCAGTGCCGCGTCGCGCGCACCGGACAGCGCGCGTTCATAACCGCCGGCGCGCCCGCCGACAACGTCACGCACCGAAG
>JAJAZC010000215.1 GCA_026785885.1 Rubrivivax sp.
GAAATCGGCCGGGAACCCGCGTCATTGCTGGATATCCGGCCGTTGCAGCGATCAGACAAGAACAATTTATCCACAGGTCATCCACATCCAGGAAAGTTCCCTGTCAGCAACGCCGGGGCTGGCACTCCAGCGTCGACCTAAAGGTAAACGGGCGCCGACTCCGCGCAATTCTAGATGGCACCCAACGTAATCGTCGGATGGCCATCAAAGAAGTGAAAGTTCACTCACATCGAAGGCCGAATCGGGGTCCTCGGCTTGCAAAACCGAGACCCTATAAATTTCACGATGCGGAATAACCCAGTTCGCGACTCAGTCAACTGGTAGCGCACCGACTGCCCGGGAATGCTTAGCGGCTCGGCCGTATCACGACAAAGTTGACCCATTCGCCGCGCCGCACCAGCACGCTGATGGGCTTGGCCTTGTCGGCTTTGGCAATGGCCGCTGCAAACTGCTTGCCGTCGGCAACCTCGGCGTTGTCCACTGACAAGATCACGTCGCCCTCGCGCAGCCCAGCCCGTGCGCCGGTGCCATCCACCGCATCCACGCGCACGCCGCCTTTAACGCGCAGTTCACGCTTTTGCGAGTCGGTCAGGTCCGATACGGTGATGCCAAGCGCAGTCTTGGCTGCAGCTTGCGGCGCACTGCCTGGCTCGGCAGCGGCGCGGCGCTGCGGCCGGTCAGCCTCGAACTCGGCGACGGCCACGGTCAGCTCGCGCGTCGCACCGCGGCGGAAGACCTGCACAGGTGCGCGCGTACCCGGCTTCATGCCGCCGACGATGCGCGGCAAGTCGCCTGCTTTCTCGACGGCTTTGCCATCCACGCGCACGATGATGTCGCCGGCCTCGATGCCTGCCTTCTCTGCCGGTTGGTCTTTCTCGACCCCAGTGACAAGGGCGCCGCGCGGCGCGCCCAGGCCGATCGATTCAGCAACCTCCTTGGTCACCGCACCGATCTGCACGCCTATGCGGCCGCGAATGACGCGCCCCAGAGTGCGGAGCTGGTCGGACACGCGCATCGCCTCGTCGATGGGGATCGCAAAGCTGATGCCCATGAAGCCGCCAGAGCGGCTGTAGATCTGCGAATTGATGCCCACCACCTCGCCGCGCAGGTTGATCAGCGGGCCGCCCGAATTGCCCGGGTTGATGGCCACGTCGGTCTGGATAAACGGCAGGTAGTCGCCGGTGTCGCGCTGCTTGGCGCTGACGATGCCGGCGGTGACGGTGTTTTCCAGGCCGAACGGCGAGCCGATGGCCATCACCCACTCGCCGACCCTGAGGCGGTTGACGTCGCCGATCTTCACGAAGGGCAGGCCGGTGGCATCGACCTTGACCACCGCGACGTCGGTGCGCCGATCGCTGCCGACGATGCGGGCCTTCAGCTCACGGCGGTCGGTCAGCGTGACGATGACCTCTTCGGCACCCTCGACGACATGCGCGTTGGTCATGATGAAACCGTCGGCGCTGAGGACGAAGCCCGAGCCGACGCCACGTTGCTGCGGTTCTTCATCGCCACCGCGCGGGTTGCGCGGATCGGGGCGGCCGGGACCAGGGCCGGGCCGGTTGGGCAGCGGGATCCCAAAACGGCGGAAGAATTCTTCGATGCTCGGATCAACCTCACCACTGCCGCCCCCGCTGCCGGCCGCAGGGCCGTTGCGCCGCTCGGTGGTGCGGATGTTGACGACCGACGGGCTGACGCGTTCGACCAAATCGGTGAAGTCGGGCAGCGCCACGCTCTGCGCCTGCGCCACTTGCGGTGCCAACGGCAAAGCTGCACCTGCAAGCAGCGCAAGGCTCAAAGCCATGCGGCCGAAGATCATGGACTGTGATGTCATGGTTGGTGCTCTGGATGGCGAGGACTGAATGCCGGTGTCGCCGGCTCGAAAACGAGTGAACGTGGTGGCAGTGCGGAGGCCGGCGTCAACGCGATGCCGGACCCGGTCGAAAGCGAAAACCGGCCGGCTGCGGCGGGGTCAAGGTCGCCTTCGTTCGATGGCGTCCACAAACTGTCTGAGCGTCGGCGGCGGCACATCGCCCACGGCGGTGATCCGGTAGTCGCCGCGCCGGGTCATCAGCGTCGCCGTGGCGCCCTGCTGGGCCAGCACATCGGACTTCTGATGTTGCGGCTCGAAAGGCTCGACAAATACCGACACATGCATCAGCCCGTCGCTGAATACAGCCTGCAGCACCGCGGCTTCATCACCGGCTGCAGCCATGCCGCGGCGCATGCAACCGGCGAGCCGAAAGCCGCTGACCGGCCGCACCATCGCCCAGCCTTCCGCCTCCAGCGTTGTGCGGCTTTGCTGGGGCCGCAGCACGCGGTAACCATCGAGCTTGCGCAGCCATTGCAGCGCCTGCTCAGGCTGCGGCCGCACACCGATATCGACCTCCGAGAAAGCGGTCGACTCGAGCACCACGCGCGCGCCGGTGGCGGTGTCGCCGATGACATCGGCCCGCAGCATCAGCCCGCTGGCCTCGTCGGCCCACAGACGTTGTGCATAGCGCAGCAGGTCGCGCGGCTCCAGCAACAGCACCGCGGCATCGCGGCCGGCGACACGGGCGCTGCCTTCGCGCCGCAGCGCGTAATGCTCCAGCGCCTGCGGGTCCACAGCTAACGGCGTGGTCGACCAGGCAGCCAGAGTTTCACGGCGCTCGACGACTGCAACCTTGGTCTGCGGCCAGAAGGTGTGCACGAGCTCGTTGTGCCGCACGATGCGCTGGTGCCGGCCGTCCAGTGCTTCCAGCCGCTCGTAAGTCTGATCGGCCACGAGGTAGTGCCAGACCCGTGAACTGGACAGCACACCGGCAGCGCTGTAGACCAGCGTGCCTTGGTAGTTGGCTGTGCGTGCAGCCGTGTCGATACGCGTCAGCCAGGCGCGGCCATCGACGGCGCTCAAAGGGCCATTGCCAGCCGGTGCCGCGTCGGGTGCCTGAGCCGACGCCATGACAGGCCACAAGCAGGTAGCGAGCAGCGCACGACGCAGCGCGGTGCTGCCACGTGGCAGGCGCTGGCAACGCGGTCGAGCTGCGGCCGAGGGGGCCGTGTGCTGCGCTGCGCCGAGCATTACCGCGACGGGCCAGGTTGCATTTCGGCATCCACCCGACGCAATCCGCCTCCCGGCACCGCCATCGGAATGCCGCCGCGTGCCGCCTGGTGCGCCCGCAGGTACTCGTCCACACGTGGGTCGCGCAGCAGATTGCCATCAGCCTGCAAGCGCGGCGCCGCAGCCGGTGCCGGCGCCAGACCGTTGACGCGTGCCAGCGCCGATGAAGGTGACGGCGCTGCTGCCAACACCGGCCCGGTGCCGCCACCACCACCACCGTCGGGGCCCGCCGGCGCCGGCAGGCGCGCCCCGCGCCGCACCCCCGCCCCCCCCGCCAAACCACCAGCCC
>JAJAZC010000216.1 GCA_026785885.1 Rubrivivax sp.
ATGCAGATGGGCGTCGATGGCCATCGGCGGCTAGCGTCTGTGGTCTGCGCGCTTTGGGTCAAGCCCGTGCGCCGCCCGCGGCCGCTGCACGCGCGGAAGCGGGCACGCTGGCCGGCGCACGTGGCGCCGTCTGGCGCAAGGCCGCGGCGTCGAGCGTCAACGGATCGGCTTGCTCGGATTCCATGCTGGCCGAGGCACGCTCCAACGCGTGCATCAGCAGGCTGTGAACACGCTCGGCGCTACGGCCCCACGAGTACTGGCTGACCAGCCGCGACATCGTGCTGGCGCGGCTGGTACGCTCAGTCGCGCTTTCGGCAAGAAGTTGTTCACAAGCCTGGACAAAAGCCTGCGCACCGTTGTTGACGACGTCGGCCACCACCACGCCTTCGCCATACAAAGAGATGACGTCGCGCACCGCGGTGCTCACTACCGGCTTTTCACCGGCCATGTATTCCAGTGTCTTGGTCGGGCTGATGAAGCGGGTGTGTTCGTTGAGCGCAAACGGCATCAGGCTGACGTCCCAGCCGGCCAGCAGATGCGGCAGGCGTGCATAAGGCTGCATGCCCAGCCAGTGGATGTTGGCGCGCTGCGGCAGCGAATCCGGTGCTATTTTTACCACCGGACCAGCCATCACCAACGACCACTCGGGATGTGCGTCGGCCGCTGCCGTCACCAGCGTCAGATCCAGCCGCTCATCGACGACGCCGAAGTAACCCAGCCGCGGGCCCGGCAATGCGCCTTGCAGCTGCTCGGCGGCCAGTGCGTGGTAGCTGCCCGCTACCAGGCCGGCCGGTGCGTAGTGCGCAGCATCCACGGCGCTGGGCAGGCAGACGACGTTGTCGTTGCGGTCCCGCTTGGCTTCGTACAGCGAAGGCCCGCCGGTGAGCACGAGCGCGGCGTTCTTGAGCAGCGCCGATTCACGCTGGCGCAATTGCCGCGGCGCATCTTTGAAGGCCGACAGCTCGTCCATGCAGTCGTACACCAGACACCCCGGTGCCGCAGCTTGCACCAGCGGCAGCGCCATCGGCGTGTAAAGCCAGGTTACGTCGACCTCCAGGCGCTGTTTCTGCAGCCAGCCGGCCACCAGGCTCTGCAGGACGGCCACCTGATCATCATGAAAGCCGGGCACCGACACCGGTGTGTGCGGCACCAGCAGCGTGATGCCGTTCTCACGTGTCTGCGCGTCCAACCAGGCCGGGCCTTCGCAGAGCACCGGTTCTTCCACAAACAGCACCTGCCACCGCCGTGCCAGCCGCGACAGCAGGTGCTGCGGGCGCTGGTACACAAAACCCCAGCGGAGGTGCGAGAAGACGAGCAGGACGGGTCGTGAGGTCATGGCGAGCAATCGTTCGTTAGTCGATGGTTACGCGGTGGGTTGACAAAGTTCGGACATTGGCAAAGCCGGCTGACGACAAAAACGCCACCCCTTCCCGCTGCACAGGAGCATTCAGCGGGGGTTGCGAGGGATATGAGAGCGGCCCCCGTCGGCCGGTCGGTCAGGCGCGTGTCAGCGCGTGTCAGCGCTTGGCGGCACTGCTGCGGCGGGTGCTGCCACTGCGCTTGGCAGGCGGGGCGTCCTCGCCTACGGCGATTGCCTGCTTCGGCTGGTCGGCGCCCAGGGTGGCCTTGTCGTCCTCGTTTCCAGTGACGGTCTCTGCTGGCTCGGTGGCTGCGGTCTTTCGGCCGTCCTCCTGCTCTTCTTCTTCGGCGGCACTGGTCAACTCTTCCCGGCGCTGCGCCATCTGCTGCGCGAGGCCTTGCCAATCGAGCTTGGCCTTTTCCAGCTGCGGGAACATTTCGCCTTCTTCTTCCTTCACGTGGTGCAACACGTACTCGCACAGCACAGTGAAGCGGGCGGCATATTTATCGCCGCCGGGCTGCATGCCGCGCAACTGCTCGATCAAAGCGTGCACCGACTCGTGCTCGACCTCGGCTTCGTCGACCAGGCTCTCGTCCGCAATCTGACGATGGGCGGCCGGGTACAGCAGCTCTTCCTCGAGCGCCGCGTGCACCGTCAGTTCGTCCAGCACCATCTCGACGATTGCAGCGCAGGCTTCGGAGTCCTGCTCCGGATCGAGCTTCTGGAAGTCCTTGTAAGCCTTTTTCACTCGCTTGTGATCCTCTTTCAGCTCGGCAAGGATTTGGGTTCTGGCGTTGGTGGCGGCGCGGCTGGTGGCCATGAAGTTTTCCGTGTTTGAAGTGATGCCGACTGGCTAAATTGTCGGCAATTGCTGTGCCAGCGAAGCGCACCGCAGCCCACTTCCGCGATGCGACGACAGCGCATACCCGCTCAACTCGGCACGCTTTACCGCAAAAGCCGAGGCATCGGTAAGGGCGGGCGCGCCGCCTGCCAGCGGCGGGGCGCGAAGTCCCACAACACGGGTATCGACCGCCGTTTGCAGGACTTTGTTCAAGGTGGGCGGCACGGCCGGGGCCAATGGCCCGAATACCGCGCGCGCCGCGGCTTTCCAGCCCAACGTTGCTTCCCCAAAGCTGCGTTAGCGAGCTGCGGAGGAGTGGTCACTCGACAAGCCGGCACGGGTGTTGCGTGCTGCTTCGTTTTTCTGCGCCGAAAGTCGGGCGCGGCCATGAACGCAGTTGAACGCAAGACAGGGGAGCGCCGCGTGCCTTCGATGGACATCCGTGCCGATCATCGGCAAACACAAACGCTGTCACCGCGCCTGCAGCACGCGGTGCGCCTGTTGCAGATGTCGTCGTTGGACTTTGCAGCGCTGGTGCGCGACACGTTGGGGAAGAACCCGTTCCTCGAATCGGAAGAGGGCGACGGCGAGGGTGGCGACGGTGATGACGGCATGCCGTTGCAGGCCGACCACGACCAAGGCGGCGACGGTGAGCCCGAAGCCCGCAACGCGGCTGAACTGCAGGCCACTGACACGGTGGACGTGAGCGCCACCGACGCCTTCGACCGCGACTACGACAGCAGCAGCGACCGCGACCTCTGGCAGGCCGACAGCGGATCCGGCCTCCGCCGCGCCGAGGACGGCGAGCTGTCTGCGATG
>JAJAZC010000217.1 GCA_026785885.1 Rubrivivax sp.
GGACCGCGACGGCGACGGCGACGGCGACGGCGACTGGGACTGGGACTGGGACTGGGACTGGGACTGCGAACTACGACTACCCAATGCCCACCAGGCCGAACTGCGATCACCTCGGCTCGGGTCGGCTGCGTCAGTCTTCCTTAAATGGATTTCGATCGCGCAGCTCGTCGACATACTGCGCGATGCCTTGACCCTCGGCCGCCAGGAAGTCCGACACCGCGCTGGCAAAGCGCGCGTCGCGCAGCCAGTGCGCTGAAGCTGTCTTTATCGGCAGCAGGCCGCGCGCCATCTTGTGCTCACCCTGCGCGCCGCCTTCGAAGCGGCGAAAACCCTGCGCCAGACACCAGGCCAGCGGTTGGTAGTAGCAGGCCTCGAAGTGCACATACGGCAGCGCTTCCGTGCAGCCCCAGTAGCGGCCCCAGGCGCTGCCGCTGTCACGGTCGATGGCAATCAGCGAAGCGGCAACGCGCTGGCCATCACGTTGCGCAACAAACATCAGCCAGTGCTGCGGCAAGGTGGCAGCCATGCGGCTGAAAAAGTCACGCGTCAGGTAAGGCGTGTTGTGGTGGGCGCGATAGGTCAGCGTGTAGCAGCGATAGAAAAAGTCCCACAGCGGCTCGTCGATGGCCGCGCCCTCGTGCACGCTGAAACTGACGCCGAGCTCTGTGACCTTGCGGCGCTCCTGCAGAATTTTCTTGCGCTTGTCACGCTGCAGGCGCGCCAGCAGCGCGGTGAAGTCGGCCATCGGCGCAACATCGTCTTGCGTCCAGTGGAACTGCACGCCTTCACGGATCATCCAGCCGCCGGCCTGCAGCGCTGCACGGTCGTCGTCGTCGATGAACAGCACATGCGCCGACGACAAGCGCCCCTGCGTCGCCAGTGCCAACAGCTGCTGCGCCAGCATCAGCCGCCATGTTGCATCCTGCGCCAGCAGTCGTGAGCCGGGCACCGGTGTGAACGGAATCGCCGCCAGCAGCTTGGGGTAGTAGCGCAGGCCGTGGCGGCGGTAGGCGTCGGCCCAGGCCCAGTCGAAAACATACTCACCGTAGCTGTGGCTTTTGAGATAGCCCGCGCAGGCGGCGACCAACACGCCAGCGTGGCGCAGCGTCACGAACTGCGGTGCCCAGCCGGTCTCCGCGGTGGCGCTGCCGGAGGTCTGCAGCGCGCTGAGGTAGGCATGACTCATGAACGGCGTCGGTTGCGATTGCCGCTGCAGCAGCGCGTCCCATTGCGCGGCATCGATGCCGCCGATGTCGTTATGAACGGTGACCGTGGCGGCTTGCGTCGGTGATTCGTCAGGGGGCGTGAACATCCGCATCGTCGGTAGGGGCGCGGCGATGTTAGGACCAAGTGGATAGCCCTGGCGCCGCGGGTTGCGGCCGTGCGAGGCGCATGTCGGAAGCGGCCATGGCGTGCTGCGGCACGAACGCAGTCCACTGGACTTCCATGCTTAAATCCAAGTAATTGTCGCCATCGTTCGCTGGAGCCCGCCATGAAGCAGATCACCGCCGTCATCAAGCCGTTCAAGCTCGAGGAAGTTCGAGAGGCGCTGGGCGACGTCGGCGTGTCGGGGCTGACCGTCACCGAAGTCAAGGGCTTCGGCCGTCAGAAGGGCCACACCGAGCTTTATCGTGGTGCTGAATACGTGGTCGACTTTCTGCCCAAGGTGAAGGTCGAAGTCGTGGTCAAGGACGGCGACGTCGAGCGCTGCATCGAAGCCATCGTCAAGGCGGCCAAGACCGGCAAGATCGGCGACGGCAAAATCTTCGTTACTTCGGTGGAGCAGGTGGTGCGCATCCGCACTGGCGAAACCGACGAAGCCGCTGTTTAGACCCCGGGCCGCCCAAGTCGCCGCAGCTTCACGGGCGGGCCGGCAGGGTTCGTAGCCGCGACGTCCAGCCGCGGCGCAGACGCTGAATCAGATCTTAGAGAAATCTTCGCCCGCCGTGCCGGGCCGGACTCGGGCACCCAACGCGTCGAGCAGCCTCACTGCGTCGTCCGAGACTTGCACCGCGGCGATCTGTTGCGGCGACAAGAAGCCTTCAGCCACCGTGTGCGCCATGAACGCCAACAGGCCGTCGTAGTAGCCCGAGACGTTGACCAGGCCGATGGGGTTGGCGTGATAGCCGAGCTGCCGCCAGGTCCACACCTCATACAGTTCTTCCAACGTGCCGATACCACCGGGCAGCGCGATGAACAGGTCCGCCCGCTCGGCCATCATCTGCTTGCGCTGGTGCATGGTCGGCACCACGTGCAATTCATCCAGGCCGGTGTGACCAACCTCGAGTTTTTGGAGGCTTTCCGGGATGATGCCCACGACCCGGCCCCCTGCCGCCAGCGCCGCGTCGGCCACCTCGCCCATCAGGCCGACCCGGCCGCCGCCATACACCAATTGCCAGCCGCGCTGGCCGATGGCGGCGCCCAGCGCCCGTGCAGCTTCTGCGTAGCTCGCACGCGCGCCATGGCGAGAGCCGCAATAGACGCAAACACTCAGCGGTGCAGGGATCATGAGGCGCTTAGGAAGCAGGGCGCCGCAGTGGCCGCCAGACCACCAGGCGCGTGCGGCAGACGGCGTCATGCCAGTACTGATGATCGCGTTGCAGCCGCGTCAGCAGCGCATAAGCCAGCACGCCTGTTGTCAGTGCTGCAACCACCGGCCAGCCGCCCTTGACGCCGCTGAATTGCACCAGCGCGAGCGCCGGCACAAACCACAGCCAGGCCAGCAGGTACCGGCACACGGCCCGCGGCCAGCGCACCGGCTGCCCCTGCTCTGTGACGAGCCGAATGTGCCAGGTCAGCATCGCCAGCGTTTGGCCGCGGCCGGTCCAGAAGGTGACAAAGTAGACGCCAAAAACCAGCGCCAGAAAGAGTTGAAGGCCGCTGGAGCCAACCAGCGCATGGCGCTGCTGCGTGACGACGCCATAGGCCAGCCCGGCCATCATGACGACGCCGAAAAGCAGCACGCCTTCGTAAATGAAACACCCCAGCCTGACCAGCAGCCCAGGCGCCGGTGCAGTAGCCAGATTTGCGGTCGATGCCGCGACGGTCGCTGTCGTCACTGGCTGGAAGGCGTCGCGCTGGCGGCGCTGGCAGCGCTAACCGCGGCAGTCGAACGAACCGCCGCGCCCTGCGGTCCGCGCTTAGGCAACAGCGTTGACGAATCGACGAAGCCCGGGGTGGCGGCAATCTTGGGCAGCCCGGCCTGGTTGTGCGCCGGCGGCGAGGGCCGCGCCGTCGTGATGGGCGTCGTCGTAGCCCCGGGCCGAGCTTGCTGCGCCGTGCCGTTGGCAGCGCGTGGCCGCACGGCCGCACTGGACTCGACGAGGTTGCGTTTGCCGGCGGGCGCGTCCGGTGCGGCAGCCGCTGATCGCGGCACAGGTGCCAATGCGGCCGCCTTCGCCGGGCGCTTGGCGCGATCGGCAAGCGCCTCGCGCTCGGTATCGGGCAGCGCCTGGTATGCCTGCCACTTGGCCTCGCGCTCATCGGGCGACAGGCCACGCGCCTCCTGAAACTGCAGGCGTGCGCTGCCGCGCTCTGCCGGTGTCATGCGGGCCCAGTCGGCCATGCGCTGCTGCAGGCGCTGACGCTCGTCCGCCGGCATGGTCGGGAAGCGCGCAGCAACCTCGAGCCACTTCGACCGGCGCTGTTCGTCGATACGGGCCCAGTCGCGCTCCAACGGCGCCAGCGCCTGGCGCTGCGCCGCGCTGAGCTGAGCCCACGCACTCCCCGAGGAAGGCTCGGCGGCCCATGCCAAGCTGGCCAAGCTGAGGCCGACACCCGCCAGCAGCGCAGGAAGCCAGCGAAGTGGATTCACGGCGTGGGCTGAGCGCGCAGGAACTCGCCGAAGCCCGGGTCGGAGTAGGCTGCCGGCGGCAAGCTGTCGGACAGCAGTTGCGCGTCGATCTCAGCTGCCGCCAACACCTGCTCCTGGGCAGCCCAGCGGTCGATCATCAGCAGGCCCGACACCAACACGATCAGCGGCAGCACAGATGCAGCACGCTGCCACCAGCCTGAGAGTCGGCCCAGGACAGCGGTACCACCGCTTTCGCCAACAATGAGCGGAGCGGCGGCCGAGCCAAGCCGCAATGCGCGAGCCCTGGAGATCGCCTGCTCACGGGCAACCCGCAGACGCTCGGTGATGTCATTCGGCAGCGCCTGCGACCGCAAGCTGAGCGCACCGGCAATGCGTGCGGCCAAACGCGCTTCCAGCGAAAGCTGGGATGCAACGGATCGCGCGCTGGTCATTTTGTGATTCCCTTGGACTTGAGGGCCTTGGCCAACGCATGAACGGCTCGGGAGCAGTGCGTCTTGACACTGCCCTCCGAGCAACCCATGAGCGCCGCCGTTTCAGCCACGTCGAACTCCTCCCAGTAACGCAGCAGGAAGGCTTCACGTTGACGGGTGGGCAATTGAGCGACCTGTGCGTCGATCAACTGCAGGATCTGGCTTCTAGACACCGCGTCGGCAGCACTTTCGGTGCCCATGGTGTCTTCGAGCGCGTGCAAGGTCTCGAGTAGATCGAATTCGCCGTCACCGCTGCCGGTGTCGAAGTCCGACAAGTTGGTCATGACCGCATTGCGCACCTTCTCGCGCCGGAACCAATCCATCGTGGCGTTGGACAGGATGCGCTGGAATATCAGCGGCAACTCGGCGGCGGGGCGGTCGGCGTACTTCTCGGCTAGCCGGATCATCGCGTCCTGCACGATGTCCAAGGCTGAATCGTCGCTACGAACCGCGTAAACCGTGCGCTTGAAGGCTCGCTTCTCGACGCTCTTGAGAAAGTCGGAAAGTTCTTTGTCGGTGGCCAACGCGCTGGGTCAGTGCTACGCCCGGTTTGAGCGGGCGGGATTATGTCATCGCACCTTGACGGGGCAGGGCACGGGCCGCTGGATGCAAAGGCGCCGTGCATAATCTTACGTCTAGCACAACGCTCTTTAAGTCGGACTCCGCTGCCCTACGCGGGCAGCGGCGTCCAGACCGCGCAGGTACCGATTCCGCCTCACGAGGGCGCGCAGGAGGTGCACCGATGGATTTTCGTCAGAGAAAACCTCAAAGGTCCAACATGGATATGTCTGTTGCTGAAGTCAAGCGGGCCGCCGTCGTCGACGACAACGCGCCGCCTTACCCTGAGCCCAACGGCTCCGAGATCCTCGTTCGCAGCCTGCAGGCCGAACGCGTCAAGTACCTCTGGGGTTACCCCGGCGGCGCGGTGCTCTACATCTACGACGCGCTCTACAAGCAGGACAGCATCCAGCATGTTTTGGTGCGCCATGAACAGGCCGCCGTGCATGCCGCCGATGGCTACGCGCGCGCCACCGGCGAAGTGGGCGTGGCGCTGGTGACATCTGGCCCCGGCGTCACCAATGCCATCACCGGCATCGCGACGGCCTACATGGACTCGATCCCGATGGTCATCATCACCGGGCAGGTGCCGACGCCGGCGATTGGCCTGGACGCTTTTCAGGAGTGCGACACGGTCGGCATAACCCGGCCAATCGTCAAGCACAACTTTTTGGTCAAGGATGTGCGCGACTTGGCACTGACGATCAAGAAGGCTTTCCACATCGCCCGTACCGGCCGCCCCGGCCCCGTGGTGGTGGACGTGCCCAAGGACGTGTCCTTGAATACCGCGCCTTTCCATTACCCCGACACAGTGGAGATGCGCTCCTACAACCCGGTGCGCAAGGGGCACGGTGGGCAGATTCGCAAGGCCGTACAACTGCTGCTGCAGGCACGGCGCCCCTACATCTACACCGGCGGCGGCGTGATCCTGGGCAATGCGTCGGCCGAACTGCGCCAGCTCACGGACTTGCTCGGCTTCCCGTGCACCAACACGCTGATGGGCCTGGGCGCCATTGCTGCCAGCGACCCCAAGTTTCTGGGCATGCTGGGCATGCACGGTACCTACGAAGCCAACATGGCGATGCAGAACTGCGACGTGTTGCTGGCAGTGGGTGCGCGCTTCGACGACCGCGTGATCGGCAACCCGAAGCACTTTGCCTCAGTGGAGCGCAAGATCATCCACGTCGACATCGATCCCTCGTCGATCAGCAAGCGCGTCAAGGTCGACATCCCGATCGTCGGCGACGTAAAGGAAGTGCTCATTGAGCTAACGGCACAAGTTCGTGAAGCCCAGGCCCGCCCTGACGCCAGCGCATTGGATGCTTGGTGGAATCAGATCAACGATTGGCGCCGACGCGACTGCCTGGCTTTCAAGCCCAGCGACGACGTCATCAAGCCGCAGATGGTGGTCGACAAGTTGTGGCAGCTGACGAAGGACCGCGACACCTACATCACATCCGACGTCGGTCAGCACCAGATGTGGGCGGCGCAGTACTACCGCTTCGAAGAGCCGCGGCGCTGGATCAATTCCGGCGGGCTCGGCACGATGGGCGTCGGGTTGCCCTACGCCATGGGCATCAAGTTGGCTAAGCCTGATGCCGACGTGTTCTGCATCACCGGCGAAGGCAGCATCCAGATGTGCATTCAGGAGCTGTCGACCTGCCTGCAGTACAAAACCGCGGTCAAGATCGTCTCGTTGAACAACCGCTATCTGGGCATGGTGCGGCAGTGGCAACAGATCGACTACGGTGGCCGTTATTCGCATAGCTACATGGATGCACTGCCCGACTTCGTCAAACTGGCCGAGGCCTACGGCCACGTCGGTTTGCTGGTCGATAAACCGCAGGACGTCGAGCCGGCTTTGCGCGAAGCCATCCGGCTGAAGGACCGCACCGTTTTCCTCGACGTGCGCACCGATCCGACTGAAAACGTCTGGCCCATGGTGCAGGCGGGCAAGGGCATTTCGGAAATGCTGCTGGGCTCGGAAGACCTGTAACGGTGTGAGCTCGGCCGGGCACTGGCGTTACCGCGCCAGGATCCGCGCCCGGTGCAGCGCCGGCGCAGACTGCGGGCCGTTTCGCTTTTTTCATTCGACAAGGCGTAGCCAAGGGCCGGCAGTTACCGCCGACGGTCTGAAGAGCGCGCTCAAGGACGATTGCCATGAAACACATCATCGCCGTGCTGCTCGAAAACGAGCCCGGTGCACTGTCACGCGTGGTCGGGCTGTTCTCAGCCCGCGGCTACAACATCGAAAGCCTGACCGTGGCACCGACTGAAGATGCGAGCCTGTCGCGCATGACGATCGTTACCAGCGGCAGCGACGACGTGATCGAGCAGATCACCAAGCACCTCAACCGGCTGATTGAAGTTGTCAAGGTCGTCGATCTGACCGAAGGCAGCTTTACCGAGCGCGAGCTGATGCTGATCAAGGTACGTGCGGTTGGCAAGGAGCGCGAGGAGATGAAGCGCCTGGCCGACATCTTCCGCGGCCGCATCATTGACGTCACAGAAAAAAGCTACACGGTCGAGCTCACCGGCGACAGCAGCAAGCTCGATGCCTTCTTGGTTGCCATCGACCGCACGGCCATTCTGGAAACCGTGCGCACCGGCGCCAGCGGCATTGGCCGCGGCGAACGCATTCTGAGAGTTTGACGGGCACGCCCGAAGGCGCCCTGGCGCCTTCCTTCGAACAAGGGTCAATGGCATTCCGGCGCAGCCGGTTCGCGGCGGCCACTCGATCTTCAACCCACCCATCCACTGGAGGAAACCATGAAGGTTTACTACGACAAAGACGCCGACCTGAGCCTGATCAAGGGCAAGAACGTCACCATCGTCGGCTACGGCTCGCAAGGCCACGCCCATGCGCAAAACCTCAACGACAGCGGCGTCAAGGTCACGGTGGGTTTGCGTCGCGGTGGCGCCAGTTGGCACAAGGTGGAAAAGGCCGGCCTGAATGTGGCTGAGGTGGCTGACGCGGTCAAACAGGCCGACATCGTGATGGTTCTGCTGCCCGACGAGCAGATCGGTGCGGTCTACAAGAACGACATCGAGCCGCATATCCGCCAGGGTGCCTCGCTCGCCTTTGCGCACGGCTTCAACGTGCACTATGGCCAGGTCGTGCCGCGTGACGATCTTGACGTGTGGATGGGCGCGCCCAAGGCGCCCGGCCACACTGTGCGCAACACCTACAGCCAGGGCGGCGGGGTGCCGCACCTGATTGCCGTGCATGCCGACAAAAGCGGCAAGGCGCGTGACCTGGCTCTGAGTTACGCGGCTGCCAACGGTGGCGGCAAAGCCGGCATCATCGAAACCAACTTTCGCGAAGAAACCGAGACCGATCTCTTTGGTGAGCAGGCGGTGCTTTGCGGCGGCACGGTGGAGCTGATCAAGGCCGGCTACGAGACGCTGGTCGAGGCTGGCTACGCACCCGAGATGGCCTACTTTGAATGCCTGCACGAGCTGAAGCTGATCGTCGACCTGATCTACGAAGGCGGCATTGCCAACATGAACTACTCGATCAGCAACAACGCTGAGTACGGCGAGTACGTGACCGGCCCGCGCATCGTCACCGACGAGACCCGCAAGGTCATGAAGCAGGTGCTTAAGGACATCCAGACCGGTGAGTACGCCAAGAGTTTCATTCTGGAGAACCGCGCCGGGGCACCTACGCTGATGAGCCGCCGCCGCCTGACCAGCGAACACAGCATCGAAGTGGTCGGTGAAAAGCTGCGCGCGATGATGCCGTGGATCAAAGCCAACAAGCTGGTCGACCGCAGCCGCAACTGAGGTCCAGCGCTGGACGCCGGCCGTCAGTCTTGGCGGCGGCAGCGGTCACGCTATGCTCATCCGGATGATCGACGACCCGAAGCACGCAGACGACGACGGCTTGCCCAGCGGCCAGGTGCCGCCACGCCGCCGTGGCATCTATGTTCTGCCCAACGCCATCACGCTGGCGGCTTTGTTCTCGGGCTTTTACGGCATCGTGATGGCGATGAACGGCCGCTTCGAGCTTGCTTGCATCGCTATCTTCTGCGCCGCTGTGCTGGACAGTCTGGATGGCCGCGTCGCGCGCATGACCAACGCGCAGAGCGCGTTTGGCGAGCAGATGGACAGTCTGTGCGACATGGTGAGCTTCGGCGCGGCGCCGGCACTCATCGTCTACATCTGGGGTTTGAAGGACCTGGGGCGCTGGGGTTGGGTGGCGGCCTTTGTCTACATCGCGGGTGCTGCGCTGCGGCTGGCGCGTTTTAACGTCAACATTGCTGTCGTCGATAAGCGATTCTTCCAAGGCCTACCGAGCCCGGCCGCCGCAGCCATGGTCATGGGTTTGATCTGGGTCATGGACGATGCCGGCTTGAAAGCCGCGTCACGCACCGACTGGCTGGCTTGGGTGGCCTTTGCCGTGACCTTATTTGCCGGCTTGTCGATGGTGACCAACGCGCCGTTCTACAGCTTCAAGGTGGTCGGTGGCCGGCGCACCGTGCCCTTTGTGGTGCTGGTGGCCATCGTGCTCGTTATTGCTTTGGTGGCGCTCGATCCGCCGCGTGTGCTGTTTGCGATCTTTTGCGCTTATGGCCTGTCGGGCTACGCGGTTTACGGCTGGCGCAAATACACAGGCAAGCGCGCCAGCGTTATCGCCATCTCGACCGACGAGCCTGAAGAAAAGGGCCTGCATCCGTAAGCTTCATGGGCTGCCGACCAGGTAGGGTCGCGTGCTATATTGACCCGGTGAAGACGATTAAGGCGCGCGTTTTTCTGCCACTACCGGAGCTCCTGGCGCGCTGACCCGTTCACGACTTTTCAAGCCCTCACTCCGGAACGACGGCCCGCCCAGCGCAACGCAGCGGGCCGTTTGCTTTTGTCCCCCCGGCTGCGTGCAGACCCTGCAGGAGAACACCATGCCGATGCTCGACCCGCCCGCTGAACGCCTCAACATGAGCAGCAAGCTGATCATCTTTGACACCACCTTGCGCGATGGCGAGCAGTCGCCCGGCGCTTCGATGACGCGCGACGAGAAGCTGCGCATTGCGCGGCAATTGGAGCGTCTGCGCGTCGACGTCATCGAGGCCGGTTTCGCTGCCGCGAGCAACGGCGACTTCGAGGCCGTCAAAGCGATTGCCGCTGCCATCAAGGAATCGACCGTGTGCTCTTTGGCACGGGCCAATGACCGCGACATTGCCCGTGCCGGTGAGGCGCTGCAGGGCGCGGCCAGCGCCCGCATCCACACCTTCATCGCCACCAGTGAACTGCACATGGAGAAGAAGCTGCGCATGACGCGCGAGCAGGTGCTGGAGCAGGCGCGGCTGTCGGTGCGCTTTGCGCGCAGTCTGTGCGGCGACGTCGAATTTTCACCCGAGGACGGCTACCGTTCCGACCCTGACTTCCTGTGCCGTGTGCTGGAGGCCGTGATCGCCGAAGGCGCGACGACGGTCAACATTCCTGACACCGTGGGCTACGCGGTGCCGGAGCTGTATGGCGAGTTCATCCGCATGCTGCGCGAGCGCGTGCCCAACGCCGACAAAGCGGTGTGGAGCGTGCACTGCCACAACGATCTGGGCATGGCGGTGGCCAATTCTCTGGCTGGCGTGAAGATCGGCGGCGCGCGGCAAGTCGAGTGCACGATCAACGGCCTGGGCGAGCGTGCCGGTAATTGCAGTCTGGAAGAGGTTGTGATGGCGGTGCGCACGCGCCGCGACTACTACGGACTGACGCTGGGCATCGATACGACCCAGATTCTGGCGGCGTCGCGCATGGTCAGCCAGACCACCGGCTTTGTCGTGCAGCCCAACAAGGCGGTCGTCGGCGCGAATGCTTTTGCTCACGCCAGCGGCATCCACCAGGACGGTGTGCTGAAGGCGCGCGACACTTACGAGATCATGCGTGCGGAAGACGTGGGCTGGGCCGCCAACAAGATCGTGTTGGGCAAGCTCAGCGGCCGCAATGCCTTCAAGCAGCGCTTGCAGGAATTGGGCGTGCAGATGGAGTCCGAGGCAGAGATCAATGCAGCCTTCGCACGCTTCAAGGACCTGGCCGACCGCAAAGCCGAAATATTTGACGAAGACATCATTGCGCTGGTCAGCGATGAGAGCGTGACTGCGGCAGTCGAGCATTACCGGCTGCTGGCACTGACACAGCATTCGGCGATGGGCGAGCGGCCGCATGCAGCCGTGGCATTTTCTGCCGGCGCGGTCGAACACCATGCCGAGAGCGACGGCAACGGCCCAGTGGACGCAAGCCTCAAAGCGATTGAGTCGCGGGTGCAAAGTGGCGCTGAAATGATGCTGTATTCGGTTAACGCCATCACCTCGGGCAGCACAGAATCTCAGGGCGAGGTCACGGTGCGTTTGCAGCATGGCGGCCGCGTGGTGAACGGCGTCGGTGCGGACCCGGACATCGTTGTCGCTTCGGCCAAGGCCTATCTCGCGGCGCTGAACAAGCTGCACAGCAACACGGATCGGGTTGCAGCGCAGGGTTGACGGGTGGCGGGGCAGGGCGGCGTACGTGACGGACAACACGTTGCGCCGCGTGCCGAAGCGCGGCAGGGACTACTTGAGCAATGGTGCGCAACCGATTGAATTTGCGCAGCTTCTTGGTACCCTACACTTTCGCACTGGGCGCTGAGGACCGACAACTGTGCTGCTGAATCACACCCGTATTTCCCCGCTTAGCGCGCCTCGCCTGATGGCCGTGGTCCTGAGCTTCGCGTTAATCCTGAGTGCCGGCTTGGCGATGGTTGCACCCGCGGCCGCCAAGACGATTAAGAGCGTGAAGGAGACGCGGGCGGTTAAGCCTACCAAGACCGCGAGGTCCGAGAAGCCCACCAAGCGCAGCTTGCCTCGCGTGGCCTTCGTGCCGGCGGTGCTGAGTTTTGGCCAGCTGTACGGTCTGCACAGCGCTGATGACGACCTGGCCTTGAAGTCCAGCGTGGCGTTGGTGATCGATCAGGACACCAACGAAGTCCTGTTCAGCAAGAACCCCAGCGCGGTGCTGCCGATTGCGTCGATCACCAAGCTGATGACGGCACTCGTGGTTACCGAGGCTGCCTTGCCGCTGGACGAAAAGCTTGTCGTCACGCAAGACGACGTAGAAGCTACCAGCGGCAGCGCTTCCCGGCTGCGGCTGGGCACGGAGCTAACCCGCGGTGAAATGCTGCACCTGTCGTTGATGGCTTCCGAAAACCGCGCTGCGCATGTTCTGGGCCGTACCTTCCCGGGTGGGCTCGATCGTTTCATTCGCGCCATGAACGGCACGGCACGCGATCTCGGCATGAAGGACACGCGCTATGTCGAGCCCACGGGTTTGTCCAGCAGCAACCAAAGCAGCGCCCAGGATCTGGCGCGCCTGGTACGTGCGGCTTACGCGCACCCGATCATTCGCGATCTGTCGACCTCGCTCGATGCCATCGTGCCGGTTGGCAGACGGCCAACGCAGTTTCGCAACACCAATGGTCTGGTGCGCAATCCAGAGTGGGAGATTGGCCTGCAGAAGACGGGCTACATCTCCGCCGCAGGCCGCTGCCTAGTGATGCAGACGCAGATGGCCGGCCGCAAGCTGATCATGGTGCTGCTCGATTCCGCCGGAAAGTACTCACGCATGGGTGACGCGGAGCGCCTGCGCCGCTGGGTGGCCGACGCCAAAGTGCTGCCGCCGGTGGCACCGAACGGCGGATTGAACGCTTTGGCGGGGTTGGTGCCGGTGTCGGCGCCGCCGGTGGCAGCGGCAGGCGCCGCTGCAGCAGCCGCTGCGGCGGCCGAAGGCCCGGCCACCGGTGCAGGCGCGTCGCTGCATCTCATCAGGCAGGCGCTGCCCCCGGCGAGCTTAGGTGCCGCTGGGCAAGGTGCCGCCGTGTCGCACCACACGGGCGCCGTGCCAGGCGCAACAGCCGCGCCAGCCCCGCTTCAGCTGCGATAACCGAGCGCGGCCGAGATCCGCGCCGCCGTGGCGCGCACACGCTCGCTCCAGCCTTCTTCGAGACGATCGGCCGGCGCCGAGATCGACAGGCCCGCTTGCAGCTTGCCCTGATCGTCGAAGATGCCGGCTGCCACGCAGCGCACGCCCAGTTCCAGCTCTTCGTCGTCGTGTGCCAGCCCGCTGGAGCGCACCTGGGCCAGCTCGCGCTCCAGCCGCTGCACATCAGTGATGCTGTTGCGCGTGTGGCCGGTAAGTCCGGTGCGTATCGCGTAACTGCGCACGCGCGCTGCTTCGTCGTGCGCCAGAAACAGCTTGCCGACTGACGTCAGGTGCAGCGGCGCGCGGCCGCCGACGGTGCGCACGACCTGCATGCCGGAGCGCTCGCTGTAGCTGCGCTCGACGTAAATGATCTCGTCGCCTTGGCGCACCGACAGGTTCACCGCCTGGTGCGTCAGCTTGTGCAACTCGCGCATCGGGCCCAGAGCCGCTTCGCGCACATCCAGCCGCTCCTTGACGAGGTTGCCCAGCTCCAGCAGGCGCATGCCCAGTCGGTAGCTGCCGGCCTGCGGGCGGTCGACGAAGCGGCCTAACGTCAGATCGTTGAGGATGCGGTGCGCGGTGGACGGATGCAAACCCGTGCGCTCGCTGATAACTTTCAGCGAAACCGGCTCCTGCTGTGAAGCCAGCATGTCCAGCAGCGCAAACGCGCGCTCCAGCACCTGGATGATCGGGGTCGAGGCTTCTTTGCCCACGCAGATGCTTTCGAAGAGGGGCACCCCAGAATCGGCGCCTGACGTGGCCTGTGGCGCGGTCAGTTCTGTCTTGTGGAGCGAAGTTTGAACATGAGCTTAACCGGCTTCTGCATCGCGAAATTCGCGCCTGCATTCCGAAATGCCGCGCGCCCGGCGCTGATGGCCGCCGCTGGTTGCCTGATGGCGGCGGCAGCGCAGGGACAGGTACCGGCGTCGCAGTCGACAACGGCGCCGCTGGCTGCTGCAAGCTCCGCGCCCGCGGCCAGTTGGGTCACGGTGCCGCGCCTGCAGGGCCGCTTGCAGGCGGCTGATCTGGGGCTGGTGATCAACACAGCCGACAGCGCTTCGGTGACGGTTGGCGAGTACTACATTGCCGCCCGCGGCCTCAAGCCAGAGCAGGTGCTGCGCTTGTCGCTGCCGGTCAAGCCGACGCTCACGCGTGAGGAGTTCGAGCGCTTGCGCCAGGCGATCGAGGCGTTCTTCGGCCCATCCACCCAGGCGCTGGCGCTGGCCTGGGCGGCGCCATATGCGGTGGAGTGCAACGCCATTACCGGCGCGCTGGCGCTGGGCTTCGATGCTGCCTTGTGCAGCAACACCTGCGCGGCATCACGGCGCTCGGGTTACTTCAATTCAGCCTCCACACGGCCGCTGCAGGAGCCGGGCTGGCGGCCGTCGATGCTGCTCGCGGCGCCGACCGTCGAAGCCGCCAAAGCGCTGATCGACCGGGGCGTCAAGGCCGATGGGTCGCGTGTGCAGGGGCGTGTGCCGGCCGGCACGGCCGGTCTGGCCACCGCACTGCTGTTGGACGGGCCCGATGCGGCCCGCGGCGTGCGGGCGCTGCTGTATCCGCCCAGCGGGTTGCCGCCTGCTTTCAAGGTCGACCTGCGCCGCGCGGCCTTGTCGGCACTGCCGGGCGCGCCGCGTTTGCTGCTGGCGCTGGCCGGCGCCGAGCATCCACCGCTGCGCCCGGCGCCGCAGTGGCTGCCGGGTGGTCTGGGTGACCACCTCACGTCGTGGGGCGGCGATCTTCAGGGCACGCACGGCCAGAGCACGGCGCTGGACTGGATTGCTTCAGGTGCGACCGCCAGCCACGGTGCGGTCAGCGAGCCTTGCAATTACCTGCAAAAGTTTCCGCATCCGCAGCTGCTGCTGCTGCACTACCTGCAGGGCGCGACCGCCATCGAGGCGTACTGGAAGAGCGTGGCCTGGCCGCAGCAGAGCCTGTTCATCGGCGAGCCGCTGGCGGCGCCGTTCGCCCCGCGCTAACTCCAGCGTTCGAGACCCCGCACGGCCGCTTCGCCGCTGCGCACGGCACCTTCCAGCGTGGCCGGGTAGGGGCCCGCCACATAGTCGCCCGCAGCCAGCAGCCCGGGCGCGATCTCCATCGGCGGCCGCTGCAGCGCAGGCGTGCAGCAGAAGGTGGCGCGCTTCTCGGCCATCACGCGCAGGACGCTCGGCACGGAGCGGCTGCCACCGACGAAAGCGTGCTGCGCTTGTCGCAGCACCGCTTCGCCGGTGGCCTGCAACCCGCGGTCGACCCAGGCCCGCGCGCCGCTCACCACAAAAGCAAAAAGCCCCGGCGTTGCGCCGAGTGCGCCGTGGTCAAAGGCGTACTGCGCTGGCGCCTCGGGCCCTGCTACCAGCGCCGTCATCGGGCACAACAGGCGCGCGCCGGCACAGCGCAGGTAGACCGTGACGATGGGCTCGTACGTGATGGCCGCAGCGTTGGCGGCCCAGGACGGTGCGACGGGCTGCACCAGGCGGGCGGCTTCTGCAGCCGTGCAGGCCAGCACGACCGTATCGAAGTCCTCGCCGTCGAGCTGCCAGCCGCTGCTACCGCCGCTGTTGCTGTTGCTATAGCGGTTGCCGACACGGGCGATGGACCCGATGCGTTGGAATGTGCGCACATCGGCACCTTGCGCCTGCAACCAGCGCCCGGCAGGCGTGGGCAGCAGTGCGCTCAAGTCGGCACGCGGCAGCATCAGGTCGGCCGAGCCGCGGCCGCTGAACAGCGCGTCTTGCAGCACGCGCAGGAAGACCTGCCCACTGGCCTGGTCCGCTGCCGTGTTGAGCGCCGCGACGCACAGCGGGTCGATCAGCAGCTCGCGCAC
>JAJAZC010000218.1 GCA_026785885.1 Rubrivivax sp.
ACCAGACACAGCACCGACAGCAGGAAGTTGACACCGACCACGCGCGCATGGGCGATTGCCAACCACGCCGCCCACAAGGCCACCAGGCCCAACACCCAGCGTGCGCCGCGCGGCAGCTGCGGCCACAGCCGCGGGCCGCTGCGCAGTGCCACGAAACCGGCGCCCAGCCACAGCGCCGCGGCCAGCCACCACACGGCCTGCGGTGCCTGCTGCTTCCAGCCACCGCCCAGCGCCAGCAGGCCGGCCAGCGCCAGTGCGCCGCCCATGATCAGCGACGACTTGGTGCCGGCCTGGTTGAGGCGCGCCCACTCCCAGCCGGCTGCGGCAATCAGCACCAGCGTCAGCAGCGCAAAAGGCCAGGTGCTGTCGACCATCAAAGCACCGAGCAGCAGCGCAATCAGCACGAGCGCGGTGATGACACGTTGGCGCAGCATGCGCAGGTCAGGGTGTGCCGGCGCCAGCGTGCTGGATGCCGCCGAAGCGGCGGTCGCGCTGTGCAAAGGCGGCCAGCGCGGCGTCGATCTCGGTCTCACCGAAATCGGGCCACAGACAATCGGTGAAGAACAATTCCGAATAGGCCGCCTGCCAGAGCAGGAAATTGCTCATGCGCATCTCACCGCCGGTGCGGATGAAGAGGTCCGGGTCGGGCGCGAAGGACAAAGCCATGTGCCGGGACAGCCAGGCTTCATCCACCGCCTCGGGCTCCAGGCCTTGCGCGATGGCGTCACGGCAGGCTTGCACCACGTCCCAGCGGCCGCCGTAGTTAAAGGCCACCGCCAGCGTGATGCGCTGGTTGTGCTGCGTGATGTGCTCGGCGTGCTCCCAGGCCTTGCGCAGCTTGTCCGACACCGCAGAGCGGTCACCAACGATGCGGATGCGGACACCATCGCCAGCCATCTTGCCCAGATACTTGGACACCGCCACCAGGACCAGGCTCATCAGGCCGGAGACTTCCTCCGTCGGCCGCTTCCAGTTTTCGGACGAAAAAGCAAAGACGGTCAGGTACTCCACCCCGCGGTCGGCAAAGGTATTGACGGCGCGTACCAGCGCATCGACACCCTGTTTGTGGCCGAAAAACCGGGGCATGTAGCGCTTCTTGGCCCAGCGGCCGTTGCCGTCCATCACCACCGCCACGTGGCGCGGCACCTGTAAGTCGCGTGCGGCGTGGGTGGCCTGGGCCAGAGGCAACGCTGCAGCGGTCTCGGGGAAAGATTGGATGGTCAGATCCGGTGGCATCGGCGCGGCGAAGCGATGACGTCGTCAGACCGCCATCACCTCGGCTTCCTTGCCCTGCACCAGGCGGTCGATCTCGGCGATGGTGCGGTCGGTCAGGCGCTGCACTTCGTCTTGCGCGCGGCGTTCGTCGTCCTCACTGGCTTCCTTGTCTTTGAGCAGCTTCTTCAGGTGCTCGTTGCCTTCGCGACGGACGCTGCGCACGGCGATCTTGGCCTCTTCGCCAGCATGCCGCACCACCTTGCTCAGCTCCTTGCGGCGCTCTTCGGTCAGCGCCGGCATCGGCACGCGTAGCAAGTCGCCCTGTGCGCTTGGGTTCAGGCCCAGTTCGGACTCGCGGATGGCCCTTTCGATCTTCGCGCCCATACCCTTTTCCCAGGGCTGCACGCTGATCGTTCGTGCATCCAGCAGGCTGACGTTGGCGACCTGGCTGATTGGCACCAGGGAGCCGTAATAGTCGATCTGCACCTGGTCCAGCAAGCCGGGGTGGGCGCGGCCGGTGCGGATCTTGTGCAAATCGCCTTTGAAAGCCTCGATGGACTTGGCCATCTTCTGCTCGGCCGTCTTCTTGATGTCGACAATGCTCATGCTGGAAAAGCTCCTCAGACGTGCACCAGGGTGCCTTCGTCTTCACCGCGCACCACGCGCAAAAGCGCGCCGGGCTTGAATATGCTGAACACCCTGATCGGCAGCTTCTGGTCGCGGCACAGCGCAAAAGCGGTGGCGTCCATGACCTGCAGATTCTTCGCAATAACTTCATCGAACGTGATGCTCGTGTAGCGCGTGGCGTGCGGGTCCTTGTTGGGGTCGGCGCTGTAAACGCCGTCGACTTTGGTGGCCTTGAGCACGATCTCGGCGCCAATTTCAGCCCCGCGCAACGCCGCAGCGGTGTCGGTCGTGAAAAACGGGTTGCCAGTGCCGGCCGCAAAAACTACGACCTTGCCCTCTTCGAGGTACTGCAGTGCCTTGGGTCGCACGTAGGGCTCGACCACCTGCTCGATGCTTATGGCCGACATCACGCGCGCGGTCATGCCCTCCTGGCGCATGGTGTCGGCCAGCGCCAGTGAATTCATTACGGTGGCCAGCATGCCCATGTAATCGGCCGTTGCGCGATCCATGCCAACCGAGCCGCCAGCAACACCCCGGAAGATGTTGCCGCCGCCAATCACCACCGCTACTTCACAGCCGAGCCGTGTCACGTCCTGCACTTCGCGCACCATGCGCACGATGGTTGCGCGGTTGATGCCAAAGGCGTCGCCGCCCATCAGGGCTTCGCCCGACAGCTTCAACAGGATGCGCTTGTAGACCGGCATCTAAAGGACTCCATCGACGCAAAAGCACGCAGTGTAAGGGTGGCTTGCAGGCCAACGCCTTGCAAACAGGGCACCGGTCGTAGGCCGGCGCTGCCCGTGGAGATGCCCGATCAAACGCCCTTGGCTGCCGCAACCTGTGCGGCTACTTCCGCAGCGAAGTCGTCCACCTTTTTCTCGATGCCTTCGCCCACGACATACAGCGTGAAGCCGGCGATCTGGGTGCCCTTGGCCTTGAGCATCTGCTCCACCGTCTGCTTGCCGTCGGCCGCCTTGACGAAGACCTGGTTGAGTAGGCTGACTTCCTTTAAAAACTTCTGCACCGAGCCATCGACCATCTTGGCCACGATCTCGGCCGGCTTGCCGCTGTCGGCGGCCTTCTCGGCGGCGACGCGGCGCTCGACTTCGATCAAGTCGGCCGGCACATCGCTGGTGGCCAGCGCCTTGGGTTTCATAGCCGCCACGTGCATGGCCACGTCTTTTGCCGCGACCGCATCACCCGTAAATTCCACCAGCACGCCGATGCGCGTGCCGTGCAGGTAACTCGCCAGCTGGCCAGGGCCGCTGTAACGCTTGAAGCGGCGGATCGACATGTTCTCGCCGATCTTGCCGATCAGGCCTTTGCGCACGTCTTCGACCGTCGGGCCGAAGCCGTCTTGCGTCAGCGGCAACGCGCCGACAGCGGCCACGTCGGCCGGGTTGCGCTCGGCAACCAGCGTGGCCACGCCATTGACAAAGGCCAGGAAGGAATCGTTCTTTGTGACGAAGGCGGTCTCGCAGTTGACCTCAACCAAGGCGCCGGTGTTGCCACTCATGGCCGAGGCGACCACGCCTTCGGCCGTGACGCGACCGGCTGCCTTGCCGGCCTTGTTGCCGAGCTTGACACGCAGAATTTCTTCGGCGCGGGCGGCGTCACCTTCGGCCTCGGTCAACGCTTTCTTGCACTCCATCATCGGCGCGTCGGTCTTGGCACGAAGTTCGGCCACCATGCTTGCAGTAATTGCGGGCACTGGAATCTCCATCAGATGGGGATGCACACCAAACCGGCGTCGCTGAAGAGGCGGCCGACCTGATGGCAGTCATTCGGGCGCGACGCACGGGGCGCCGCGGATGCGCTCAGCCGATCAGCTTTCTTCGCGCACTTCGACGAACTCGTCACCGCGGGCGCTGACGGCCTGCACCACCTCGTTGGTGGCGTTGGCCTTGCCCTCGAGTACAGCGTCGGCCACCGCGCGGGCGTATAGCGCCACAGCCTTGGCCGAGTCGTCGTTGCCGGGGATGACGTAGTCGATGCCGATAGGAGAGTGGTTGGTGTCGACGATGCCGATCACCGGTATGCCGAGCTTCTTGGCCTCAGCGACCGCGATCTTGTGGTAGCCCACGTCGATCACAAACATCGCATCGGGCAGCGCGCCCATGTCCTGAATGCCGCCGATTTCCTTCTCGAGCTTGGTCAGCTCGCGGTCGAACATCAGCGCTTCTTTCTTGATCATGGCTTCGGTGCCGGCGTCCTTGACGACCTGCATGTCCTTGAGTTTCTTCAAGGAGCCCTTCACGGTTTTGAAGTTGGTCATCATGCCGCCGAGCCAACGCTGGTCGACATACGGCATGCCGCAACGTTGTGCTTCCAGCGCGATCACGTCGCGGGCCTGGCGTTTGGTGCCGATCATCAGGATCGAGCCACGGCGCGCCGACAACTGGCGTACGAACTTCATCGCATCTTCGAAGAGCGGCTGCGTCTTTTCGAGGTTGATGATGTGGATCTTGTTGCGATGGCCGTAGATATACGGTGCCATCTTGGGATTCCAGAAGCGCGTTTGGTGTCCGAAATGGACACCGGCTTCCAGCATTTCACGCATGGAGACAGACATAAATACTCCGAAGGTTGAGTCTAGAATCCCGCCGCTTTATCGCGGTGCAGACCCCATGCAACCAGCGGCTGTGTTACCACCGCTACTCGCTATTTGAGGACACACCGCGACACCTTGGTTCGGTCGGGTTCGCGATTTGGCTTTGTAAGCCGGTTCTGCAGCGCGGCCGCAGAACGTTTGCCTCGATAAGTGCTCGAGAGAACCAGATTGGGAGCTATCCGACGGCACCAATCTCTTCTATCAAACACGGTGAGGAAAACCCAGCAATGCTAGCACGCGGCATCAGACGCGCAGCCCGCGGAAGCAGCGTTTGCAGATAGCCGCCATCGGCGCTGGCATTGCTGGCGTCACCACGGCCTACGAGTTAGCCGCACAGAGGCACAAGGTTGCGGTGTTCGAACGCCGGGCCGGCGTCGCTGCCGAATCCAGCTTTGCCCACGCCGGTGTCATTGCACAAGGCTACGTGATGCCTTGGGCCGCACTCTGCATGCCGTGGAAGGCGGATGCAGCACCTGCTCAGCCGCGATGCCCCGGTACGCCTGGGTGGCCTGGGCGCGCTGCGGCAACTGCCCTGGTTGCTGCGCTGGTGGCGCGCATGCAAGCCGCAGGTGCACACGGCCAACCGCACAGCGATGCAGCGACTGGCGCAGTTGAGCCAGGCACGGCTGCACGAATTGACCACGCAACTCGCGCTCGACTATGAACAGGCCAGCGGCTGTCTTGCGCTGCTGCGCACCGAGCGCGAGCTGAAGGAATGTGCGGGCGGCCTGACACTGCTTGAAGAATTGGGCGTAGCGCATCGGGTCACTGACGCGGCCGCCTGTCGTGCAATCGAGCCCGGCTAAGCACCGACAGCGCCGTTGCGCGCTGCCATTCACCTACCGGATGCCGGCGTGGGCAATTGCCACCAGTTTGCTCACCTGCTGAAAGCCCAGGCGCAGCGCGTGGGCGCGCAGTTCCGCTTCGATGTCGACATCAGCGCCATCCGCCCGGGTGCGATGCCGGCCGCACGCGCGGCGGCTGGGCAGAAGTGGTCCTTCGACGCCGTCGTCGTGTGCGCCGGCGTGCAGGCCGATCTGCTGCTGCGGCCGCTGGGGGTGCGCCTGCAGCATGCCGCGGTCCATGGCTACTCGGTGACCGCGCCGCTGCAGCACCGCGACGACCCCACGCCGACCGCGCCGCGTACGGCTCTGATCGACGAGCGCTACCAGATCGCCATCACCCGCCTGGGTCAGCGCATCCGCGTGGCCGGGGACGCAGAGATCGGCGGTCAACCTGAGCGCATCAACGCGGCAGCGCTGCGCACGCTGTACCGCGTGCTGGGCGACTTTTCCCGGCGCTGCCGTGACACGCGAAGCCCAGCACTGGAAAGGCGCCCGCCCGATGCTGCCCGACGGCTTGCCTGTGATGGGCGACAGCGGCACATCCGGCGTGTGGCTCAACCTCGGCCATGGCTGCAGCGGGTGGGCACTGGCCTGCGGCTCGGCGCAGGTATTGGCCGAGCGCATTGCGGGCCGTGACGCTGCCGTCGATCTGACGCGCATGGGTGTCGGCCGCCTGCGCTGAGCGTGGGTGAGCGACGGCGGACAGAGTCGCTTGGCCGCATAAGGACTGGGCGCCCTTCCCGCGCACGGGCCGGCAAGCTTGCAGCCAATCGGCGCCATTCCTCTCATGCGCGTTTTTCTGACTCCCACAATGTTGCGATGTCTACCGCGCTGCTTGCCATCACCCCACTGAACGGCCCCTGGCCGCTGCACGACACATCCGCCACCCGCGAGCTGGAAGCACCTGCTTTGGCTGCGCGCACTGGCGGCGTTTTGATGGCCAGCGCCGGCCTCGCCGTGGCGCGGCTGGCGTTGGCGATGGCACCCACGGCGACACGTGTGCACGTCTGGGCCGGCCCGGGCAACAACGGCGGCGACGGCTTGGTCGCGGCGCGGCACCTGCATGCGGCCGGGCTGGCGGTCGTCGTCAGCCTGCTGGCCGATCCGGCGCGCCTGCCCACCGATGCGCGGCGCGCCTGGCAGGACGCGCAAGCCGCAGGCGTTCCGGTGCACAGCGGCATTGCAGCAGCTGCCGATGCCGATCTGCACATCGACGCGCTGTTGGGCCTGGGCGCCAGCCGTGCACCGCAGGGCGACATCGCTGCGGCAATCGAGCTGCTGAACCGACAAACCGCGCCCGTGCTGGCGGTCGATCTGCCCAGCGGCTTGCATGCCGATACCGGCGCGCTGCTGGGCACGGCCGCAATTCAGGCACAGGCCACGCTGGCGTTGCTGACCTTGAAGCCAGGCTGCTTCACGCACCAGGGGCGGGACTGTGCGGGCGCGGTGTGGCTGGCTGACCTGGGCGTCACGCCGTCGGCGACGGACATCCATCTGTCTGGACCGCCACCCACTGCCTATCGGCCGCATGCCGCACACAAGGGCAGCCGGGGTGACGTGCTGGTGGTGGGCGGTGCGCTCGGCATGGCCGGCGCGCTGGAATTGGCCGCCGGTGCCGCGCTAGCCGCGGGCGCCGGCCGCGTGTATGTCAGCCGCTTGGCGGATGAACCTGGTGGGGGATGGGAGCCTCCGTTGGCGCGGCCAGAGCTGATGCTGCACCCGCGCGCCTGGCTGGCCGCACCGCAGTGGCTCTCGTCGAAAACGGTCGTCTGCGGATGTGGTGGCGGGGACGTCGTGCGCTCAGCACTGCCACCGCTGCTGGCGCACGCCACGCGGCTGGTGCTGGATGCCGATGCGCTCAACGCCATCGCAACCGATCCCATGCTGCTGCACCTGCTGCGCAAGCGCCAGGCGCGCCGGCAGCCCACGCTGTGCACGCCCCACCCGCTGGAGGCCGCGCGGCTGCTGGGGCTGCGCACGGCACAGGTTCAGCAGGACCGCCTGAGCGCCGCGCGCGCGCTGGCCGAACACCTGCATTGCACGGTGCTGCTCAAAGGCTCAGGCAGTGTCATCGCGACCTGCAACGTCGATCCAGCGCCACCTTCGGCCTGTTGGATCAACAGCACCGGCAACGCAGCGCTGGCCACGGCCGGCACCGGTGACGTGTTGGCAGGCTGGGCCGGTGGACTGTGGGTCCAGCAACCCGATTCAGCACCGCAAGCGATCGCAATAGCCGCGGCCTGGCAACACGGACATGCCGCGGATGGTTTTGCGCACAGCACGCCAGGCCGGGCTCTGCGCGCAGCAGAGCTGATCGAGCGGCTGGCCGCCGGGCAATAGGCAAAAATTTGAGGCGGCGCAGACACGATCGACGTCAGAAAACGGTTCGGACGATGCGGAGGGACCAAGGGCCCCATCTGCACCGTCTGTGCCGACGCGTTGTCTATCGACGCGTGCGCGGCTTGGGCTGCGGGCGTGCGGGGCCGGGCTTGCGCGTTCGCCGCGACGTGTCTGCCGCGCCCTTGGTTGCCTTACCTGCCCCTTTGTGCAAGCGCGCAGCGGCCTTGATCGCGCGGTCGGCTTCCTGCACCGACGCCAGCTCGCTGCTGGCAGAGCCGGCGCCGCGGGGTCGCTCCAGGCGCTCGCCCTCGCCTTCGCGGACCATGCGGAAATCGATCTTGCGGCCGTCCAGATCGACGCGGCTGACCTGCACCCGCACGCGAGTACCCACGCCGTAGCGAATGCCGCTGCGCTCGCCGCGCAGCTCCAGCCGGGCTTCGTCGAAGCGGTAGTACTCGCCGCCCAGTTCGGTAATGTGTACCAGGCCCTCGACGTACAACGCGTCCAGCGTAACGAACAGGCCGAAGCCGGCCACCGCCGTGACGGTGCCTGAGAATTCCTCGCCCAGCTTCTCACGCATGTAGCGGCACTTGAGCCAGGCCTCGACATCGCGGCTGGCTTCGTCGGCGCGCCGTTCGTTGGCGCTGCAGTGGCCGCCGGCAGCCTCCCACAGCGTCATCTCCTGCGACATCGGTTTGGCCGCGCGCTGGGGCTTGCCGCCTTTGCGGAACTCCGGCGTTCTTGTCTTGCTGCTGGCCGTGATGTGGTGCCGCTTGCCGGCAAGGATGGCCTTGATGACGCGGTGCACCAGCAGATCGGGGTAACGCCGGATCGGGCTGGTGAAGTGCGTGTAGGCCGGGTAGGACAGCCCGAAATGGCCGTTGTTGCTGGCGGTATAGATCGCCTGCTGCATCGAGCGCAACAACAACGTGTGGATCTGCAGCGCATCGGGCCGGCCCTGCACGGCCTGCGCAATGGCGGCCATCTCGGCTGGCTTGGGGTCATCGCTGAGGTGCACCCCGATGCCCAGCGCCTTGAGCTGGTTCTGCAGCGCCAGCCGCTTCTCAGGCGTCGGGCCTTCGTGCACGCGGTACAGGCAGGGGTGCTCGGCCGCGGCGATGTACTCGGCGGCACAAACGTTGGCTGCCAGCATGGCCTCTTCGATCAGGCGGTGCGCCTCGTTGCGCGTGCGCGGCACGATCTTCTCGATGCGGCCGTTGTCGTCGCAGACGATCTGCGTCTCCGTACTCTCGAACTCCATCGCGCCGCGCACCGCGCGCTGTTTGAGCAAGGCGCGGTAGACCTCATGCAGGTGCAGCAAATGCGGCAGCACATCACTACGCCGCTGTGCCTCCGGACCGCGTGTGTTGCCGAGCATCGCAGCCACTTCGGTGTAGGTCAGACGGGCTTGCGAGCAGAAGACCGCGGGATAGAACTGATACCCATGCAACACACCGTCCGCGCTCACAACCATGTCGCAGACCATGGCCAAGCGCTCGACTCCCGGGTTAAGCGAGCACAGGCCGTTGGATAGCTTCTCCGGCAGCATCGGAATCACGCGGCGCGGAAAGTAGACCGAAGTCGCACGCTCGTAAGCGTCTTCGTCCAGCGGCTCGCCAGGCTTCACGTAATGGCTGACATCGGCGATGGCCACCAGCAAGCGCCAACCTTCGATCAGCGTCTTGCCACGACCGGCGCGGTAGGGCTCGGCATAAACCGCGTCGTCGAAGTCCCGCGCGTCCTCGCCGTCGATGGTGACTAACGCGACATCGCGCAAGTCCACGCGGTGCTTGCGGTCGGCCGCGCGCAACTTGTCCGGCAGCCCTGCAGCCTGTTCCAACGTCTCGGGCGAAAAAGCATGCGGCACTTCGTATTTGCGCACCGCAATTTCAATTTCCATACCGGCATCGTCGATCTCGCCCAGCACCTCAACCACACGACCAACGGGCTGCGAATGCAGCGACGGCGGCTCGGTCAACTCGACCGACACCACCTGCCCCGCCGCCGCGCTGGCGGTCGCATTCTTGGGGATCAGGATGTCCTGGCCATAACGGCTGTCTTCGGGGGCCACCAACCACTGTCCGCCTTCGTGTAGCAGGCGGCCGATGATCGGCGTCTTGCGCCGCTCGAGGATGTCCAACACACGCCCTTCGGGCCGGCCTTTGCGGTCCAGCCGCAGCACGCGTACGCGCACACGATCCCGGTGCAGCACACTGCGCATCTCTTGCGGCGCAAGATAAATCGACGATTCACCGCTGCCCGGATGGACGAAACCGTGACCATCGCGATGGCCTTCGACGGTGCCTTCGATGTCGCCTACAACTGGCGGGCCAGCCTGCAGCGCGATGGAGACGCTTTTTTCTTTAATGATAGGATCCTTGAGTCTTGAAAGCCCAGATGGCGGAATTGGTAGACGCACTAGTTTCAGGTACTAGCGCTTAACGGCGTGGAGGTTCGAGTCCTCTTCTGGGCACCAAAATTGAAAGCCGGTCGGCCATTGGGTGACCGGCTTTTTCACTTGTCTAGACAGCAAATTTCTTTGCCAGTCCATCGGGCCGGAGGTCGTCGTACTCCTCAAACGGCTGGTGAATCCAGGGACTCGTGGGAAGCGTCTGGACAAAGTAATCCGGCGTGTAGGTCGACACGGCCTTGACCCAGATCACCGCTGCACGCAATTCCTGGATGGCGGGCGTGCTGCGCAGCCGGTCGACTACCGCGCGCAGCGTGATGCCGGTGTCGGCAAGGTCATCGACCAACAGCACACGGCCGGCCAACTCACCCTTGGGCATGGTGATGTACTTGGCCAGATCGAGGCGGCCTTGGATGGTGCCGGCGTCGGCGCGATACGAACTCGTCGACATGATGGCCAACGGCTTGTCGAACACTCGCGACAGCACATCGCCCGGGCGCATGCCGCCCCGAGCCAGGCACAAGATTTGATCGAAGGCCCAGCCCGAATGCGCGACCTTGAGCGCCAAGCGCTCGATCAACAGGTGGTATTCATCCCAGGACACATACAGGTGCTTGCCGTCGTCGGTGAGCATGCGGGTCGGTCTTTCCGTGGTTGGTGTCGAAGCAGTGTCGCTCAGGCGCGGAAGGGGTGACGCAGCAGCATCGTGTGCACGCGGTCTGGCCCTGTGGACACCATGTCGATCGGTGAGCCGATCAGCGCCTGCATGCGCTCAAGGTAGCGGCGTGCCCTCAGCGGCAACTGCTCCCAGTTGGTGAGACCGGCCGTCGTCTCGCTCCAACCGGGCAGTGTTTCGTAGATCGGCTCACAGGCCGCAATCTCGTCGGCATCCAACGGCAGCACGTCCAGCGTGCGGCCACCGAGCTTGTAGCCGACGCCGATGAGGATCTCGGGCAGCCCGTCCAGCACGTCAAGCTTGGTGATGCAAAGACCCGACACGCCGTTGATGATCATGCTGCGCTTGAGCGCCGCGGCGTCCAGCCAGCCGCAACGGCGTGCCCGGCCGGTGACGACACCCCGCTCCCGCCCGACACTGCTCAGGTGATGCCCGACGGTACCCGGGGCGTTGATGTCCAGCTCAGTTGGAAAAGGCCCGCCGCCGACCCGCGTCGTGTAGGCCTTGGTGATGCCCAAAACGTAATGCAGCAGGCCCGGGCCAACGCCCGAACCGGCGGCGGCATTACCGGCCACGCAGTTGCTGGACGTCACGAAAGGATAGGTGCCGTGGTCGATGTCCAGCAGCGTGCCTTGCGCGCCCTCGAACAGTAAGTTCTCGCCGCGCTGGTGGGCGTTGAAGAGCCGGTATCCCACGTCGGCCATCAGCGGCTGCAGCGGATCTGCGGCTTTCATCGCGTCGTCCAGCATCGGTTGCAGCGCGAAGGCCTGCACCCCCAGCACGCTGGTCAACTCGGCGTTGTGCAACTCGAGCAACTCGCGCAGCTTGGCCTCGAAGCGCGCCGGGTGCTTGAGATCCTGCACGCGCAGCGCGCGGCGTGCCACCTTGTCTTCATAGGCCGGGCCGATGCCCTTGCCGGTGGTGCCGATCTTGCCGGCAGCCGTGCCTTCGCGCCGCGCCTCGCGCGCACGGTCGAGCTCGGCGTGCACGGGCAGGATCAGTGGGCAGGACTCCGACAGGTGCAGTCGCGACCGCACATCGATGCCCAGCGCTTCAATGCGCGCAATCTCCAGCAGCAGGTGCGCCGGATCGACCACCACGCCGTTGCCGATGTAGCACGCCACGCCTTCGCGCATGACGCCCGATGGCACCAGCTGCAGCGCCGTCGTGCGGCCGTTGATAACCAGCGTGTGGCCGGCGTTGTGACCACCTTGAAAGCGCACCACGCCTTGCGCGTGATCGGTCAGCCAATCGACGATCTTGCCCTTGCCTTCATCGCCCCACTGGGTGCCGACGACGACAACATTGCGACCGGCGCCCGGCCGAACGGCTGCTTGCATGCTGCTGATTCCTTGTTCAGGGTTCTGGGGTCTGCACGCTTGCGGCATGGTCGATTGCACGCAAGACCCAGCGCTCGCCCACTGCCACCAACTCGCGGTCACAGTCATGCGCCTGGGCGTCCGGTTCGTGGCCCGGCAGCACGGCCAGCACGGTCTGGCCAGCCTCGCGCAGGCGACGTACCGCGGCACGCAGCCCCGGCTCTTCGCCCCAAGGCGCGCGAATGACCGCAGGTGCTGGCGAGCCCGCGGTCAACTCAGACAGCGCCTTCAAATCCAGGCTAAAGCCGACAGCCGGGCGGTTGCGGCCGAAGACCGCGCCGACCTCGTCGTAGCGGCCTCCGCGGGCCACCGCGTCACTGCTACCGGCGCCGTAGATTGCAAAGCGCAAACCAGAGTAGTAGGCGTACCCACCCATGTCGGACAGATCGAAGCCAACTTTCAGTGTCGGATAGGCGGCCCGCAGATGCGTGGTTAGCCACTGCAAGTGATCCAGCGCCTCTCTGACCAGCGGAAGCGCCGGCAATTGATGGCGCGCGGCGGCCAGCACCTCGTCGTCACCATACAAGCGCAACAGGGCCAGCAGGGAATCGCGTGTTACCGCGGGCATTTGGGCAGTCAAAATTTGCAAGGCCGAAGCATCCTTGTCAGCCAGCGCTTGCACGATGTCCTGCAGCTGTATCGCATCCAAAGTCACGTCGGCCAGCACACCGCGTAGCACGCGTGCATCCGCAAGGTCGATCACGACGTGCTGGACCGACGCTGCGGCCAGCGCATCCAGCGCCAACTCAGCGGCTTCGAGGTCGGCCTCCAGACCAGCATGGCCGAAAATCTCAGCGCCGAACTGCAGTGGCTCACGGGTAGCAGCCAGGCCCCCCGGCCGGGTGTGCAGCACGGGCCCGCAGTAACACAGCCGAGTAACGCCGTCGCGGTTGAGCAGGTGCGCGTCGATGCGCGCGGCTTGTGCGGTGGTGTCGGCCCGCAGGCCCAGCATGCGGCCGCTGAGCTGATCCACAAGCTTGAATGTCTTCAAATCCAACTCGCGGCCGGTGCCACTGAGCAACGATTCCAGATGTTCCAGCAGCGGCGGCATCACCAGTTCGAAGCCATACGTGGCGGCACGGTCCAGCAAGGCCCGCCGTAACTCTTCGATGCGCCGTGCCTGGGCTGGCAACACGTCGGCGATGTGCTCTGGTAGCAACCAGGCAGACAGCATGAAAAGCACCGGTGAAAAGACGCGATTGTAAGGGCGCTCACCGAGCACTCGGACCCGCGCGCACAGCCGCCGCGCACCGCAGGTCCGTTAGCGCCACATCAACACCAACAGCAGCCCGATGACGATGCTCAGGAAACCGAAGAACCGAATCTGACCGTCGCTCATTCGGGTGGCGCGCTCAAATGCCGAACGCCAAGTGCGGGGGCTCAGAAACGGCAGCAGGCCCTCGAAGACAAGCATCAGTGCAAGGGCTCCCAGCAGCAACTCACCCACGATCGGTCGCTGCCCGGACCGGGCCGAATCAGCGGCGCGGTGCTGCCGCCGGCGCAGCCTGTGCGGCGCCACTGCCACCCCCGCCACGCATGGCTCGGAAGAAGTCACTGGCAGGGTCAAGCACCATCACGTCGGAGCGGCTGCGGAAAGTCGAGCGATAGGCTTCAAGGCTGCGATAGAACTGCGCAAATTGCGGGTCCCGACCAAATGCATCGGCATACAGCGCGGAAGCCTTGGCGTCACCCTCACCCTTGATCTTTTGCGCTTCACGGTAAGCCTCGGCCACGATGACCTCGCGCTGCCGATCCGCATCGGCGCGAATCTTTTCGCCCTCCGCCGTACCTTGTGACCGAAGCTCGTTGGCCACCTGTTTGCGCTCGGACTCCATGCGGCGGTAGACCGAGTCCGAAATGTCGGCGACGAAATCTACCCGCTTGATGCGCACGTCGACGATTTCAATACCGAACGATTTGGCTTCATCTGCCAAACGCGCCTTGACATCGTTCATGATTTTTTCGCGCTCGGTCGCCAACACGCCCTTGACATCGCGACGCGTGATTTCCTCGTTGAAGGCGGCTTGCACCACCGGTGCCAAACGCGCTTCAAGGTTTCGGAAGTCGACACCGTTGTTGCGGATGAACTGCCGGGGCTCAACCAAACGCCACTTGACCAGCCAGTCGACGACCAGGCTTTTCTTCTCGGCGGTGAAGATGGCGCGGCTCTCCGGGCTGTCCAGCGTTTGCACACGACGGTCCATGAAAACGACGTTCTGGAACGGTGGCGGCAGCTTGAAGTTGAGGCCCGGCTCGGTGATGACTTCTTTGATTTCGCCCAACGCGTAGATCACCCCTACCTGGCGTTGATCGACAATGAAAAGTGTGCTGCTGATCAGCAGAAGAAGCGCCAGCGAACCAGCGACAAACGCGGCAATCTTGTTCATGGTCTGGCCCTCAGCGACCTTCACGGTCGCGCGTACGGCTGTTGTCGCGCGAGCGGATGTCTACGCTCTGCACTGCGGTGTCCGGTGTAGAGGATGCCGCCGCCGGGGGCGCTGCGCTGGCAGCGGCGGGCGCGCCGGCTTGCTGCATCAACTTGTCCAGCGGCAAGTACAAAAGGTTGCTGCCGGACCGTGCGTCGATCATGACCTTGCTGACATTAGAGTAAACCTGCTGCATGGTCTCAATGTAGAGCCGATCACGCGTCACACCAGGCGCTTTCTGGTACTCGGTCAGCACCGAGCGAAAGCGTTGTGCGTCACCATCGGCCTGCGCAACGACCCGTGCGCGATAACCTTCGGCTTCCTCAGACAGGCGAGCTGCCGTGCCGCGCGCTTTGGGAATCACGTCGCTGGCATAGGCCTGACCTTCGTTCTTCAAACGGTCACGGTCTGCGGTGGCTTTGACCGCATCGTTGAAAGCCGACTGCACCGAATCGGGCACCTGCACGCTCTGCATGTTGACGTTGCCGACCACGATGCCAGCCTTCAAGCGATCGAGCTGAGCCTGGATGGACTTGACCAGGTCTGCAGCGATTGCGTCGCGCTGTTCGTACAGCACCTGATCGACCCGGCTGCGGCCGACGATCTCACGCACCGCCGATTCAGCGGCCATGACGACCGCCTCGTCCGGGCGGTTGTTCTCAAACAGGTAGGCGCGCGGGTCGGCGCGCCGGTACTGCACCGTGAAGCGGATATCGACGATGTTCTCGTCCTGCGTCAGCATCGATGAATCGCGCAAGCCGGTGGCCTGAACCACCGTGTTGCGACCGACATCCACCGACTGCAGCTGCGTCACCGCCACCGTCTCGTGCGCCTGCACCGGGTACGGAAAACGCCACTGAAAACCGGCGTCCTTGATGTGACTGAACTTGCCGAAGGTGCTGACGACAGCTTGCTGCCCTTCCTGCACGATGAAGAAGCCACTACCCAGCCAGATCAGCAGCGCGACAGCGGCGATCAGTCCGGCGCCGATGCCCGCACTGCGAAAGTCAGGCGGCGTGCCGCCGCCCGGGGGGCGCTCGTCCGGCCCCGGCCGACCCACCGGCTTGCCGGCCTTGCCTTTGCCACCGAACAGGCCGCTCAGTTTGCGGTTGAAGTCGCGCCATAACTCATCGAGGTCTGGCGGGCCATCATTGCGGTTGTTGTAGACCAAGCCGGGCACAGCCACGGCCACAGCTGGGCGGCGCAGGACTGCGGCCCGCCACCAGGTCACAAAGGCGGCGGCTGCATCTGACAAGCGGTTACTCAAGGCGTTGGGATCGTGGTCGCGCATGCTGGTGCGGGTCGTTGGCAGGGGCCGGGTCTGGACCCGGGACTTCGGTTGAGCCTTCGGCGGCGTCTGGCCGCCACAGGGTCGTGTCAAGTGAGGGCGACAGGCCGCCGTTCAAGCGCGCTTGCGCGTGCTCCGCGATGGCGCGGCGCAGTTCGGCCAGACCTTCGCCGCTGGAGGCGCTGACCCAGACGCGCTGACGGCGCACGCCGGGATGCACTTCGATCCAGTCGCTGGCCTCCCTCGGGCGGCGCGACGGCTCCAGCAGATCGCTCTTGTTGTAGACCAGGATCTGCGTGACCTGCGACGCACCAATGTCTTCGAGAACCCGCTCGACCTCGGCCTGCTGGTCAGCCAGCGCGGGGCTGGCGCAGTCAATCACGTGCAACAGCAGATCGGCCTCGGCAGCTTCGTGCAGCGTGGCCTCAAAAGCCTCGACCAGCTTGTGCGGCAAGTCGCGGATGAAACCGACCGTGTCCGACAGCGACACCGAGGCCTGTGCGTCACCCAGCCACAAAGCGCGGGTCGTCGTGTCCAGCGTGGCGAACAACTGATCGGCTGCATAAGCGCGTGCTTTCACCAGCGCGTTGAACAGCGTTGATTTGCCGGCATTGGTATACCCGACCAGCGAGACACGAAAGCTGCCGCGGCGCTCGCGCGCCTTGCGCTGCGTGCCCCGCTGCTTCTTGACCTTTTCCAGCCGCTCTTTCACTGTCTTGATGCGCTCGCCGATCATGCGGCGGTCGAGTTCGATCTGCGCCTCACCCGGGCCGCCGCGTGTGCTGATGCCGCCTTGCTGGCGCTCCAGGTGGCTCCAACGGCGCACCAGCCGCGTGGCCTGGTACTGCAGCCGGGCCAACTCGACCTGCAACTTGCCTTCGTGGCTTTGCGCGCGTTGCGCAAAGATATCCAGAATCACGCCCGTTCGGTCGGCGACCGGGCAACCCAGATGGCGCTCCAGGTTGCGCTGCTGCGCCGGGCTCAGCGTTTGATCGAAGATGACGCCGTGGGCCTCGGTAGCAAGAACCAGCGCTTTGATCTCGTCGGCTTTTCCGCTGCCGACAAACAGCGCCGGATCGGGTGCGCGCCGCCGCGCCGTCACGCGTGCCACAGCTACATCCCCGGCCGACGAAGCCAGCAGCGCCAACTCATCAAGCGTAGCGTCGAAGTGGCCACCGCCAGCTACATCCACACCCACGAGAACGGCACGCGTGGGCCCGGTATGGCGTGTGGCGGCTGAAGCTGCGGGAGCGCTCAAAGCAGCGGCGCAGTGATCGGAGACCGGCCCGCGATCAAGCCTGCTCGCTGGGCTCGGTGGCGTGGAAATTCACTGCGCGGCTGGGGACAACCGTTGAGATGGCATGTTTGTAAACCATCTGCGTCACTGTGTTTCGCAGCAAAACCACGTATTGGTCGAAGGATTCGATGTGGCCTTGAAGCTTGATGCCGTTGACGAGGTAAATCGACACCGGCACGTGCTCTTTGCGCAGCAGGTTTAGGAATGGATCCTGCAAAAGTTGGCCTTTGGTGCTCACGATATTTTCCGTGTTGAATGACAAGATCAAACACGTTATCACAGGGAAGCCCCTGAGGCCGCAGCGGCTCCATGTGGGCTAGTGCCCCTGGTTATCAAAGGGGTTCGAAGCCGACCGCATCTCGATGCGAATCGGCGTGCCGCTGAGTTTGAAATGCTCCCGCAGACGGCCTTCCAGATAACGTTTGTAGCTGTCAGTCACGTGGTCCAACGACGTGCCGTGAATCACAACCCGCGGCGGGTTCATGCCGCCTTGGTGGGCATAGCGCATCTTGGGCTGGAAGCGCCCGTTGCGGCGTGGCGCCTGGTGTTCCGCAGCCTCGTGCACCAAACGCGTCAGCACCGGAGTGCTCATCTTCACCGTCGCTGAGGCATGGGCCTGCTCGATGGCTTTCCAGACGGCGTTGAGGCCCTGCCGGCGGATGGCCGAGATCTGCAGCACCGGCGCAAACTTCAGGAAACTCAAGCGGCTTTCGATCGAGCGCTCCAGCGTCTGGCGAATGTAGGCGTCGGTGGCGTCCCACTTGTTAACCGCAATAACCACCGCCCGCCCGGACTCCAGCACATAACCGGCAATGTGCGCGTCCTGTTCGCTGACGCCCTGCGTCGCGTCGATCAACAGCAGCACGACGTGGGCGTCGGCAATCGCCTGCAGCGTCTTGATGACGGAGAACTTCTCGATCGCCTCGAAGACCTTTCCTCTGCGGCGCAGACCCGCGGTGTCGATCAGCTCGAAGCGCTTGCCGTTCTTCTCGAACGGCACGTGGATCGCATCGCGTGTGGTGCCCGGCTGATCAAAGGCCACCAACCGCTCTTCGCCGAGCCAGGCATTAATCAACGTGCTTTTGCCTACATTGGGCCGACCGGCCACGGCCAGGCGGATGGGCCTGTCAGCAGCCTCCTCGTCATCATCCGTCGCGTCCTCGGGGAAGGGCTCGAGCGCGGCCTCCAGCAGACTGCGAATGCCCTGCCCGTGCGCCGATGAGATGGGGTGCGGCGCGCCGATGCCGAGTTCGTGAAACTCACCGAGCAGCGGCGATTCGCTCATGCCCTCGGCCTTGTTGGCCGCCAGCAGCACCTTCTTGCGCTGCGTGCGCAAGTAGCGCGCAATGTCGTGGTCCTGCGCCGAGAGCCCACCACGCACGTCGACAACGAAGATCACGGCGTCGGCCTCGGCCACCGCCTGGCGTGTCTGCTTGGCCATCTCGGCAACGACACCACTGGGTTTGTCGGGCTCGAAGCCGCCGGTGTCGACGACGATGAAATCGCGCGTGCCCAGCTTTGCATTGCCGTAATGGCGGTCGCGTGTCAGGCCGGAAAAATCAGCCACGATGGCATCTCGGCTCTTGGTTATGCGGTTAAACAGCGTCGACTTGCCGACGTTGGCACGACCGACCAACGCGATGACCGGTTTCACGTCAGTTGGCGCGGAAAGCGAACAGGCCGCCGCCCTGCGTCGTTACCAGCAGCGTGTTGCCGGCCAGCACCGGTGTGCCGACCACGGGCTTGCCATCGGTGGGCAGGCGCAGCTGCAGCTCACCTGTTGAGGCATTCAAGAAATGCACAAAACCTTGGCTGTCACCAAAAACGACGCTGTTGCCAACCGCTACGCCGCCGCTCAAACCGCGGTACAGCATGCGTTCGTTGCTCCACATCACGTCGCCGGTAGTGGCGCGCCAGGCGGTGATGCGATCGCTGGCATCGGCGCCGAAGACGCGCTCGGCGTCCCCGGCCACGGCATTGGCACCAGCCACGTTGCGCGACCACAGCACGGCGCCGCGTTCGGCATCGGCGCAGCCAACGGCGGACTGAAAGGCGCGCATGCAGACCCGCTCGCCCAGGCGTACCGCGGGCCCGACCAGGTCGGCAAGACGCTCGACTTCATTGCTGCCGCGCGGCGTGGCGATGGGAACCTCCCAGCTGACGGTGCCGCGCAGCGGGTCGACACCGGCCAAACGCGGTCCCTGCCCGACCAGCAGCGTGTTGCGGTAAGCAGCGAGCACGCTGCCCTGAGCCAGCGTCAGCGGGTCGCCCGGGCGCTGCAGCACCCACAAGCGGCGGCCGTCGATAGCGTCGAAGGCATGCACGCTGCGGTCGACCGCAGTCACGAACACACGCTCACCGGCCACCAGAGGCGGCGTCACCACGCTGGACGGCACACGCTTGCGCCACAGCTCGCGCCCGGCGTCGAAGGTCACGACCTCGTTGTCGCGCGTCACGACGCTGGTGTGGCGGCCGTCGCTGCCGACACCGGCGGAGATGCCGCCGCCTGCGCGCGCACTCCACAGCACAGCGCCGCTGTCGGCCTGCAGCGCCTTTACTTCCCCGTCACCGGAGGCGACGAAAAACACCCCGTCCTTGACCGCCGGCACCAATGCAAAGCCAATGCGGCCGATGCGTGCGTCCCAAGCCTGGCGTGCGCTGAGCTTGGGCTCATAGGCTTCCAGCGCCGTCGGCTTGGGCTTGTCGGCAGCGCAGCCGGCCAACAAGGCCAGAGCGCCTGCCGCAGCAAACGAGTGCAGCATGCGGCGCATCACGTGCCGGCTCCGGATGCAGCCACGGGCGTCGATGCCGCAGCTGCTGCACCGGTTGCCGCAGATACGCCCAGGGCAGTCAGCTTGGCTTCGACCAGCCGGCGATAGTCGACCTTGTCGCCCAGCGCCCGGAAGGCAACGCCGTAAGCGGCAGCCGCTTCGATCTTCTTACCCTGCGCCAACAGCACGTCACCGCGACGGTCCGCAACCAGGCCTTCGAAGCCGGGTGCAGTAGCAGCGTCCAGCGTCTTCAAGGCTTCATCGTGTTGCTTGGCTTCGGACTGCAGGCCGGCCAGGCGCAATCTCGCTATGGTTTGCATCTCGGCTTCAACACCGTTGTCGGCAACCCAGTTAAGACTGGCCCGCGCAGCATCAGCCTGGCCTTTGTCAAACTGCAACTTGGCCAATAGAAGGCCGCCCTGCTGCGCAAAAGCAGTGCCGGGGTAGGCGCTGCGCAAATCGTTGAAGACACGGCCCGCACGGTCGACGTCGCCGGCGAGAGTTGCGCGGTCGAGTTCGTCGAACATCGCGGCCGCTTTAAAGCCCTGTTCACGTTGCCAATAGTTCCAGCCGTTCCAGGCAGCAAAAGCACCCAGTATCAGCACCAGGGCCCACGTCACCAGGCTGCCGTACTTGTTCCAGAACGCCTTCACGGCGTCCAGTTGTTCCTGCTCTTGCAGGTCGAGATTGGTGGCCATGTTTGCTGGGCAGCGGCAAAGCTGGGGATTATGCGGTGAGCAGGGTGTGCGCCCAGGCGGCGGGGTCGGTCAGCGGGCGTGTGATTTGCGTCGCCGTGGCATCGCGCAAGTCCTTCACCGCGACCTCGCCACGCGCTGCTTCGTCGGCGCCGAAGATCAGCGCATGCCGTGCGCCACTGGCCCCGGCTTGTCTGAACTGCGACTTCAAGCTGCCGCCGCCAGCATGCATCCGCACCACCAGGCCAGCCTTGCGCAGCGACTCGATGGTGGCCACGGCCTGTGGGAGCAGCGCCGGTTCAGCAATCACGGCGTAGACCTGCGGCGCAACCACCGGCACCGGCAGAGCCAGCTCCTGGATCAATAGCAGCAAGCGCTCGATGCCCAGGCCAAAGCCCACGGCCGGCGCGGGCTTGCCGCCCAGTTGCTCGAACAAGCCGTCGTAGCGCCCACCGCCGCACACGGTGCCCTGCGAACCCAGGCGGTCGGTAACCCACTCGAACACCGTCAGGTTGTAGTAGTCCATGCCGCGCACCAAGCGTGGGTTGACGCGGTAGGCCAGGCCCGTGGCGTCCAGGCAGGCGGTGACGGCCTTGAAGTGCGCAAGCGTTGCGTCGCCCAGAAAATCCATCAGCTTTGGCGCTGCTTCGATCAGCGGCTGCATCGCCGCGTTTTTGCTGTCCAGGATGCGCAGCGGGTTGCTGTGCAAGCGGCGCTGCGCTTCAGCGTCCAGCTCTGCGGCATGGGCCTCGAAGTACGTGATTAGCGCGGCGCGGTGAGCGGCGCGCTCGGCGGGCTGGCCCAGGCTGTTGAGCTCCAGCCGCACGTGCTCGCCGACCACCAGCCCGAGCCCTTGCCACAGCCGCCGCACGAGCAGGATCATCTCCGCATCGACGTCGGGCCCGGCGAAGCCCAGCGCTTCGACATCGAGCTGATGAAACTGGCGGTAGCGGCCTTTCTGCGGCCGCTCGTGGCGGAACATCGGCCCCATCGTCCACAAACGCAGCGGGCCGTTGTACAGCGCGTTGTGCTCGACCATCGCACGCACGATGCCCGCGGTGGCCTCCGGGCGCAGCGTCAGCGCATCGCCATTCATCGCGTCCCGCCAGGAGTACATCTCCTTCTCGACGATGTCGGTGACTTCGCCGAGGCCGCGCACGAACAGCGCGGTCGGCTCGACCAGCGGCGTCAGGATGTAGTGGTAGCCATAAGCGGACAGCTCGCGCCGTACGACGTCCTCGAACCAGGCCCACAACGCGGCGTCGGGCAGCTTGTCCTTGCGCGCGATGCTGGCGGGCAGGATGTCGTTCATGCCTTTGATGGCTTGAAGTTTTTCGGCCATGGCAGATGCGGCGCGGGCAGCGCCGAATGAAGTCTTGAGGGAGCGAGAAGCGGCGCGTGACAGCCGCGTCAATGCGCCGCAGTGGCCGTGCCGAAGCGGCGCTCGATGTAGCTTTGCACCAGTTGGAAGAAGTCGCGTGCGATGTGCTCGCCGCGCAGCGTCAGCGCCTTTTCACCGTCGATGAACACCGGCGCGGCCGGCGCCTCACCGGTGCCGGGCAGGCTGATGCCGATGTCGGCATGTTTGCTCTCACCGGGGCCGTTGACGATGCAGCCCATCACCGCCACCTTGAGGCCTTCGACACCGGGGTAACGCGCTTTCCACACCGGCATCTGCGCGCGCAGGAAGTCATCGATCTGCTTGGCCAGTTCCTGGAACGTGGTGCTCGTGGTGCGGCCACAGCCGGGGCACGCCGTAACGCTGGGATTGAAGGTGCGCAGGCCCAGGCTTTGCAGAATTTCCAGCGCCACCACGACCTCTTGCGTGCGCGCTTCGCCGGGCTGCGGTGTCAGGCTCACGCGGATGGTGTCGCCTATGCCCTCCTGCAGCAGCACTGCCAAGGCAGTGGCGCTGGCTACCGTGCCCTTGGTAGCCATGCCGGCTTCGGTGAGGCCCAGGTGCAGCGCGTAATCACAACGCCGCGCCAGGGCCCGGTACACCGAGATCAAATCCTGCACACCGCTGACCTTGCAGCTGATGATGATGTTGTCCGGGTTCAACCCCAGCTCGCGCGCATAGCCGGCCGACGTCAATGCCGATTGCACCAGCGCCTGGTACATCACCTGTTTGGCGTTGACCGGCTGCGAACGGCGCGCGTTCTGATCCATCAACTCGGCCAGCAGTTCCTGATCGAGGCTGCCCCAGTTGACACCGATGCGCACCACCTTGTCGTAACGCGCCGCGGCCTCAATCATCATCGCGAACTGGCGGTCCTTCTTGTCGCCCTTGCCGACGTTGCCCGGGTTGATGCGGTACTTGCTGAGGGCCTGCGCCATGGCCGGGTGCTCGGTCAGCAGGCGGTGGCCGTTGTAGTGGAAGTCACCGACCAGCGGCACGTGCACGTCCATGCGGTCGAGCTGATCGCGGATGTGGGGTACGGCGTCGGCGGCTTCGGGCGTGTTGACAGTGATGCGCACCAGCTCCGAGCCGGCCTGCGCCAGTTCCTTGACCTGGATCGCGGTACCGATGACGTCGACCGTGTCGGTGTTGGTCATCGACTGCACCCGCACCGGTGCGTCGCCGCCGACGGTGACGACATGCTCACCCCAGGCCACACGGGCTTGCCGCGACCGGCGCGGTGCCGGCGCTGCGGCGTCGATGATGTCAAGCGGATAGTCTGCGTTCATCGCGGAGCCTGATGGCGGGTTGGCGTGCGCTTGTGTGGGCTGGCGAGGGCTTCATCACGAACCGGGTGCTTCACTGCAACTCGACTCGCGCAATATTGTCGCGGGTGCGCCGGGTCAGGTCGACGGCCTGGCCCTTGAAACCCAACTGCGTGGCCGAGGCGTTGCCGATGGTCATGCGGATCGGCAGGCTGCCGTCCAGGCCCACGCTTTCACCCGGCAGCACGGTGCGCGACAGCAGCGTGTGGCCGCGTGCATCGCGCGCCTCGATCCACGAGGCCTCGGAGGTACGCAGCTGCACCAAGCCCGACGCAGCCGGCGCGACCGCCACAGCGGTGGCTGTGCTGGGCAAAGGCGCGGAAAACACGGTCTCGCCCGAGGGGGACGGGTACGGCGCGGCTGCAGCGCCTGCGGAGGTAGCAAGGGCCGACACCGAAGGGGCTGCCAACGATGCAGACGACGAAGCCGCCGGCAACGTGGGCAGCGCCGCGGGTGCGTTGCCGCTGGCCTGCGCCTGCACAGCCACTGCAGCCAGTGGCGCCGCAGATGCCGGCCCGGCGGCCGGGCCCGGCGTCATGGCG
>JAJAZC010000219.1 GCA_026785885.1 Rubrivivax sp.
AGCCTGATCAGCGCCGAGTTCATCGGCCGTCATCAGCGTGACGCGCTTGTAGTCGCCGGCCATCACCAGTGCGCGCGCCAGCGCCGGCACAACCTGCGGCGGCGCGACCTTTTGCTCCAGCGCCTTGTTCAGCTCCAGCACGGCGCCGGCGCCGTCACCCGCGGCCATCAGTGCCTGGCCCAGCAGCAAGCGCGCTGGCCCGTTGTCCGGCTGCAGCTGCAGCGCAGCGCGCGTGCGCACCACGGCGTCGGCGTATTTCTTTTGCGCCAGCGCTTCACTGGCTGCTGCAAGCTGCTTCTCGGGCGTATCCGGCGCCTGGCAGCCGGCCAGCCACAAGCTGGCGGCCAGCACCGCGGCAGCGGCGGCGGTGGCGGATGACCGCGAAGGAAGTTTCAGCATCGGCATGCGCACGGCGTCCTGGCGGCTTGGGTTGGGGTCGGGTGCGGCGGCTACTTGATGGCCAGGCGGCGCATCAGGTCGTACAGCGTCGGGCGGCTGACACCCAATATCTCCGAGGCCTTGACGATGTTGCCGTTGCTGCGTGCCAGCGCTTGCGTGATGGCCTGGCGCTCGGCGGCGTCGCGCACGGCGCGCAGATCGAGGTCAGAGCGCTCGTTGCCGGCGCCGGTGTCCTCTGGCGCGGGCAGGCCCAGGTCGTCGAAGCCGAGCCGGTTGCCCTCGGCCATGATCGACGCGCGCTTGATCGCGTTGACGAGCTCGCGCACGTTGCCAGGCCACGGGTACTGCTCGATGGCGCGCAAGGCGTCCGGCGCAAAGCTCATCGAATCTCGTCGCTGCTCTTGTGCAAAGCGGCGCAAAAAAGAATGCGCCAGCAGCACGGCATCGCCCGCGCGTGCCCGCAGCGGCGGAATGTTGATGACGATCTCAGCCAGGCGGTAGTAAAGGTCTTCTCGGAAGCGGCCTTCGGCGATCAACGCTTTCAAGTCCTGGTGTGTGGCGCAGACCACGCGCACATCCACCGGAATTTCGCTGCGGCCACCCAGCCGCTCGATCGTGCGCTGCTGCAGAAAGCGCAGCAGCTTGGCCTGCAGCGAGTGCGGCAGGTCGCCGATCTCATCCAGCATCAGCGTGCCGGTGTGGGCGGTTTCGATCTTGCCCGGCGTGGTTTTGTTGGCGCCCGTAAAGGCGCCTTTTTCGTAGCCGAAGAGCTCGCTCTCGAGCAGGTTCTCCGGGATCGCTGCGCAGTTGATGGCCACGAAGCGGCCGGTGCGCTTGCTGGCCGTGTGCACGCCTTGCGACAGCACCTCCTTGCCGGTGCCGCTTTCGCCCAGCAACAGCACCGTGGCGTTGCTGCTGGCCACGCGCTCGGTCATGCGCGCGATGCGCAACATCTCGGCGTCACGCGTGATCAGGCCGGCCATCGCATCCGACGATTGCAGCGTCTGCAGGCGGCGGTTCTCGGCCTGTAACTCGGCCAATCGCAAGGCGCGGTCGACGGCGAAGTTCAGCACCGCGGGGTCGAAGGGCTTGGCCAAAAAGTCATAGGCGCCCGAGGCCACCGCACGTAGCGCGTTGGCCTGGTCGTTCTGGCCGGTCAGCACGATGACCTTCAGCGCCGGGTCGATGGCCAGCATCTGCTCCAGCAGCTTCATGCCCTCGGACACCGAATCCGGATCGGGCGGCAGGCCCAGGTCCATCGTGACCACCGCGGGCTGGTGGCGCCGCACCTGCAGCAGCGCGCTTTCACGGTCGCTTGCCGTCACCGACTCGAAGCGGTCCAGCGACCACTTGATCTGCTTTTGCAGCGCCAGGTCGTCTTCGACGATCAACAGCGGCGTGCTGGATTGCGTCATGACAGCACACCAGGCTCTGCGCGTCTGTACACGTCAAACGCTACGCCTCTATACGCCCGAGACGCTACGCGTCTGCACGCCCGGGACGTTACGCGTCGTGCCGCCGAGCGGGAATTCGCCCTCGGGAGACCCTCGGCGCTCATACCCGCCCCAACGGCATGAGGTCCGAGCCCTGCTCGGTCTCAAACAGCGGCAGCGTCACGGTGATCGCCGTGCCGCGGCCGAGCTGGCTGTCGACATCGACGCTGCCGCCGAGCTCACGCACGTACTGAAGGCTTTCATAACTGCCGATGCCCATGCCGTTTGGTTTGGTGGTGTTGAAGGGTTTGAAGAGGTGGTTGCGCACGAAGTCCTCGCTCATGCCGGCGCCGCTGTCGCGCACGACAACCTGCAGTTGCCCGCTGGTTCGTGCGGCCTGGATAGCCACCGTGCCGGATGCCGGCGTGGCGTCGAGCGCGTTTTGCACAAAGTGGCCGAGCACGCGTTCGAGCCGGTCTTCGTGCCCCCGCGTGGCCAGCCTGTCACCGGCTTGGACATCGAGCCGCCGCCCTTGTGCCACCGCCATGGCCTGCAAGCGCCGCAGGATCGGCGTCAGCTCGACACCGTGCGTCTTGCCCGGCGGGCGGGCGCCTTCCCGCAGCTGCAACATCAAGCGGCGCATCTTCTCAAGCGACCCTTCGACGGTCAACAACATGTCTTGCTGGAACTCGCGGTTGTCGTGCAGCCGTTCTGCATTTTTGAGCATCAGCGACAACTGGGCCACGATGTTCTTGAGGTCATGCACGACGAAGGCCGACATGCGGTTGAAAGCCTCGAACTTGCGCGCTTCGAGCAGCGCTTCGGTGGCCTGCATCTGCGCCAGATGGCCGGCAGCCTGGCGGCCGGCGGTCTTCAGCAGGTCCAGCACCTCCCAGTTGAGCTGGATCGGCGTCAACGGCCGCTTGAGCACGACGAAGCCCAGCAGATCGTCACCCACCAGCAGCGGCACCACCAGCCAGACATCGGGCGTGCCCAGCAACCAGGTCGGCAGCGCCAGGCCTTCGTAGCGGCGCGGCCCGCTGCGGAATTCGTCCATGTCGATGACCCAGCCCTGCGCCCGCAAGAAGCGGCACAGCGGCGAGTCGTCGGGCTCGGGCTCGTTGACCCAGCGCATCTGCCACGCCGCAACCTGCACGAAACGGGCTTGCGCGCCGTCACGCGTCCACAGCGTGCCGGCCGGGCACTCGACCATCTTGGCCAGGCCGCGCACGATCAGCTCACCCATCTCGGGTGCCGAGCGCTGCGACGACAGCAGGTTGGTGAAGCGCAGCCACTCCTCGCGGTAGTCGTAGCGGTAGCTGAAAAAGTGCTTGCCGACGAAGACACGCAGCCTGGATCGCAACGCAGCCGACAAACCCAGCACCACCAGCAGCGCCAGCCCGAGCAGGAACAGCCCCTGCTGCAAAGCCCGGCCCCAGTCGCCGCCGAAGAAGCGCACGTAGTAGCCGACTGCGGCCATGAACAACAGATAGGCGCCGGCCAGGATCAGGCTGACCGAATAGAACGCTGCCCTGCGCGACAGCTGCAGCTTGCCAATCCAGTTGGCGCGCCGGCGGATCGCCACCGCCAGAAACGGCACCGCCAAGGCGTGCGCGGCGCCGCGCAGGTTCAGCGCGTCGGCGTCCAGCTTAAGAAACAGCAGGCCTTCGGAGAACAGGTATACGTCGTAGACAAAGATGCAGCACAGCGCCAGGCACACCGGCTTGGCGTTCCAGCGTTTGTCTTCGCCGAGGTTGCGAAAGAGCTGCTCGACCAGCAACAGCCCGAAGATCGGCAGCGCAATAACCAGCGCAATCGTCGCGCGTGGCCACCACGGCAGCACCGGCTGGCCCGACGTCCACAGCCACCAGGGCAGCGCGGCCATCGCCACCAGGGCAATGGCCGTGCGGCGCATCCAGGTCGGCGCGTGCGTCAGCCGAGCGTGTGCGGGGCTTGCCGCGTTGGGCGTGCTGGGCGATGCAGGTGCCGGCAGGGGGGTTCCAGGAGCGGCGGATGCTGAAACAACCGACGCCGAAGAAGCCGCTGCTTCCCCCTGCAGGGAGCGGGACAGCACGCTCAGCAGAAACACGAACCACAAGGCATAGCGGGCCAGGTCCAGCATCGACGCTGTAGACCCGGCTAACGCAGCAGACCCAGCCGAAGCCCAGGCGCTGCCGTACCAAGCCAGCGCCACCGCCTCGACCAAAGCCCACAAGGCGCTGCAGGCGACGGCGGCCACAAAGATGCGCGTGGTGCGCCGGTCCGAGGTCTGCAGCCGATCGGCGATCAGCGCATAGGCCGCGACGCCGCCGTAACTGAGTGCGGCCAGCACATAGCCAGCCATCGCGACGCCCGGCAGGCCTTCAGCCATGCCCATCTACCGACCTGCATGCCGATCTGCAACTCGGCCAGCATCCAGGCCTGTACTCCCGCGGCCCCAACGTGCTGTTGATCAGCGGGCGCCCTTGCCCGTGAGCACCACGCCCACTGTTTCCATCAGCACCACCGCATCGAGAAACAGCGTGTGGTTCTTGACGTAGTACAGGTCGAACTGCAGCTTCTCCTGCGAGTCGGCCACGGTGGCGCCGTACGGGTAGCGCACCTGCGCCCAGCCGGTGACGCCGGGCTTGACGCTGTGACGCAGCGCGTAGAAAGGAATCTCCTGCGTCAGTTGCTCGACGAAGTAAGGCCGCTCCGGGCGCGGGCCCACCAGGCTCATCTCGCCACGCAGCACGTTGAATAGCTGCGGCAACTCATCGATGCGCATGCGGCGGATGATCTGCCCGATGCGCGTGACGCGGCTGTCATTGGCAATGGCCCACTGCGGGCGGCCGTCCTTCTCCGCGTCGGTGCGCATGCTGCGGAACTTGGTGATGCTGAAGACGCGGCCGTTCTGGCCGACACGTTCCTGGCGGTACAGCACTGGGCCGCGGCTTTCCAGCTTGATGGCCAGCGCGGCCAGCACCATCAACGGCGCCGACAGCAGGCACAACAGGCTGGCGCAGACGATGTCGAACACCCGCTTGATGCCGGTGCGCCAGGCGCCCTGGTTAAAGCCGTCGCCGAAGATGAGCCAGCTGGCGCTGAGAAAGTCGATGCGGATCTGGCCCAAAGTTTTTTCGAAGTGCGTGTTCAGGTCATAGACCTTGGTACCCGACGCTTTGCAGTCCAGCAACTCGCGCAGCGGCATGCTGCCGGCGCGGCGCTCGGTCAAGGCGACCACGATTTCATCGACAGCCAGTTTCAACGCCGTCTGCGGCAGGCTGCTGTCCAGCGCCAGAATTTCACGGGCCGGCACCGCCGGTTCACGCTCGTTCGGCCCGCTGACATAACCGACGATGTGCGCGTTGGGGTCGGATTTGCGCAGCGTCTGGCCCACCACCAGAGCCGCCGGGCCAGCGCCGTAGATGAGGATGCGCGTGCGAGCCGGCTGCGCGGAAGACGAATGCGCGATGTAGGCCCGACGCGTGATCAGCGCGCCGACGCCCAGCATCATCGACAGTTGCACCGCCACCGGGTTGGCCACCGCCGCCGGCAGCAGCCCGAAGATCAGGTAAGCCAGCGGCAGCGCCACCAGCAAAACCAGGATCGTGCGCACGGCTGCGCGGCCGAAGCTGGACGTAGCGGCCGGCTCGTACATGCCGGACGCACAGTTGACGAAGAAGATGCAAGCCGCAAACGAAAAAGCGTGGGTGCCGGCCAGCGGCAGCGCTTCTTTCAAACCGCCGGTCTGCACACTGATGGCCAGCGCGGCGCACAACATCATCAGCGTCAGGTCGAAGACCATGCCGCGAAGCGCCGCCTGGTGAACGTAGTGATTGAAGATACGGATCATGGTGACTGGGCTGGCGCAGCCGATGGGCTGCGCTCGCAGTGAAAAGTCTTGCGGTGTCTTGCGCTTTCTTGCGGTGCTCTGCGGCGCGCCCTGCCGGCTTTTTGAAGCTGCAGGCTTCTTGAGCGGCCGACTTTTTCGCGTTGCCGACTACAAGCCCGGCGAATGTACGAGTCTGTAAATTTAAAGGGCACCCCCACTCTGCGGGGGCCGGCCAAGCCAGTCGGCAGCCGGCCGGCAGATTAGTCTCGATCCGCGCGTTTGCGCGGGTAGCCTGGGGCACTGGTAGCAGCGGGGCGCTGAATCCTGCACGCTTGCCAGGATGGCGACGGCTCGCGGACGGTTCGTAGGCCGGGTGGCCGCAATCCGACCCCCTAAAACAAAACGCCCCGCAGGGCGGGGCGTTTTCGACGGGGCCGGCGCGAAGCCGGCTGAGATCAGGCTCTTAGGCCTTGCGGCGACGGGCAACGACACCAGCGCCGAGCAGCGCCAGGCCGACCAGGGCCAGCGAAGTCGGCTCGGGGATCTGCAGGCGCAGGTTGTCCACGGCCATGTCCCAAGCGTCAGCGCCGTTGATCACGAAGCTGAAGGTCGAGCCGGCGGCCAGCGAGGCGGCTTGCGCGGCATTTACTGCGTAGCTCAGCACCGCGCCGGTCATCCCGTTTTGGCTGCCCAGCGAAACGCCATTCAGGAAGGCTTCGATCGTGTTCATCGAGCCGGTAACGCCGGGGTCGCTGCTGATCACGTCAATGACAAACGAGGTCGGGGTCGACGCGACGATCGAGCCCAGATTCCACAGCACGTCGACGCGTGAGTCGGTGGCATTGCCGTTGCTCATGTTGAGCTGGTTCGGCAAAAAGTTGGGCAGCGCGCCGGTACCAGCCGACGAGAAAAAGCCAGCGCTGTTGGGCGCGTTGGTCAGCAGCGTGTGGCTCAGCGTCCGTGCCGTTGCGTAAACCGACGGGTTGGCCGTGACGTTGGTGGCGCTGCCAGCAGCGTTGCTGGTGTCAAAAATCGTCAGGCCGGGAATCGGGGTGCTGAAGTCGTCAAGGATAAGGACGGCAGCTTGAGCGCCGGAAACCGCGAAAGCGGCGCCGACTGCAGCAGCAAGGGTAGCAAGGTGACGCATATGAAACCTCCGAGGAAAGCTTTTGATAACCGCTACCCACCGGCAGCATGGCGGTCTAGATGCAAGCGCCGGGCCGGGTTTCTGGGGCAAGTCCGCAGCCGTCAGGCTTTACCGGGTCCACGTAACGATTAACCGCTATTCCGAATACCAATCGGGCGCTGCGATCGTTCCACTAGGAACTGCAGATCGCGGTAATGGCATGAATGAGTGCATTTCTCCCCCCACAAACAAGGGGGCGACGGTGACGGCCATGCCGGGCCTTTTGCGCTGCTGGCGCTGCCGCTGTAAAGGATTTCGACAGCTGCCAACGGCCGTGGGTCGCAGGCCAGCAAATGCTCCGACATCTGCCGCGCCGCAGTCGCGCGGCAATCCGTGTTGGACTGCGGCATAAGACTGACGCCGCAGTTCAATCTTTCCGCCTTTGCATTTCGCTTTGTGGCCACGTTGTGGCTTGTATGGGCCCCTGCAACCGGCGCAATACGCCAGCCCGATACAGCTCCGTCGAACTTGCCAAGCCCCCTAAAGTGGACGTGGCAAGAATCCTCGAATCACCAGCTATCCAGTGCGTTCGCTGGCTGTTCTGCAAAACTGCTGTGACATCATCAGATTCGAAATTAATGAGCGGTTACTGCCTGCTTGAGCGGGCTTCCAACGGCGCCTGAACCCGAGGGCCGACGCCAACCGCTTAACCGCCACCGAGGAGCAAGACCGTGTCTGGCAACCCCCGTCATTCGATCCGAGCCGCCGTTGCTGGCAGCGCCTTCGCTGCAGCCGTACTGCTGTCGGCCTGCGGCAGCACCAAGCTGCCGCCGGCACCTGTTGCAGCGCAAGCCAGCGACTACAGCTACATCATCGGCGCCGGCGACAGCGTCAACATCATCGTGTGGCGCAACCCGGAGCTGTCGATGGCGGTGCCGGTGCGGCCCGACGGCAAGGTCTCCGCGCCGCTGGTCGATGAATTGGTTGCTCAGGGCAAGACGCCGCCCGAGTTGGCGCGCGACATCGAGAAGAAGCTGTCGACCTTTGTGCGCGACCCGGTCGTCACGGTGATCGTCACCGGCTTCGTCGGCCCCTTCACTGAGCAGATCCGGGTCGTCGGCGAAGCCGCGCGGCCGCTGTTCCTGCCGTACAAACAGAAGATGACGTTGCTGGACGTGATGATTGCCGTCGGCGGGCTGACCGACTTTGCGGACGGCAACCGCGCCGTCATCCAGCGCACGTCCGATGGCAATAAGCAGTACGCCGTGCGCCTGAAGGATTTGATCAAGCGCGGCGACACCAGCGCCAATGTCGAGATGCGCCCGGGCGACATCCTGATCATTCCGCAGGGCCTGTTCTGAGCCTGCCTGTCCTGTACCGCTGCACCGCTGCACTGCCCGCTGCGCTGCCTTCATCAGTGGCTGCCGACCCGGGCACTGAAGCTCTCAAGCTCTGACGCCTGACGCCAGCTACCGCAAAGCCGCATGCAAGAAATCGTTCAACAGCTGCTGGTCGCCTTGCGCGGCATGTGGAAGTTCCGCTGGCCGGCGCTCGCCGTGGCGTGGGCCACCGCGATGGTCGGCGTGATTGCGGTGTGGAAGATTCCGGATCAGTACGAAGCCTCGGCGCGCATCTTCGTCGACACCGATTCGATCTTGAAGCCGCTGATGAGCGGCCTGGCGGTGCAGCCGAACGTCGAGCAGCAGATCGGCATGTTGAGCCGCACGTTGATCAGCCGGCCCAACATCGAAAAACTCGTACGCATGGCCGACCTGGATCTGAAAACCCAGTCCAAGGGCGACCAGGAAGCGCTGATCGAGAAGTTGACCCGCGGCCTGGAGATCCGTACTGCCGGCAGTACGAATCTGTACTCGATGGCCTACCGCGATTCCGAGCCGGAGCGTGCCAAGCGCGTGATCCAGTCGATGGTGTCGATCTTTGTCGAATCGGGCCTTGGCGCTAGCCGCAAGGACACCGATTCGGCCAAGACCTTTTTGAACGAACAGATCAAGTCCTTCGAGGCCAAGCTGGAAGAAGCCGAAGCGCGGGTCAAGGAATTCCGCCTTCGCAATCTCGATCGCCAAAGCGCCGACGGCAAAGACGTCGCAACACAACTCGGCGAGCTGCAGACGCAACTGCAAGCGGCGCGGCTGCAGCTGCGCGAGGCTGAGAAATCGCGTGATGCCTCCAAGCGCCAGTTGGCCGAGGCGCGCGGCCAGGCACCCAGCAGTGCGCTGCCCAACCTACTGGGTGGCAAGCCCGCCGCCGGCAGCGACCTGCCGGCGGTGGCCACACCCGAGATCGACGCCCGCATCGACGTGCAAAAACGCAGCCTGGACAACCTGCTGCAGCGCTACACCGAGCAGCACCCCGATGTCGTCAGCACGCGCCGCTTGCTCAACGAGCTGGAAGATCAAAAACGCAAAGAAGTCGCCGAGCTGCAGCGCCGTGCCGCGCAGCAAGCTGTCAACTCGCCGCTGGGCAGCAACACCGACAGCCTGGCGGTGCAGGAGCTGAACCGCATGCTGGCCACCGCCGAAGTGCAGGTGGCAGCGATTCAAGCCCGGGTCGAGGAATACGGCTCGCGCTATGCCCAGGCGCGTGAATCGCTGAAGACCGCGCCGCAACTCGAGGCCGAGGCGGCGCAGCTCAACCGCGATTACGCCATCACCAAAAAGGGCTACGAAGACCTGGTCTCGCGCCGCCAGTCGGCCGTGATGTCGGGCGACCTGGACGTGGCCTCGGGCGTGGCCGAATTCCGCTTGATCGACCCGCCGCGCGTGGCGCCCAAGCCGGTGTCGCCCAACCGCTTGCTGCTGCTGCCGTTGGTGCTGGTGGCGGCACTTGGCGCGGGGCTCTTCTTCTCGTTCGCGGCCAGCCAGATGCGGCCGACGTTTTCCAGCCCAGAAGAGCTGCGCCAGCAGACCGGCTTGCCGCTGCTTGGCGTGGTGACGATGTTGACCACCGATGACGACCGCCGGCGCGACCGCGTCGGCCTGTTCCGCTTCGTGGCTGCCTCGGGTGGGCTGGTGGGGCTGTTTGTTGCGGGGTTGATCGCCATGAGTTTGATGACGCGGTACGGGGGCTGAAGGTATGAGCAGCCTGATCGAACAAGCCGCACTGCGCCTGGCGCAACTACGTGAAGCCGGCATCGAAATTCCCGAGATCGACGCGCCCGGCGGCACGCCGTCGGCTCCCATCGCGTTTGTCGCCAAGCACGCGCAATCACCGGCAGCGGCTACCGGCGCTGCATTCGGCTTCGCCGAGCCGGGCAGCGCTGATGTGTTTGCCAAGTCGCGCCGCGTCGAGCTCGATTTGGCGGCCATCGCGTCGGCCGGCATCGTGACGCCCAATGCGCCGCGCTCGCACATGGCCGATCAGTACCGTGTCATCAAGCGGCCTTTGATCGCCAACGCGATGGGCCGTGGCGCTGCCACCGTCAAGCACGGCAACCTAATCATGGTCACCAGCGCTTTGCCCGGTGAGGGCAAGAGCTTTACGTCGATCAACCTGGCAATGAGCATCGCGGCCGAGCTGGATCACACGGTGATGCTGGTCGATGCCGACGTGGCGCGCCCTTCGGTGCTGCGCATGCTGGGCCTGCCGCCGGGGCCGGGCTTGCTGGAGCTGCTTGAAGGCAAGGCCGACATGGCCGGCGTGCTGCTGCGCACCAACGTCGACAAGCTGACCGTGTTGCCCAGCGGCTCACCGCACCCGCGGGCGACTGAACTGCTGGCCAGCGATGCGATGACGCAGCTGCTGGACGACATGGCCTTGCGCTACCCAGACCGCATCATCATTTTCGATTCGCCGCCGCTGCTGCTGACAACCGAGTCGCGTGTGCTGGCCACGCACATGGGGCAGATCGTCATCATCGTGCACGCTGACCGCACGCTGCAGGGTACCGTCAAGCAGGCGCTGTCGACGATCGAGTCCTGCCCCGTCAAGATGATGGTGCTGAACAACGCGCAAAGCGGCGCCGGCGGTGCTTATGGCGAGAGCTACGGTTACGGTTATGGCTACGGTTACGGCTATGGCTACAGCTCCGGCGGCCGCGCCGCTGACGCCGGTGCCGGTGCCGGTGCGGGTGCCGCCAGCAAGGCGCCAGCCGAAGGCCGCGGCACCGCGATGGCCGCCGAGCCGCGCCAGAGCTGATTGCCGCGGCCATGGCCTCCCGTCTGCCTGCCAGCCAGCCTGCCTGCCTGCCTACTTGCCTGTCCGTCAGCCCGTTAGTTAGGCTGTCAGTCAGCCTGTTGGTTCGCCTGTCAGGCAGCCTTCAAGCCAGCCTGCAACGGCGGCCCCGTGTAAGCGCGTTAGCACTGGCTGCCGCCGTGGCTTGCGCTGCTGCACCGGTGCGGGCGCAAGACGGCGGCGGCGGCGGCCGCGGCACCAGCTTGAGCGCCAGTGTCGAGACGGGTGCGAGCTACGTCGTCGACAACCGGCGCAACGGTGGCAATGGCCTGGGCGGCGGCGAGTTCGTGGCCGAGTTGCGCCCCGGGCTGCGGCTGGAAAGCCGCTCCGGCCGCCTCGTCGGCTCGCTCAGCTATTTACCGAGCCTGGCGTATCACAGCCGCGGCTATGGCAGCGACGACATCCAAAACCAGCTCAGCGGCAACCTGTCGGCCGAGTTGATCGAGCGCTGGTTTTATGTCGACGCCACAGCCAGCATCACGCAGCAGGCCGCGTCGGCCTTCGGCGTGCAGTCCGCGCCCGGCAGCCGGCAGGACAACAACAACCGCACCGAGGTTGGCACGCTGTCGGTGTCGCCGTACGTGCGCGGCGTCTTCGGCTCGGCGGTGACGTATGAAGCACGGCTGAACGCCAGCGCCACCAACGGTAGGCGCTCCATCGCTGCGGATTCTTCTTCGCAAGGCGGCTCCTTGTCGCTGGCCTCGTCGGTCAGCGGCACGCTGATCGGCTGGGGCCTGCAGGCCTCGCAGCAGCAAACCGACTTTCGCGCCGGCCGCGAGACAACCAGCGACCGCATCACCGCCAGCCTGCAGTTCCAGGCCGACGCCGACCTGATCCTGACGCTGCGCGTCGGGCAGGAGGCCAACAACGTGGCCACCGCGTCGCGCAAGAGTTACGACAACTGGGGTGCGGGGCTGACCTGGCGCCCGAGCCCGCGCACACGGCTGCAGGCCGACACCGACGATCGGTACTTCGGCCGCTCGTACCGTGTGTTGTTCGAGCACCGCCTGGCCTCGTCGACGGTGCTGTTCAGCAGCACCCGCGATGCCAACAACGGCAGCGACGCCAACGGCCTGGCCGTCCAGCCCGGCCAGGCCGGTCAGCGTGTCACGTTGTACGACCTGTTCTTCGCGCAATTTGCATCCACCACGCCGGACCCGGTGCAACGCGACCAGCTGGTGCGCAGCTTCATGCGCGCACAGGGGCTGGATCCCAATGCGGTGGTCGCAGGCGGCTTCATCAACAGCGCCGTCACCGTGCAGGAGCGGCACCAGTTGACGCTGTCTTACGCCGGCTTGCGCATGGCCGGCAGTGTGCAAGTCTTCGCCAGCGACACCGCGGTCATCGACGCCCTGGCCAGTAGCGCGCAGCAGCGGCCGACGCGGCAGTGGGGCGCGCTGGCCAATGCCTCGTACCGGTTGTCGCCGACATCGAGCCTGGCGCTCACCGGCTCACGCCTGCTGACGCGCGCCAATGGCCTGCTGGCCGGCGCCACGCTGGACTCGGTGTCGCTGAGCTATGCCAGCAGCTTGAGCCTGCGCGCATCGGCAACGCTGGGCGCGCGCTACAGCATCTTCGACAGCGTGACCGAGCCCTACAAAGAAGCGGCGGTCTTCGCCACGCTCAACCAGCGTTTCTGACCCGCCATGTACGAAGCTTTTTATGGCTTGACGAGCAAGCCCTTCCAGCTCAACCCCGACCCGAGCTTTTACTTCGCCAGCAAGCAGCACCGGCGCGCCAAGGCCTACCTCGAGTACGGCGTATCGCGCAACGAAGGTTTCATCGTCATTACCGGTGAGATAGGCGCCGGCAAGACGATGGTGCTGCGCAGCCTAATCGAGGGGCTGAACGGCAGCAACGTCATCACCGGCCACCTGGTGACGACGCAGCTGGGCGCCGAGGACACCTTGCGTATGGTCGGCGCGGCCTTCGGCTTTCGCGTCAAGGATGTTCCCAAGAGCGAGCTGCTGATCACTTTAGAAGCGTTCTTGATAAGCCAGACCAGCAAAGGCAAACGCTGCCTGCTGATCGTCGACGAAGCGCAGAACCTGACGCCGCGCGCGGTCGAAGAACTGCGCATGCTCAGCAACTTTCAGTTCGGCAACCAGGCGCTGCTGCAGAGCTTTCTGGTCGGCCAGCCCGAGTTCCGCGAGATCCTGCAGCGGCCCGAGATGGAGCAGTTTCGCCAGCGCGTGGCAGCCACCTGCCACATCGGCCCGCTGGACGGCGACGAGACCCGCGCCTACATCGAGCACCGCCTCAAGTGCGCCGGCGCTACCTCCAAGCCGACTTTCGAGCCGGCGTGTTTCGACGGCATTTACAAGGCCACCGGCGGTATTCCGCGGCGCATAAATGCCATCTGCGACCGGCTGCTGCTGGCCGGTTTTCTGGCCGGCCGCAGCCACCTCAAGGCAGACGACGTGGCCGAGGTGGTGCTGGAGTTCCAGCAGGAAAACGCGGTCGCTTCGCATCCTGCCCACACAGCACTTTCTGGCCGTGATTCGGCGATGCCCGGCGGTCTGGCGGGTGCGGAGTTAGACGTTGACTTGAGCGAGATCAAGCTCGACGCCGCCACCGCCGACGGCATGGGCCGGCAGATCGCCGCACTTACCGCCGATCAGCGTGGCGATCAACTGCAGCGCCTGGAGAAAAGCCTGCTGCGGCTGGAGCGCATCAACGTGCAGACGCTGCAGATGCTGCACAAGCTGGTGGCTGCTGCCAGCAAGTCCGGCAAGCCGGGCGAGCCGGGCGAGCCCAAGGCATGAGCAGCTCGAGCGCCAGCGCCGCCAGCGCTGCCCAAGCCGCCCGAGCCACGAAAGCGCCGCGCGCCGGCAGCGTGATGTGCGTCGTCGGCGCGCGGCCCAACTTCATGAAGATGGCGCCCATCCTGCGTGCACTGGCTGCCCACGTGCCGCCGCTGCCGGCGCTGCTGGTGCATACCGGCCAGCACTACGACGCCAGCATGAGCGACAAGCTTTTTGCCGACCTGCAACTGCCGCGACCCGACATCAACCTGGAGGTCGGCTCGGCCTCGCACGCGGTGCAGACGGCCGAGGTCATGAAACGCTTCGAGCCGGCGCTGGACGCACACGCGCCGGCCTGCTTGCTGGTCGTGGGCGACGTCAATTCCACGCTCGCCTGCACGCTGGTGGCCGTGAAGAAGGGCGTGCCGGTGGTGCACGTCGAAGCGGGCCTGCGCAGCCACGACCGCAAGATGCCGGAGGAGATCAACCGCGTGCTGACCGACCAGGTGGCTGACCGCCTCTACACCACCGAGCGCAGCGCTCTGGCCAACCTGCTGCGCGAAGGCGTGGCCGAGCAGCGCGTGTGCTTCACCGGCAACGTGATGATCGACTCGCTGCTGAGCAACCGCGCCCGGGCGCGCCCGGCTGCCGCCACGCTGGCCGCGCACGGCCTTGATGCGGCCGTGCTGCAGCACCCGCGCGGCTACGGCGCGGTCACGCTGCACCGGCCGTCCAACGTCGACGACGCGGCCACGCTGCGCCGCGTGCTGCAGGAGTTGCTGCACACCGCACAACAGCTGCCGCTGGTGTTTGCGCTGCACCCGCGCACGCGCAACAACATCGATCGCTTCGGCCTGCAATCGCTGGTCGATTCGCACCGCATGTTGATGCTGCCGCCCCAGGGCTACCTGGAGATGCTGGGCCTGATGGCCGGCGCCACACTGGTGCTCACCGATTCCGGTGGCCTGCAGGAAGAAACCACCGCACTCGGCGTGCCGTGCCTGACGCTGCGCGAGAACACCGAGCGGCCGATCACCGTCGAGCAAGGCACCAACACGATGGTGGGTTGCGACGTTGGGGCCATTCGCCACGGTGTGTCCGAGATCCTGGCCGGCCGCGGTAAGCGGGGGCGAGTCCCCGAACTGTGGGATGGCCATGCCGCCGAGCGCATTGCCGCGGATTTGTTCCGCTGGCTGCAGGCCGGCGCGCCCTGATTCAGCCTGACCATTCGCGCCCATGCTTGCACCCGCCGTCACCAACGCCTTGACCATCGACGTGGAAGATTACTTCCAGGTCTCGGCCTTTGCGCCCTATATCCGCCGTGATGAGTGGGACGCGCGCGAATGCCGTGTCGAACGCAATGTCGGCCGCATCCTCGACTTGCTGGCCGCGCGGCAGATCCACGCCACCTTTTTCACGCTGGGCTGGGTCGCCGATCGCTACCCGCAACTGGTGCGGCGCATCGTCGACGGCGGCCATGAGCTGGCCAGCCACGGCTACGGCCACGAGCGCGCCAGCGAGCTGGACCGTGACGCCTTCAAGCAGGACGTCGTGCGTGCCAAGAAGCTGCTGGAAGACATCGGCGGCGTCGCGGTGCAGGGCTACCGAGCACCGAGCTTTTCCATCGGGGCCGGCAACCTGTGGGCCTTCGACGTGCTGGCCCACGCAGGCCACGCCTACAGCAGCAGCGTCTACCCGATCAAGCACGATCACTACGGCATGCCCGACTCACCGCGCTTTGCCTACCGGCTCGGCAACGGCCTGCTCGAGGTGCCGGTGACGACGCTGCGCGTCATGAACCGCAACCTGCCGTCCAGCGGCGGCGGCTACTTCCGGCTGCTGCCGTATGCGCTCTCGCGCTGGATGCTGCGCCAGGTCAACCAGCAGGACCGCGAATCCGCGGTCTTCTACTTCCACCCCTGGGAGATCGACGTCGAGCAACCGCGTGTGCCGGGCATCGATCTGAAAACGCGCTTCCGCCATTACGTCAACATCGGCCACACCGAGCGCCGCCTGCAAAGCCTCATGGACGACTTTCGCTGGGGCCGCATGGACCACATCTTCTTGCAGCGCAGCGCCACGCCGCCGCCGCGCTGAAAGCGCCCGTGCTGACCCTTCAACGACTCGCCCCCGGCGATGTCCGCAGCGCCGCGCTGTGGGACGCCTTTGTGCTCAGCTGCCCGGCCGCAACCTTCTTCCACCGTAGTGGCTGGCGGCGGGTGCTGGCCGAGGTTTTTCACCACGACACGCACTACCTGTACACGCAGCGTGATGGCCGCATCACCGGTGTGCTGCCGCTGGCGCATGTGAAGAGCCGGCTCTTCGGCAACGCGCTGACCAGCCTGCCATTTGCCGTCTACGGCGGTGTTGCGGCTGACGACGAAGACAGCGCCACGCTGCTGGAGCAGGCCGCCGATCAACTCGGCCGCGATCTGGGTGTGGATCACCTGGAGCTGCGGCAACTGCAGCGCAGCCACGACAGCTGGCCCAAGCAGGAGCTCTACGTCACCTTCCGCAAAAATATCGAGCCCACGGAAGAAGCCAACATGCTGGCTATCCCGCGCAAGCAGCGCGCGATGGTGCGCAAGGGCATCAAGAACGGCCTGCGCGCGGAGGTCGACAGCGGCGTTGAGCGCTTCTTCAAGCTCTACGCCAGCAACGTGCACCGCCACGGCACGCCGGCGCTGCCGCGGCGCTACTTCGAATTGCTGCAGCGCGAGTTCGGCGCCGACTGCGAGGTGCTGACGGTGGTGGATGCCGGCGGCCGGCTGCTGTCGTCGGTGCTGACGTTTTACTTTCGCGACGAGGTGCTGCCTTATTACGCCGGTGATGACGAAGCCGCACGCGACCTGGCGGCCAATGATTTCAAATATTGGGAGCTGATGCGCCGCGCCTGCGCACGCGGACTCAAGACCTTCGACTACGGGCGCAGCAAGCAGGGCACCGGGCCCTACGCGTTCAAGAAAAACTGGGGCTTCGAGCCCACGCCGCTCAACTACGAGTACCGCCTCTACAAGCGCGATGCCGTGCCCCAGAACAACCCGTCCAACGCCAAGTACCAGCTGATGATCAAGACCTGGCGCAAGCTACCGCTGGGCCTGGCCAACTGGCTCGGGCCGATGGTCGTGCGGTCGCTCGGTTAGACCCCGTTTCCGAGACCAACCAGCCCATGTCCGCCGTCGTCAGCGCCCCGCCGCCACGCCCGCTGCAGACCCTGCTGCCGGGCCTGCTGCTGCTGGCGGCGTTGCTGCTGCTGTTTCGCGACACGGCCACCGCGATGGTCGGCATCTGGACGCGCTCCGAGACTTTCGCTCACGCTTTTTTGGTGCCGCCGATCACGCTGTGGCTGGTGTGGCGCCGGCGCGTCGATCTGGCTTTGCTGCAGCCGCAACCCGCGCCCTGGGTGCTGCTGCCGATCGCGGCCGTGGCGTTACTGTGGCTGTTGGGTGAGCTGGCCGGCGTCAACGCGGCCACGCAGTTGGCGCTGGTGGCGCTGATCGTGCTGGCTGTGCCGGCGGTGTTCGGCCTGGCGGTCGCGCGCTGCATCACCTTCCCGCTGATGTTCCTGTTTTTTTCGGTGCCCATCGGCGACTTCATGGTCCCGCAGATGATGGAGTGGACCGCCGATTTCACGGTCGCAGCCGTGGCCTTCTCTGGCGTGCCGGTGTACCGCGAAGGCCTGCAGTTCGTGATCCCATCGGGCAACTGGTCGGTGGTGGAAGCCTGCAGCGGCGTGCGCTACCTGATCGCGTCGTTCATGGTGGGCAGCCTGTTTGCGTACCTCAACTACCGCTCGACGAAACGGCGCGTGATCTTCATCGCACTGTCGCTGGTGGCACCCATCGTCGCCAACTGGCTGCGTGCCTACATGATCGTGATGCTGGGTCACATCTCGGGCAACAAACTGGCGGTCGGCGCGGACCACCTGGTCTATGGCTGGGTCTTCTTCGGCATCATCATCACGGTGATGTTCGTGATCGGCGCGCGCTGGTCGGAGCCCGATGCACCGGTGGCCAGCGCTGGGCCGGCGGCCACGGCCGGCGACCTGGCAGCTGCGTCGGCGCGCAGCTGGCCGGTGGTGGTGGCCATCACCGCGCTGCTGCTGGCCACGCAGGCCGTGGTCTGGCAGCTCAACCGCCCGGCTGTCGGGCCGGCACCGCAATTGGTGTTGCCGGCCACGCTGCCCGGCGGTTGGGCCGCTGCGGCCGAAGGCAGCCAGCTGGCCGACTGGCGGCCCGCCTATCAGCAGCCCAGCGCCACCGCGCCGCGCGTCTACCAGCGCGCTGCCCCCGGTGGCAATGAACGTGTGGCGGTGTGGGTGGGCTACTACCGCAACCAGAGTTCCGAGCGCAAGCTCGTGACGTCGACCAACGTACTCGTCGAGCAGACCGATACCGAATGGTCAACCACCGCCAGCGGCAGCCGCGCTTTGCCGCCCGGCAGCCCGGCCGCGGCCGTGCGCACGGCAGCACTGCGCCAGCCGGCGCAACCCAGTGTGCAAGCGCGCACCCAACTGGATGTCGCCTACCTGTACTGGATAGGCGGCCGCTACACCACCAGTGACGCCCGCGCCAAGGTCGATCTGGCGCTGCAGCGGCTGGCCGGCCGTGGTGACGCAGCCGCGGTGCTGATCTTCTCCACGCTGCAGCAGCCCGCCGGCCGCTCGGCCGAGCAGCTGCAAGGTTTTGTCGCGCAGCAGTTGGCCCCGCTGAGCGCGAGCCTGCAAGCCACGGCCGAGGCCACCAAGCCAAGCCGCTGAAGCCGTGCGGCCAAGCAATCGATCTTTGAAGGACGACACCTCATGAACACACTCGCGGTCATTGGCCTGGGCTACGTTGGACTGCCGCTGGTGGTCGAATTCGGCAAGCAGCTGCGCACCATCGGCTTCGACATCGCACAGAACAAGGTCGACGCCTGCCAGCGCGGCACCGACCCTTCGCGCGAGCTGCCCGACAGCGAGATGGCGCTGGCCAAACACGCCATCTACACCGCCGATGCACAACTGCTCGGTGAGGCCGACGTGATCATCGTGGCCGTGCCCACGCCGGTGGACGACGCGCACATCCCCGACTTCCGGCCGCTCATCGGGGCTTCCATCAGCGTTGGCCGCCACATGAAAAAAGGCGCCACGGTGATTTACGAATCCACCGTCTACCCCGGCGCGACCGAGGAGGTGTGCATCCCGGTGCTGGAGCGCGAATCGGGGCTCAAGTGGAGAGAAGACTTCTTCGTCGGCTACAGCCCCGAGCGCATCAATCCCGGTGACCGCGAGCACACGCTGACGAAGATCTTGAAGATCGTCTCCGGCGACACGCCTGAGACGCTGGACAAAGTGGCCAAACTGTATGAGCGCATCGTCGTGCCCGGTGTGCACCGCGCCAGCAGCATCAAGGCCGCAGAAGCCGCCAAGGTGATCGAGAACACCCAGCGCGACTTGAACATTGCACTGATGAACGAGCTGGCCATCATCTTCGACAAGATCGGGCTGGACACCTCCGAAGTGCTGGAAGCGGCCGGCACCAAGTGGAACTTCCTCAAGTTCAAACCCGGTCTGGTCGGCGGCCACTGCATCGGCGTCGACCCCTACTATCTGACGCACAAAGCCGACATGCTGGGCTACCACCCGCAAGTCATCCTGGCTGGGCGGCGCATCAATGACGGCATGGCCAAATTCATTGCCGAGCAGACCATCAAGCAGATGATTGCCTCGGGCAGCTACATCAAGGGCGCGCGCGTCAATGTGCTGGGCCTGACCTTCAAAGAAAACTGCGGCGATCTGCGCAACAGCAAGGTCATCGACATCATCAACGAGCTCAAGACCTACGGCGTCGAAGTCCACGTCACCGACCCGCAGGCCGCCGCCGACGAAGCCATGCACGAGTACGGCGTGCGCCTGGAAAGCTGGGATCAGCTGCCGCGCGCCGACGCCATCGTCGCGGCCGTGGCGCACAAGGAATACGCAAGCCTGTCGCCCGAGGACCTGGGTCGCAAGCTGGTCAAAGGCGGCGCCTTCATCGATGTCAAGGCCGCCTTCGACCGGGGCACGCTGGAGCGTGCGGGGTATCGGGTGTGGCGGCTGTAAGTCCAGGCCTGCAGGCTCCCGTGCTGACGGGCCCGCGCCCGGGCCCCGTCGCGGCGCTGGCGCCGGCGATCAGCCTGGTGTCGACGCTGTACCGATCGCGCCCCTACCTGCAGGGCTTCATCGACCAGAGCATTGCTGCGCTGCAGGCCAGCGGCACGGCGCACTGGGAAATCGTGCTCGTCAACGACGGTTCGCCCGATGACTCGCTGGCCTACGCGCTGCAGCGCCGCGCCACCGAGCCCCGAATCGTGGTGGTCGACCTGTCACGCAATTTCGGCCACCATGCCGCGATGCAAGCCGGCCTCAGCCATGCCCGTGGCGACCTCGTTTTCTTGATCGATTGCGATCTGGAAGTGCCACCCGGTTTACTGGCCGAGTTTCTGGCGCGCCAGTTAAGCAGCGGCGCCGACCTCGTCTACGGCTACCAGGACGCGCGCAAGGGCGGCTGGTTCGAGCAGGCCAGCGGCAGCGTGTTCTGGCGTGTGCTCAACGCGGTGAGCGACGTGCGCATTCCCGAGAACATGCTGACTGAGCGGCTGATGACGCGCCGTTTCGTCGACGCGCTGCTGCAGCTGGGTGACCGCAATTTGTTCCTTGGCGGCATGATGAGCTGGACCGGTTTTCTGCAGCTCGGCCTGCCGGTGCTGAAGTCGCAACGCGAAGGCCGCAGCACCTACACGTTGGCGCGGCGGGTGCAGTTGATGGTCACGGCCATCAGCGCCTTTTCCTCCAAGCCGCTAACCTGGTTGTTCAACATCGGGCTGTCGATCACCGCGGTCAGTTTTTTGTACGTCCTGTACCTGGTGTTTCGCAAGTTGGTATTCGACGACGCGCTGGTCGGCTTCACGTCGTTGATGGGTTTGATGGCGCTGAGCCTTGGCATCATGACCATGGCCGTGGGCCTGGTGGGCATCTACCTCGGCCGCGTCTTCAACCAGGTGCAGAACCGGCCCACTTTCATCGTGCGCGATGTCCAGCGCTGACGCCACCCGCGCCGAGCAGCTCGACGGCCATGCCGGCGCGTACTCCAAGGCCTTCCCGCATTTCGAAGAAAACCACGTTGTGCACGAAGCCTACGGCCTGCGCATTGCAGCGCGGCTGCAGCAGGAAGGCGCGCGCCAGGTGCTGAGCCTGGGCATCGGCCACATGGCAGTGGCGCGGCCCATCGTCGAGCTGCTGCGCGCGGGGCAGCTGGCGCGCTATGTCATTGTCGATGCGGCGCCGGCCATCATCCAGAGCTTCGCAGCGCAAATGCAGCCGCTGCCACCGGGGCTGGAACTGGTGGAGTCCTTCTTCGAGCAGCTGCCGCCGACCTTCGGTCCTTTCGACGCGATTGAAGCCGGCTTCGTGCTGGAGCATGTCGACGACCCTGCCTCGCTGCTGCGCTCGATGCGCGGCTTCATCGCGCCGGCCGGGCGGCTGCATGTGGCGGTGCCCAACGCACGTTCACTGCACCGCCTGTTGGGCCATGAAGCCGGGCTGCTGCCCGATCTGTATGCGCTGAGCGATGCCGACCGCGCGCTCGGCCACCGCCGTTACTTCGACGTGCCGCGGCTGCAGAGTCTGGCCGTCGACTGCGGTTGGCAAGTGCAAAGCAGCGCCGGCCTGATCCTCAAGCCCTTCACCACCGGGCAGCTCGACCAACTCGGCTTGCCGCCGGCGGTCTGGCGCGCCCTGCAGACGCTGGCCGAGCCTTACCCGGAGATCGCCAACGCTTTTTGCATGGAGCTGTCACCGTGCGCTTGAGCACGGCACTGGTCGTCTCCGGTGGCGGGCTGCAAGGCGCGGCGCTGGTCAAGTCGTTGCGTCTCCTGGGCAACATGCGCGTGCTGGTCGCCGATTGCCACGCAGAGAACACCGGCCGTCTGCTGGCTGACGCTTACCTGCAGGCGCCACCGTTAGCCGAAACGGCCACGTTTGCAGCCTTCCTGCACCGCAGCTGCCGCGATGAAGGCGTGGAGCACCTGCTGCCCACCACCGATCTGGAGCTGGCCGCGTTGACCAGCGAAGGCCCTGCATTGCAGGCCGCCGGCACCCGCGTGTGGGTCAGCGGTGCGCAAGCCCTGGTGCTGGCACGGGACAAGCTTGCACTGGCCGCCTGGCTGACCGAGCATGACCTCCCGAGGCGGGCCCCCAGGGGGCGCGGGGCAGACAAACCGCCAGCCCGGATGGAACACGGCGCGGGGGTGAGCCCCCAACTACCCCCGG
>JAJAZC010000220.1 GCA_026785885.1 Rubrivivax sp.
CCGGGGGGTTTTTTGCAGGGGGGGGGTCTGTGGCTGGGTCTGTGGCTGGGGCGGGGGCTGGGGCTGGGGCAAGGGCAAGGGCAAGGGCAAGGGCAAGGGCAAGGGCAAGGGCAAGGCGCCTGGCTCCAAGACGCTGCGGGCCGTCGGCCCATCCGCTGTCGGCCCGCACCCGCTGCAGGCGTGGTCATGGCCTGCAGCCGATCACCCGGTGACGACGCGGCCCTGGCGGCTTGGCTGCAGGCGCAGCACCGGCAGCAGGGGCTGCCGCCGGTGATACAGCGTGTAGCGGTCGGCTCGTCGCTGAAGTTCGGGCTGCTGGCCGCCGGGCTGGCCGATATCTACCCGCGCCTGGGCCGCACGATGGAGTGGGACACCGCCGCCGGCGACGCGCTGTTGAGCGCCGCCGGCGGCCGCGTCACCGACCTGGCCGGGGCGCATTTGCACTATGGCAAAGCCGGGTTCGCAAACCCCCACTTCGTGGCCCGCGGCGCTGCTGCGGGCGCTGCCTGAAGCGGCCGGGAAAACCCCCCGCGCGGGGCGGGCAAGGCCGCTCCTAGAATGAATCGCATGCCCCGCACCAGCCGCCCAGCCGCCGCCCATTTGCCTGCTGAAGAGACGCCTGAAGGCAGCGCAGTGCGCGTAATCAAGAAGTACCCGAATCGCCGCTTGTACGACACGCAAACCAGCAGCTACATCACGCTGGCCGACGTCAAGCAGATGGTGCTGGCCGGTGAGACCTTCGAGGTGCGCGATGCAAAAACGGCTGAGGACCTGACACGCAGCATCCTGCTGCAGATCATTCTCGAAGAAGAGTCCGGCGGCGTGCCGATGTTCAGTGCCCAGACGCTCAGCCAGATCATCCGTTTCTACGGCCATGCAATGCAGGGCGTGATGGGCTCGATGCTGGAGCAGAACATGAGCGCCTTCACTGAGCTGCAGAAGCAGTTCATCCAGCAAAGCGCCGGCCTGTATGACCCGCAGCGGCTGAACCCGGAGCTGTGGACGCAGTTCCTGCGCGGCCAGCCTGTGGCCCTGCAGGGGCTGATGGGCAGCTACGTCGAGCAGGGCCGTGCGCTGCTGGAGAAGATGCAGTCCGCCGCGCCGATGTTTCCGGGGCTGGTGGCCGGCTTGCCGGGCTTCCCGCCGGGGGTCAAGACAGGCAGCAAAGAGCCGGCCAAGAAGTAGCCCGGGCTGCGCTGCTGCGCGATGCATGAAAATCGCGGAATGAACATCCTTGAATCCGTGGCCGAACCAGCCCAGGCTGCACCGCAGGCAAGGCAGCGCCCGCCCACGGTCGGCTTCGTGTCGCTGGGCTGCCCCAAAGCCCTGACCGACAGCGAACTGATCCTGACCCAGCTGCGCGCCGAGGGTTACGAGACCAGCAAGACCTTTGCCGGCGCCGACCTGGTCATCGTCAACACCTGCGGCTTCATCGACGACGCGGTCAAGGAAAGCCTGGACACCATCGGCGAAGCGCTGGCCGCCAACGGCCGTGTCATCGTCACCGGCTGCCTGGGTGCGAAGGCTGGCGACGCGGGTGGCAACCTGGTGCAGCAGGTGCACCCCAAGGTGCTGGCCGTCACCGGGCCGCACGCCACGCAGGAGGTGATGGACGCGGTGCACCGGTACGTGCCCAAGCCGCACGATCCATTCGTCGATCTGGTGCCTGAGGCGCGCGCTGAGTTTCGCGGCACGGCCGGCATCAAGCTGACACCGCGCCACTACGCCTATCTGAAGATCAGCGAAGGCTGCAACCACCGCTGCACCTTCTGCATCATCCCGAGTCTGCGCGGCGATCTGGTGTCGCGGCCCATCGGCGATGTGCTGGGTGATGCACGCGCGCTGTTCGACAGCGGCGTCAAGGAGCTGCTGGTCATCAGCCAGGACACCAGTGCTTATGGCGTCGACATCAAGTACCGCACCGGCTTTTTCGACGGCCAGCCGGTGAAGACGCGCATGCTGGAGCTGTGCGACCGACTGGCCCTGCTGGCTGAGCCGTACGGTGCCTGGGTGCGCCTGCACTATGTCTATCCCTACCCGCACGTCGACGAGGTGCTGCCGCTGATGGCCCAAGGGCGTGTGCTGCCGTATCTGGACGTGCCCTTCCAGCACGCGCACCCGGATGTGCTCAAGCGCATGAAGCGCCCGGCTTATGGCGAAGGCGGTGAGCGCAATCTGGAGCGGCTGGCCAAGTGGCGCGCGATCTGCCCGGAGATCGTCGTGCGCTCGACCTTCATCGCCGGTTTTCCCGGTGAGACTGAAAGCCAGTTCGAGACGCTGCTGCAATTCATGCAGGAAGCGCAGATCGACCGCGCGGGCTGCTTCGCGTATTCGGCCGTGCAGGGCGCGGCGGCCAACAGCCTGCCGGGCATGCTGCCGCTGGCCGTGCGCGAAGAACGCCGCGCACGTTTCATGGCTGTGGCCGAGGCGGTGTCGGCGGCCAAACTGCAGCGGCGCATTGGCGCGACGATGCAGGTGCTGATCGACCACGCGCCGGCTTTGGGCCGCCGCGGCGGTATCGGCCGCAGTTATGCCGATGCGCCGGAGATCGATGGCCGCGTGCGCCTGCTGCCGCCCGAGAAAGCCAGCAAGACGCTGAAGGTGGGTGAGTTCACACGCGCGCGCATCGTCGCCACCGAAGGGCACGATCTTGTCGGGCTGCCGGTCTGACGGTGTGACGGTCTGAGATTGAGGCCCACATGCCGCGCGACACCATCACCGACCTCATCCACCACGGCTACCAGCCGCCCGACGGTTTCGAGTCGCCCGCGCCCGGCGTTTTCAAGGCCAGTACCGTCATCTTCGCCAACACCGCGGCGCTGCAATCGCGTGACTGGCGGCGCAAGGACGGCTACACCTACGGCCTGCACGGCACGCCGACGACCTTTGTGCTGGAAGAGCGCATTGCCACGCTGGAAGGCGGCCGGCAGTGCGTGCTGCTGCCCAGCGGTCTGGCCGCAGTGGCGGTCGTCGACTTGGCGTTGCTGGCCCCTGGTGACGAGGTGCTGCTGCCGGCCAACGTCTACGGGCCCAGCCGCGAGCTGGCACGTCAGGAGCTCAGGCGCTGGGGCATCACGCACCGCCTGTACGACCCACTGGATGCCGCTGCGCTGGCCGCGCTGATCGGCCCGCAGACCAAGCTGCTGTGGATCGAGGCGCCCGGCTCGGTGACGATGGAGTTTCCTGACGTGGCCGCGCTGGCCCGTGCAGCCCGCGCCAAAGGCGTCATCACGGCGCTGGACAACACCTGGGGCGCCGGCTTGGCGCTGCGCGGCTTCGAGCACGGCATCGACATCGTCATGCAGGCGCTGACCAAATACCCCAGCGGCGGCGGCGACGTGCTGATGGGCTCGGTCGTCACACAAGACGCAGCGCTGCACGAGCGCATCAAACTGACGCACATGCGGCTGGGCTACGGCGTTGCCGGCAACGACACCGAGCTGGTGCTGCGCGGCCTGCCGACGCTGGCCGTGCGCTATGCCGCGCAGGACCATGCCGGCCGTGCCCTGGCGCACTGGCTGGCTGCGCGGGCCGAGGTTGCGCGCGTGCTGCACCCGGCTTTGCCGGGCTCGCCCGGCCACGCGCACTGGCAAGCCCACTGCACACAGGCCGCGGGCCTGTTTTCGGTGCTGCTGGATGCGCGTTACAGCCTGGCGCAGGTGCATGCTTTCGTCGATGCGCTGCGCCTGTTCCGCATCGGTTACTCCTGGGCCGGGCCGGTGAGTCTGGTCGTGCCGTACGACCTGCAAGCGATACGGGAGCCCGGGCATGGGCTCGAAGGTCACCTGGTGCGGCTGTCGATCGGGCTGGAAGCGGTGGCCGATTTGCAGGCCGATCTGGCGCAGGCTCTGGCGCAGGCTTTTTGACGGCTCCCGAAGCGGGGCCACGCCTAGCGGCCTTGGCCTGAATCAGGCCGCATCTGGCGGCTTTCTGAAGCAACCGCCAACGCTGCGCTTCAAGCCTTTTCGGGCTTGCTCGACACCTTGTGGCGCATCAAGCGCCCTTGCTCACGCTGCCAGTCACGCTTCTTCTCGGTGTCGCGCTTGTCGTGCTCGGCCTTGCCTTTGGCCAGCGCAATCTCGGCCTTCACGCGGCCACCTTTGTAGTGCAGATTCAGCGGCACCAGCGTGAAGCCTTTTTGCTCGACCTTGCCCACCAGGCGCCGAATTTCCTGCTTGTGCATCAGCAGTTTCTTGGTGCGATCGGCCTCCGGGCTGATGTGCGTGGACGCGGTGCGCAGCGCGTTGATGCGGCAGCCGATCAGGTACAGCTCGCCATCGCGCACCAGCACATAACCGTCGGTCAGCTGGACCTGGCCGGCGCGGATGGCCTTGACCTCCCAGCCTTCCAGCACCATGCCGGCCTCGAATTGCTCTTCGATGCGGTAGTCAAAACGGGCGCGGCGGTTTTCGGCAATGGCGGCCATGGCTGACCGCGGATCGCTCCGCGGCCCACTTCTACAATGACGCCATTGTATGAAGCACGTGCGCAAGTCGATTCTGCTGTGGTACTCGCCGGCCGAGATGTACGCGCTGGTCACCGACGTCAAGCGTTACCCCGACTTCCTGCCCTGGTGCAATAGCGCCGAGGTGGTGGAGACCCATACCGACGGTGTCACGGCGCGCCTAGGGCTGGCTTATCTGGGCGTGCGCCACAGCTTCACCACCCGCAATGTGCAGGTGGCAGCCGAGTCGGTACAGGTCGGTCTGGTCGACGGCCCGTTTTCTCAGCTGTCGGGCACCTGGCTTTTCAGGCCGCTGGGTCGGCCGGGCAATGAACAGCCGGCCTGCAAGATCGAGTTCGACCTGCGCTACGCCTTTGCCAGCCCGGCGCTGGAAGCCATGGTCAGCCCTGTGTTCGACCGCATCGCCAATACCCTGGTCGAGTCCTTCGTACGGCGCGCTGAGGGTGTGCATGGCGCACGTTGAGCGTTTGTGCATCGACGTCGTGTACTGCCCGCAGCCGGGACATACCGATGCAACGGCCGTGCAGTTGCCTGCTGGCGCAACGGTGGCCGATGCGCTGAGCGCCAGCGGGCTGCTGCAACGGTACGGTCTCGATCCAGGCGCTGTGCAAGTCGGCATCTGGAGCCGCCTGCAGACCCTGCAAACGACGCTACGCGACCGTGACCGCGTGGAGGTGTATCGGCCGCTTCAGGTGGACCCGAAAGAGGCCCGTCGGCAACGCTATAAGCGCCACCGCCAGGCCGTTAGCCGTTAGCCGCGAACCGCTAGCGGCACTCGCTGCTGATGACTTCGCGCGCGCGGCGCATCTCATCGGCGCGACCTTTGTCGTCCAACACCTCGCGCTCGCCCTTGTCGTTGGTGCGCGCAATCCGTTGGCCGGATTCCAGCGCTGACAACTGGCTCCGCGCGCCGCGGCAGTTTTCGGCCCGCAGGTTGGCGTTGCGCTCCTCTTCAGCTCGCGATCGCGTGGTTTTTTCTTCATCGGCGGCCTTCTTGCGGGCGTGCACTTCACGCTCCAGCGCGGTAGGTGCCCTGGGCGCAGTCGGCAAAGTGGGCCGGGCAG
>JAJAZC010000221.1 GCA_026785885.1 Rubrivivax sp.
GACCTGCTCTGTGTGTTCACCGTGCCGCGGCGCGCGCTGCGGCTCGACTGCAGGCGTGCGGCTGAAGCGTGGTGCCGGCGCCGGCTGCACGACACCGTCGACGGTGACGAAAGCTTGCCGTGCGATGGCCTGTGGGTGCCGTGGCGCTTCATCGAAATCGAGCACCGGTGCAAAGCACACGTCGCTGCCTTCCAGGCGCTGTTGCCACTGCTCGCGCGTCGCGCCCCGCACCACGTCGGCGATGGCCTGGCGCAGCGCCGGCCAGGCCTGGCGGTCGTACTGGCGCAGCACGAAGCTGGCGTCGATACCGAGCGCCTGCACCAACTGCGCAAAGAACTTGGGCTCCAGCGCCGCCAGGCTGATGTGCCGGCCATCGGCCGTTTCAAAGGTGGCGTAGAACGGCGCGCCGCCGTCCAGCACATTGCTGCCGCGCTCACCGCGCCACTGGCCCGCTGCATGCAGGCCGTAGAACAGCGCCGACAACGAAGCCGCGCCGTCGACCATCGCGGCATCCACCACCTGGCCGCGGCCTGAACGCTGGCGCTCATGCAGCGCGGCCAGCACGCCGAAAGCCAGGTACAGCGCACCGCCGCCGTAGTCGCCCAGCAGATTTAGCGGCGGCAGTGGCGCACCGCCCGCCGGCCCGATGGCGTGCAGCGCGCCGCTGAGCGCGATGTAGTTGAGATCGTGCCCCGCGGCGCCGGCCAGTGGGCCGCTCTGGCCGAAGCCGGTCATGCGGCCGTAAACCAGGCCCGGGTGGCCGGCCAGGCAAACCTCGGGGCCCAGGCCCAGGCTTTCCATCACGCCGGGGCGGAAGCCTTCGACCAACACGTCGGCAGCGTGGATCAAGCGCAGTGAGGCGGCCCGGCCGTCGGCGTGTTTGAGATCCAGCACCACCGAGCGGCGCCCGCGTGCCGTGACGTCGTGCTGCGGCGCCATCGCCAGGCCCAGCCCGCTAGGTTCGGGCCGGTCGATGCGCACGACATCGGCGCCCAGGTCGGCCAGCATCATGCAGGCCATCGGCACCGGGCCGATGGCGGCGATTTCGATGACACGCAGGCCGTGCAGGGGTCCGTTCATGCGGATGTTGCGGTCGGGCTTTGGCCGGGCATGCGACTCGTTGCGGAGCCGCAGGTTAACGCTTGGAAGCTGCGAACGAACCCCGCGCAACGGCGCCGGATTCGCGCTCAACCTGCGTCAGGTTTTGCGCCCCGCCCCTGGCTTGCGCGGACCGCGGGCCAACGGGGCGGCTGCCGGCCGCGGCCATGGCGGCAGCGGCCCCTCACCAGCCAATTGCTCGGCTTGCAGCCAGGCCGCGAAAGCCGCACGCGAGGCTTCGTTGAGATGTTCAGTGACGTCCGCGGCTGGCACTACTGATAGCGGGAGGACGCCTGGTGCTTGACCCGGCATCTGGCCCGGCATCTGACCCAGCTTCTCACTCGGCGTCGGACCCGAACCCTGACCCGAAGCCCCACCGAATGCTGGACCCGGTGCGTGAGCGAAACCCTGGCCGGGCGCAGGTGCCGTCGCAGGTGCCGTCGCAGGGCCGCCAGCGCCCAGCGCCAGGCCGTAGCTGCGCTCCAGCTCCTGCTGTACGCGCACAAAACGTTGCTGCATCAGCGCCACGGCGCGCAGGTCGTGGCCGGCGGCCAGCATCGGCCCGTCCGGGCCCAACCGCAGCGCGGTGAAAGCCAGCGGAATCGTCGGCCCGTCTGCTACCGGCAGGTTGACCTCACGCCGCCGCGCCAGGCCTGCGGTGGCGGCTTCGGCCAGCAGGCTGTCGATCTTGTGGCGCGTGTCGGGGGTCACGGCGTCGACCAGCAGCCGGCCGACCCAGTCGGCGGTGGCCTGCGTGAGCGTGCTCGCCGGGCCGTGGGCCACGCGCGTAATCTTGCCTTGCGCATCGAGCACCAGCGCCAGGTCACAGGCCAGGCTGGCAAAAGCCTGCGCCAGCGCCGGCGCGTAGGCAGCCACGGCTGCAAGGTCGGCAAGAGTGGGCGTCACGATCTTCACTCCGAGTTCACCTGTCACTGCTCAATCACTGCTGGCCACGCCAGCGCCGCACTACATCAATGCCGTGCGCTGCGCCGGCGGCGGCCAGACACAACCAGACCCAAGGCCACACGGCGCCGCTCAGCGCCAGGCGCAACGAAATCGCCATCGCAAGGCCGGCTCCCAGGCTGGGTAGCGCGCGCTTGAGCACGGCCGGGCGGCGCTGCGCCAAGGCCAGCACTTCCAGCACGATGCACGCGATCACCAGATCGACGCCGTGCGCAGGCTGCAGCCAGCCGTCCATCGGCCTCAGGCGTCTCGCCGCGGACGGACCACGCCGGACAGGGTCACTGGAGATCCGCCGTGCAGCGCACTGCAGTATTTGCGCTTCGGCTGGCCGGGGATCTTCATGCCCGCACCAGACCCAGCAGATGGGCCATGTCCTTGAAGAAGATGCGCACGTGTGCCAGCGGCCGCCTGCGCACCAGTTCCTTGTTCATGTAGGCCTCGAACGTCAGCGTTTGCACGTCCTTGTCGCGGCAAATGCTGACGAAGCGCTCGCGCCGCTTGTCGTTGCGGTACCAGAAGCGCTGCATGATGCCCAGCACCCAGAAGACCTTGCCGTGCTGGCGCATGAAGCGCTTGCGCGCGCTGGCCAGGTCGCGTGCATCGCCCGATTGCAGATAAGCCGCAGCCGCATCAGCAGCCAGACGGCCGCCGGTCATGGCGTAGTAGATGCCCTCGCCCGATGCCGGCGCCACGACGCCGGCGGCGTCGCCGGCCAGCACCACGTCGCGGCCGTTGTCCCAGCGCGGCAGCGGCTTCATCGGGATCGGCGCGCCTTCGCGCCGCAGCGTCGGTGCGTCCTGCAAGCCACTGGCCTGGCGCAAGGCTGACACGGCGGTGCGCAGCGAGAAGCCTTTGTCGGCGCTGCCGGTGCCGATGCTCAGCGTGTTGCCGTGCGGAAACACCCAGCCGTAGAAGTCGGGCGATAGGCTGCCGCGGTAGATGACGTCGCAGCGCGTGGCGTCGTAGTCCGGCGGCAACGTCGCTGGGCGGCCGACGATTTCGTGGTACGCGAAGACGTAGCTCGTTTTCTCGGCCCCCGGCACGGTCTGGCGCGCGACTTCCGAGCGCGCGCCGTCGGCACCGATGACGCAGCGCGCCCGCACGTAGCTGTTGGCACTGCGCTCGGCACTGGAAGGTGAGGCTGCAGAAGCGGCCGACGACGCGGCGCGGGCACCGGTACTGAAGTGCACGACCGCGGTGCCGTCGTCGTCGCGGGCCACCCGCTCGAAGCGGCCACGGCGGCGCACGGCGCCGGCTGCGGCTGCACGCTCACGCAGCCATTCGTCGAAGCTGTCGCGGTCGACCATGCCGACGAAGCCGCCTTCGATCGGGATGTCCACCCGCTTGTCCGATGGCGAAATCATGCGTGCGCTGCGGGCCCGCGCCACCAGCAGGTGGTCGGGGATGTCGAAGTCCTTGATCAGCCGCGGTGGGATGGCACCACCGCAAGGCTTGGTGCGGCCGGCGCGGTCTAGCAGCAGCACGGACAGCCCGCGCAGCGCCAGATCGTGCGCCGCGGTGGCGCCTGCGGGCCCGCCGCCGACGATCACGGCGTCATAGGTGTGCGATTCGTTCATCGACGTCCTCCCGGGGACTGCTGGGGATGCGTTGTGGAAAGGGCGCTGCACGTGCAGCGACCGGCATGCAGACGTGCGCGGCCAGTGCGGCCGCCACGACGAAAAGCAGCGCTTCGGCGCCGAAGACCGCGAGGTAAGCCGCGACCTGCGAGCCGATGAGCAGCCGCGCCAGATCACTGGCCGCCGTGCCGAGCAGGCCGCCAACGGCAAAGCCGATGGCCTGCGCCGCGCCCCACAAGCCCATGCGCGTGCCCTCGCGCGCGGCACGGCCCTGCCCTGCCAGCGCCATCATCGAGCCGATGGCGGCAATCGAAAAAGCGCCGTTGGCCACGCCGAGCAAGAACACGTTGGCGCGCAACGGCCAACCCGGGCCGGCGATGCCACCGGCTACCAGACCGGCCAGCGCCAGCGCCGATGCGAAGCAGCCACCGACCATCCAGCTGCGCAGTGAGCCGAAGAAGACACCGCCCAGGCGCCGGCCGGCCAACGCCGCCAGCAACATGCCCATCAGCGTGCCGCCGTGCTGCACACCACTCAGCTGCGTGCTCTCACCAGGCGTGAAGCCGAAGCGCACGCCGGCGAACGGCTCCAGGATCAGGTCCTGCGCGCTGTAGGCAATCATCGATACGAAGACGAATACCGTGAAGCGGCGGGCATCGGGCTCCAGCCAAACCTGCTGCAGCGCCTGCAGAAAACGCGGCCTGGTTTCGTATTCGGCAGGCCGTGGCAGCACCGACGCACTGTTTTCGACGCCGGCCAGAGCCACCAGCGCCAGGCTCAGCGCCAGCACCGAAACGCAGCCCGACACCAGCACCAACCGCGCTGGCGTGAAGGGGTCGAGGAAGTGGCCAGCCAGGCCAGCCGTGACGGCAAAGCCCATGATCATCATGACCCACACCAGCGTGGCCGCTGCGGCGCGGCGCTCCTGCGCCACCCGCGTGGCCAGCAGCGCCAGCAGCGAGGTGCCGCTGGCCGCTACGCCCAGGCCGACGAGCACGAAGCTGAGCGCCGTCAACACCAGCCCTGCCACCGGTGCAGTGGCGGCCCAAGCGGTGCCGACAGCAGCGCCGAAACCGCCCAGCGCCAGCACGGCCATGCCGACGGCGATCCACGGGCTGCGGCGCTGGCCTTGGTCAGACCCGAAGCCCATGCGCGGGCGCGACAGCTGCACGGCGTAGTGCAGCGCCACCAGCAAGCCCGGCACCAACGCCGGCAGCGCCAGCTCGACGACCATCACGCGGTTGAGCGTCGAAGTGGTCAACACCACGATCGCGCCCAGCGCGGCCTGGATCAAGCCGAGCCGGAAGATCGCAAGCCAAGTCATCCGCGGCCCCTGGCTGCGAGCACGCAGCGCCGGCTGCAAGCGGACGACACGCGCAACGCGCGCGAGACCGCCACCAAGCGCAAAGCGCGCAGCACCACTGCCACGCGCAAATCGCCGACCACACTGCGCACGCCGACCAACTGGATTCTGCTCACACCAGGCCCCGCAGCGCCAGCGCGCTGACCAGCATGCCCAGCACGTACAGCGTGACGCCCAGGCCGCTGAACCATACGGCGCGGGCCACAGGCGCAGCTACGAAACGCCGCGCCAGCACCAGCTGCGCCAGCGCCAGGGCGGCCACCACGCCGGCATGCCCCGTGCGGCCCCAATCCAGCAGCAGCAGCACGACCAGGCCCTGCGCCAGCAACATCGTGCCGACCGCAGCAAGCGCCGCGCGCCGCGGGCCCAGCTGCACCGGCAGTGACTGGATGCCCATGCGGCGATCACCGGCCATCGATTTGAAATCGTTGAGCGTCATGATCCCGTGCGCACCGGCGCTGTACAGCGCGGCCAGGATCAAGGAGCGCAGATCGGGCATACCGCCACCGGCCATCACGACCGCACCGGTGACCCAAGCGAGACCCTCGTAGCAGATGCCGCAGGCCGCGTTGCCCCACCAGCCGTTGCGCTTCAAGCGCAGCGGCGGCGCGCTGTAAGCCCAGGCCAGCACCAGGCCGACGACAGCAGCACCCAGGCCCCAGGGCCCGAGCACGAGCGACAGCAGCAGCGACAGCACGGTCCACAGCACAGCCACATACAAGCCCCAGCGGCCGGGCATGCGGCCCGAAGGAATCGGCCGCTGCGGCTCGTTGATGGCGTCGACATGACGGTCAAACCAGTCGTTGACGGCCTGGCTGGTGGCACACACCGCCGGCCCTGCCAGCAGCAGCCCGGCCAAGATCAGGCCGACGCGGCCATCCAGTGACTGGCCCGAGGCCACGACACCGCAGCCGAAGGCCCACATGGGCGGAAACCAGGTGATCGGCTTGAGCAACTCGGCAACGGCGGACGGAGCGGGGAACACCATGAAGACCATGGTGCGCGCACCGCGCGATTCCGTCAACCGACGTTTACACCCAGATTGTCAATCTGAATTGTCGCAACCCAAATCACCTAGGCCATAACGGCGCAGCTTGACGTACAAGCTCTGGCGCGAGAGCCCCAGAAACTGTGCGGCCAGTGCGCGGTTGTCGTTGGTCATCTGCAACGCGGCTTCGATGCACAACTGCTCGATGAGATCGGAGGTTTCGCTGACGATGTCCTTCATCGGCACGCGGCCGACGAGTTCAGTCAGCTCGCTGGCCGTGCGCGCCAGTTTGGGCTGGGCGCGCTCTTCGCCCGGCAAGCGGCGGCCGATGTCGCGCACCGCAAAAGCCAGCGTCGGCGGCTGTGTCGAAGCCAGTTGTGTGGCCGAGATTTCGACCTCGTGCACCGCGCCGACCTCACCGCGCAGGCTGGTCGTGAACAAGCCGACCGCGCCGTGCTGGCGCAGGTTGCTGAGCAGCACGCTCAACTCGATGCCGGTACGGCCCAGCCAGCGGTCGAGCAACTCGCCGCGCGCCTGGTCTTCATTGCTCAGCTGCGCCATCGCGGCGAAGGCGCTGTTGGTGCGCAGGATGCGGCCCTGCAGATCGGTGAAGACCAGTGCGTCGCTGGCTTGGCGCAGGTAGGTCTCCAGCAAACCGGGCGCTGCGGCGTCGGCGGCTGGCGCCAGCAGCGCCTTGCCGTTGCGGCCGCGCTTGGCCTGCTCGTCCACCGCAGCCACCGGCAGCACACGGATCAACAGATAGGCAGCCTGCTCCTGGCGGAACAGTGCTGCCAGGACATCGACATCGGCCGGCGCCTGGCCGGGTGCAGCGCCAGCGGACGACAGCGTGAGCCGCGCAGGCTCGGTGCTGCCAACCCCCCGCGCGCCGTTGATCAGCGCCTGAAGACGGTCGTGACCGCCATGCTCGAACAGCGCCGTCAAGCCAGCGCCGACGAGCCGGCCCGCGTTGCGCCCCAGCAGCGCTTCGGCCGCGGGGTTGGCCTCCAGCACCTTGAGCGTTTGCGCATCGGCAATCAGCACCGCCTCGGGCGCGGTCTGGAACAGCATGCGGTAGCGGGTCTCGGCCTCGCGGAAGCGCCAGTAATCGCGCTCCATCGATTGCTGTGCTTCGACGAGCCGGCGCTGCAATTGCACCGTCGAGCGCAGGTCGCGCCCGAAGGCCACCAGCGCCGGCTGGCCGGCTGCCCGTGTGGTTTCCGACAAGCGCACTGCGGCATACAACACCGGCAGGTCGTCGTGGCCGCGCATCGGGTGGTTGACCTGCCGCCAGCGGGTGGGCATGCCGGCGCGCGCTTCGCGCAACAGCGCCTCGGTTTTGTCGCGGCTTTCAATGGTCACCGTGTCGGCCCAGGCGCGGCCCTTCCAACCATCGCCGGCGAGTGTGGCCAAGCCGGTGTCCTGCACCATGGCGTCGAGCACGGTGCCCTCGCTGTCCATCACCAGCGCGATGTCGCTGCAAGAGCCGATCAGGCTGGCGGTGGTCTTGGCGTCGATGTCGCCCAGGAGCTCCGGCTTTTTGATCGTGGGCCGCTTCATGGCTGGCCGCCGAAGGGTTGGCGCGGGCATGGGGTGCTGACTTGGGCGCCTGGTGGTGGTGGGTGGTGCAGTTGCGAGTCTTGCTGAAGTTGCGACGCTGAGTGGAACACGGCGCGGGCCGTTGGCTGGCGAACTATGACAAACGGGCGCTTTCGGCTTGCTCTTGCGCGCGTCTCCTAAGGATAGTCTCCGCAATTTGCGGCGCAGTGCGGCCATCGGTGGTGACGTCGGCGCCAACATCGCCTGCCCACTGCGGATGGATAGAGAAGATGGGCCCGCCCACCAGCACCACCAGCGCCGGGTTGCGGGACAGGCGCCGCACATCGGCAATCGTCTGGCGAAGCCAGGGCAGGCCCAACTCGCTGCCGATCGAAAAGCCGATGGCGTCGAACCAGTCGCGACGCACCCAGGCAGTGGCGTCTATGCCGACACCGGCCACGCCGCCCAGCACGTCCCAGCCGTCGCGGCGGAAGAACTCGGCCACCATCGACAGACCGAACATGTGCTGCTCGGTGTCGGGTTGCGTCAGCAGCACACGGCGGCCGTTGCGGGGGTGGTCGACCTCGTTACCGAAGTCGGGGCTCAACTGCCGCAGCAAGCGCTGCAACCGGCCCAGGCTGACGGTGACGGTCGCGAAGTCGACACGGTCCTGCTGCCACAGCACGCCGAGCTCGCGCGCCGCCGGCGTCAGCAGGCCCAGAAAAATGCTGCCGATGGTGACGCCACGCTCGCGCAACTGCGCCACCAGCGCCACAACCCGGTCTTCGCTGTCGTCGACCATGGCATGGACCATGGCCTGCACCTCGGCTGCAGTTGGCAGCGCGTGGTTTTCGTCAGCATGCCGGTGCTGGCGCACCAGGCGCGGAATGACTTCGGTTTCCAGCGTTCTGGCCAGCCGGGACACGCGGGCTTTGGCTGCACCCAGCGTGGCATCGATGGCCTGCGCCGAGCCCTGTGAATCCGAAGCGCCGGACCAAGCCACGGGTCGGTGACTGCGTTCGCGGACTGCGGCTTCACCTTGCGACGGTTTGACTCGCACTTGAACTTCTCCAACTGATGAGTCCGGGATAGGACTGGGCCTGCTTTGGATTCAGCCGTCGGGCCACCGCCGCAAACGCGTGGTTTTTACACCGTGCTTTGGGGCCACGTCAAAAGCTAATGGACTGGTGTTTGCACCGTTGGCAAGCGAAAGATTTGGGCCCGTTTCTGACCACCCAGACTAAAGACGCGGGTCATCAGAAAGCGCCAGGAATGTGTCAGGCTTGATTTACGTCTATCTCGATTGACATCTTGTGGTCGACCGCCTACTCTGCGCCACGCCCTGCCCGACAAGCGCCCATGCCCACTGCCCACCCAGCCCGCCCCCTGTACACGCCAGCCGAGCGCGCCCGCCGCGACGCCACCGGCTGGACGCTGGTGCAAGGCGTGCTCGCACCGGTGCAATTTTTGGTCTTTGCCATCAGTGCGGTGCTGGTGCTGCGCTACCTGGCCAGCGGCCATGGTTTCGAGCTGGCAACACTGTCGGTGGTGGCCAAGACGCTGCTGCTGTACACGATCATGGTCACCGGCTGCATTTGGGAAAAAGTCGTCTTCGACCGCTGGCTGTTTGCACCGGCCTTCTACTGGGAAGATGTGTTCAGCATGCTGGTGCTGGCGCTGCACACGGCTTATCTGGTGGCGCTGTTCACCGGTGCCCTGAGCCCACAAGGGCAGATGCTGCTGGCGCTGGCGGCCTACGCCAGCTACGTGATCAACGCGACGCAGTTCTTGCTGAAGCTGCGTGCAGCGCGGCTCGGTGCGCCGGCGCGCGGGGTGGCTGCATGACGGCCGTGATTCCGCTGTTGCCGGCCGCGGCTGACGGCTGCGCCAGCGCACCGGTGCTGAAAGAACGTGGCCAGCGCGAAGTCTTCTGCGGCCTGACCGGCATCGTCTGGCTGCACCGCAAGATCCAGGACGCGTTTTTCCTGGTCGTCGGCTCGCGCACCTGCGCGCACCTGATCCAAAGCGCCGCCGGCGTGATGATCTTTGCCGAGCCGCGGTTTGCCACCGCCATCCTCGATGAGCGCGATCTGGCGGGCCTGGCCGACGCCAACGACGAGCTGGACCGGGTCGTCAACCGCCTGCTCGAGCGCCGGCCCGACATCAAGACGCTGTTCCTGGTGGGCAGCTGCCCGTCGGAGGTCATCAAGCTCGATCTGGCGCGCGCGGCGCAACGGCTGTCGGCGCAGTTTCTGCCGCGCGTGCGGGTGTTGAACTACTCCGGCAGCGGCATCGAGACCACCTTCACGCAAGGCGAAGATGCCTGCCTGGCTTGCCTGGTGCCGGTGCTGCCGGTCTCGGACGCGCCTGTGCTGTTGGTCGTCGGCGCGCTGCCGGATGTCGTCGAGGATCAATTCGCGCGCTTGCTGGCGCAGATCGGCATCCAGCAGGTCAGCTTCCTGCCGGCCCGCCACAGCCACCAGATGCCGGCCATCGGCGCCAACACGCAGTTCCTGCTGGCGCAGCCCTTTCTGGCCAACACCGCGCGCGCACTGGAAGGCCGCGGCGCGACGCGCATTGCAGCGCCCTTCCCCATCGGCGTCGAAGGCACCACTGCCTGGCTCCACGCCGCCGCCGCGGCCTTCGGGATTGCGCCGGACACGGTCGACCGCGTCACCGCCAGCGCCCGCAACCGTGCTGTACAGGCGCTGCAGCGCCAGCGCGAGACGCTGGCCGGCAAGCGTATCTTCTTCTTTCCGGATTCGCAGCTGGAGCTGCCGATTGCTCGCTTCCTCACGCGTGAGCTCGGCATGCAGCTCACCGAGGTGGGCACGCCCTTCCTGCACCGTGAGCACATGGCGCAAGAGCTGGCCTGGCTGCCCGCCGGCACGCGCCTGAGCGAAGGCCAGCATGTCGAAAACCAACTCGACCGCTGCCGCGCCGAGCGCGCCGACATCACCGTGTGCGGCCTCGGCCTGGCCAACCCGCTGGAGGCCGAGGGCCTGACTACCAAGTGGGCCATCGAGCTGGTCTTCACGCCGATTCACGGCTACGAGCAGGCAGCCGATCTGGCCGAGCTGTTCGCCCGCCCGCTGCGCCGCGCCGCGCTCTTGCAACACGACCGTGCGTCACCGCAAGCAGCCTGACATGCAACTCACCCTGTGGACCTACGAAGGCCCGCCGCACGTCGGCGCGATGCGCGTGGCCACCGCGATGACCGACGTGCACTACGTGCTGCACGCACCGCAAGGCGACACCTACGCCGACTTGCTGTTCACGATGATCGAGCGCCGCAACAAGCGCCCGCCGGTGACCTACACCACGTTCCAGGCGCGCGACCTGGGTGGCGACACCGCCGAGCTGTTCAAGACCGCCGCGCGCGACGCCTTCGACCGCTTCCAGCCCAAGGCGATGCTGGTGGGCGCGTCGTGCACGGCCGAGCTGATTCAGGACGACCCGGGCGGCCTGGCCCTGGCCCTGAACCTGCCGGTGCCGGTGGTGGCGCTGGAGCTGCCGTCCTACCAGCGCAAGGAAAACTGGGGCGCCGCCGAGACCTTCTATCAACTGGTGCGCCACCTCGCGCAACCGGCAGCGAGCAAGGCGCAGGGCCGCCAGCCACGCTGCAACATCCTGGGCCCCACGGCGCTCGGCTTTCGCCACCGCGACGACGTGGCCGAGATCACCCGGCTGCTGGGCCAGCTGGGCATTGCCGTCAACGTCACCGCGCCGCTGGACGCCAGCGTCGCCGACATCCAGCGCATCACCGACGCCGACTTCAACGTCGTGCTGTACCCCGAGCTCGGCCTGCAGGCTGCACTCTGGCTGCAGCGCATGCACGGCATGCCGCTGGTCAAGACGGTGCCCCTCGGCTTCGGCGCCACGTGCGATTTCATCCGCGAGGTTGCAGCGCTGGCCGGCGTCGATGCCAGCGCGGTACTGGCCAGCCGTGCTGCCCGCTCACCCTGGTACAGCCGCTCGGTCGATTCCACCTACCTCACCGGCAAGCGTGTCTTCGTCTTCGGTGACGCGACCCACGCGGTGGCGGCAGCGCGCATCGCGGCCAAAGAGCTGGGCTTTCAGCTCGTCGGCATCGGCACCTACAGCCGCGAATTTGCGCGCGAAGTGCGCGAAGCGGCCAAGCTCTACGGCTGCGACGCACTGATCAGCGACGACTACCTCGAAGTCGAAGCCCGCATCGCCGAGCTGCAAGTCGAGCTGGTGCTGGGCACGCAGATGGAGCGCCACATCGCCAAGCGCCTGAAGCTGCCGTGCGCGGTAATCAGCGCGCCGGTGCATGTGCAGGACTTTCCAGCGCGCTACTCACCGCAGATGGGCTTCGAAGGCGCCAACGTGCTGTTCGACAGCTGGGTGCACCCGCTGATGATGGGCCTAGAAGAACACCTGCTGACGATGTTCCGCGACGACTTCGAGTTCCACGACGGCGCCGCGGCTTCGCATCTGTCGCACGCCGGTGGTGCTGCGCAGTCTGCGCATTCGGTGCAGCCGGTGCAGGCCGCGGCCGACACCGCGGCTGATCTGGAGCCCCAGGCCCAGCCCGCCAGCAACGTCGTCGTGCTCGCGCAGTGGGCGCCGGACGCGACCAA
>JAJAZC010000222.1 GCA_026785885.1 Rubrivivax sp.
CCGCCTTCACGGCGGCCCTGGCTGCCACCGCCACCCGAGCGGCCGCCGCCCCCACCGCCGCCCCCAAACCCACCACCCGCGTTGCGGCGCGTGCCGCCCCCGCCGATGGTCATGCGGCCCAGCACGATCGGCTCGGCCTTCTCGCCCAACGGCGGCTCGAAGCCAGGCACCGTCTCACGCGGAATGCTGCGCTTGATGAGTTTTTCAATGTCCTTGACGAAAACGTCCTCGTCCAGGCACACCAGCGAGATCGCCTCCCCGGTGGCCCCGGCCCGGCCGGTGCGGCCGATACGGTGCACGTAGTCCTCCGGCACATTGGGCATCTCGAAGTTCACCACGTGCGGCAACTGATCGATGTCGATGCCGCGGGCCGCAATGTCGGTGGCCACCAGCACCTGCAGATCGTTGGTCTTGAAGTCGGCCAACGCTTTGGTGCGCGCGGTTTGGCTCTTGTTGCCGTGAATCGCCATGGCGGTGATGCCCTGGTCGTTGAGAAACTCGGTCAGCCGGTTGGCACCGTGCTTCATGCGCGTGAAGACCAGCACCTGATGCCAGTCGCCGGCCTTGATCAGGTGCGCCAACAGGTCCTTCTTGCGTTCACGGCCTACCGGATGGATCTTCTGCGCAATGTTCTCGGCGGTCTGGTTGCGGCGTGCCACCTCGATCAGCGCCGGTGCGTTGAGCAGCCGGTCGGCCAGCGCCTTGATCTCGTCGCTAAACGTCGCACTGAACAGCAGGCTCTGCTTCTTGACCGGCAGCACTGCCAGAACCTTTTTGATGTCGTGGATGAAGCCCATGTCGAGCATGCGATCGGCCTCATCCAGCACGAAGATCTGCACGTGGCTCAAATCGAGCGTGCGCTGCTGGTGGTGGTCCAGCAGGCGGCCGGGTGTGGCCACCAGGATGTCGATGCCGCGGCGCAGCTTGTCGATCTGCGGCTGCATGCCGACACCGCCAAACATCACCATGCTCGTCAGCGGCAGGTACTTGCCGTAGGTGCGCACGCTTTCTTCAACCTGCGCTGCCAGCTCACGCGTGGGCGTCAGAATCAGCGCGCGAATGGCAGGGCGGCCGCGGGCGTCCTTGACGGGCGCGCCAGCGGACAGGCGGTGCAACATGGGCAGCACAAAGCCGGCCGTTTTGCCGGTGCCGGTTTGCGCGCCGGCCAACAGGTCCCCACCGCCGAGCACGGCCGGAATGGCCTGGGCCTGGATGGGGGTCGGGATGTCGTAGCCCTGGTCGCTTACGGCGCGCAGGAGCGGCTCGGCCAAGCCGAGGTCAGTGAAGTGCATGGGGGTGGGCCGAGAACTGCTTCGTCGGCCGGGATTCGCTGCCTGCTGTCACCCGTTGCGGGTGCACCAGTCGGGTAGGCGCGAGGGCGGGCTGGATGTCGGAATCGACTGCAACACGATGACTGGATGCCGTGTTGCCAGTCGGATTCTAGCCGGCAGCCCCTGCCCGCCGGGGCGGCGCCGATGCCCACAACAGCACAAGCCCGGCCAGCGCAAACGGCGCGCCGGCCCAAGGCAGCTGCGCAAAGCCTACCGCCGATGCACCCAGGCCGCCGACCACGGCCCCGGCCGCCGTGCCCAGGTACAGCATCGACGTGTTGAGCGACAGCAACACCGGCACCTGCGCCGGCGCCAGTTGCGCCAGCCACAGTTGCTGCGGCGCCATCATGCCGAAGCCCGCCATGCCCCACACAAGCAGCACGATCAACATGGCGCCGCCGTGGCCGACCGTCAGCGGCAGAAGCAGCAGCATCAGCAGCAGCAGCGCCAGTTGCACCTGCAGAGTCGGCCTGGCGCCGAAGCGGTCGTTGGCCGCCCCGCCGATCAAGGTGCCGGCCACACCGGACAGGCCGAACAGCATCAAGGTCCACGACAGCTGCGTACTGTTGAGCGCCAGCAGCGCGCGCAGCACCGGGCCGATGTAGCTGAAAACGGTAAAGATCGCGGTGAAGTACAGCCAGGTTAGCAGCAGCACCGCCAGCACCTCGCGCCGCTTGATCAGAGCGCCCAGGCCACTGAAGCCGGCACCGGGTGCCTGCACCGTGGCCGGCACGCCCACCAGCACGGCCGCAGCTGCCAAAACCGCCAGGCCACAGACGGCCCACACGGCGGCCTGCCAGCCCTGCGCATGGCCCAGCCATGAGCCCAGTGGCAGGCCGATGACGTAGCTCAGGCTGACGCCCAGAAACACCAGTGCCAGCGCCTGGCCGCGGCGCTGCGGCGCCACCAGCGCCACCGTGATGCCGGCGGCCAGCGGCGTGAAGCTGGCGCCCAGCCCCATCAGCACGCGGCCGGTCAACAGCACCGGCAGGTTCGGCGCCAGCGCGCAAACGGCGTTGCCGGCAATGAAAAAGGCCAGCGCCAGCAACAGGACATGCTTGCGCGGCCAGGCGCCGGTGGCCATCAGCAACAGCGGCGCCAGCACGGCAGTGCTGATGGCGTAGGCCGTCATCGCCTGCCCCGCGGCGGCCACGCTCAGGCCCAGGTCGAGCGCCACCAGATCGAGGATGCCGGTGATGATGAAAGCCCCGGTGCCGATGACCAGATTCACGGCCGAAAACAGGAACAGCAGGCGGGGCATGGCGGCGCACGCTACAGCACGCGTTGCTGCGCAGATGCCGACCCCGCCGCACTGCGTGCAGCAATCGCGCGCCCCGCCGCCATGCCGGCCCTGGCTTTGCAGCGACAATTGCAGGCTGTGTGCGCGGCCCGCTGCGCACTGCCATTACCGCCCGCGCCGCAGCCCGCGCCGCAGGCTCCGTTTGCATCGCAGAGGACCCGCCGCCATGGCGCAATACGTTTTTACGATGAACCGCGTCGGCAAGATCGTGCCGCCCAAGCGGCAGATCTTGAAGGGCATCTCGCTGTCCTTCTTTCCCGGCGCCAAGATCGGTGTGCTGGGCGTCAACGGCTCGGGCAAGAGCACGCTGCTGAAGATCATGGCCGGTGTCGACAAAGAGTACGAGGGCGAGGCCGTGCCGATGGCCGGCCTCAACATCGGCTACCTGCCGCAGGAGCCGCAGCTGGAGCCCGAGCAGACCGTTCGTGAATGTGTCGAGCAGGGCATCGGCGGAGTGCTGGCGGCCAAGAAGCGGCTGGACGAGGTGTACGCGGAATATGCCGAGCCCGATGCCGACTTCGACAAGCTAGCCGCCGAGCAGGCCGAGCTGGAAGCCGTGATCGCCGCCGCCGGCAGCGAGAACACCGATCTGCAGCTGGAGCTGGCCGCCGACGCGCTGCGCCTGCCGCCCTGGGATGCCCGCATCGGCGTGCTGTCCGGTGGCGAAAAACGCCGTGTCGCGCTGTGCCGGCTGCTGCTGAGCAAACCCGACATGCTGCTGCTGGACGAGCCCACCAACCACCTGGACGCAGAAAGCGTCGAGTGGCTGGAGCACTTTCTGCAGCGCTTTCCGGGCACCGTGGTGGCCATCACGCACGACCGCTACTTTCTGGACAACGCAGCCGAGTGGATTCTGGAGTTGGACCGCGGCGCCGGCATCCCTTGGAAAGGCAACTACTCTGACTGGCTGGAGCAAAAGGAAAAGCGCCTGGAGGTCGAGCAGAAAAGTGAAGACGCGCGCATGAAGGCGATGAAGGAAGAGCTCAAGTGGGTGCGATCCAACGCCAAGGCGCGCCAGACCAAGAGCAAGGCCCGCCTGGCGCGCTTCGAGGAACTGAGCGACGTTGAATACCAGAAGCGCAACGAGACCAACGAGATCTTCATTCCGGTAGCTGAACGGCTGGGTAACGAGGTCATCGAGTTCGACGCGGTCAGCAAGAGCTTCGGCGACCGGCTGCTGATCGACAAGCTCAGCTTCAAGGTGCCGGCGGGTGCCATCGTTGGCATCATCGGGCCCAACGGCGCCGGCAAGTCGACGCTGTTCCGCATGCTGCAAGGCGTGGAGCAACCCGACAGCGGGAGGGTCCTGATCGGCAAGACGGCGCAGCTGGCCTTCGTCGACCAGAGCCGCGACAGCCTGCAGGGCGAGAACACGGTGTGGCAGGACGTCTCTGGCGGTCTGGACAACATCATCGTCGGCAAGTTCGTGATGCCCAGCCGCGCTTATCTCGGCCGCTTCAACTTCAAAGGCAACGATCAGCAGAAGCAGGTCGGCAGCCTGTCCGGCGGTGAACGCGGACGCCTGCACCTGGCCAAGACGTTGGCGCAGGGCGGCAATGTGCTGATGCTCGACGAGCCGTCCAATGACCTCGACGTCGAGACGCTGCGCGCGCTGGAAGAAGCGCTGCTGGAGTTTGCCGGCAGCGCGATGGTCATCAGCCACGACCGCTGGTTCCTGGACCGCATCTGCACCCACATCCTGGCTTGCGAAGGCGATTCGCAGTGGTTCTTCTACGCCGGTAATTACCAAGAGTACGAGGCCGACAAGAAGAAACGGCTGGGTGAAGAAGGTGCGCGGCCCAAGCGGGTGCGCTTCAAGCCGATTCATTAGGGGCTGCGTTGGCCGCTGCCGTGCTGTGTTGCGCGGCGCGGGGCACGCCAGCGCACGCGGCGGCGGGGCCTTCGGCGCACAATGAAATGGTGTCGTTCTGGCGCCTGGCGCCTGGTAGCCGTATGCGCTCGAACCCTGCTCCGTTTTGCACCGCCGGCGTCGCGTTGACGTTGTTGCTCGGCGGCTGCCAGACCTTGCAGCCGGCCGACAAGGCGGCCAGCGCGGGCCCCGCCGCAACGACCCCGCGGCCCACCGTCCCGCCCGCCGCAACAGCGCCCGTGCCCCCGGCGCCGCCCAGTGGCTTCAACGTCTCACCGCCGGCTACAGCCGGCCTGGGCCCAGGCGTTGCAGCATCGGCACCCGCTGGCGTGCGGCCCTTGCTGGCACTGCTACCCGGCGCGCTACCGCCGCCGCCGCCTTTTGCCACCGTGATCCGTGAAGCGCGCCGTATCGACGGCCCGCTGACGCTCTGGCAGAAGGAGGACAAAGTCTGGATCGAGTTGCTGCCGGCGCAGTTGAACAAGCCCTTCATGCTGTCGCCCAAGATCAAGAGCGGCATCGGCGAAGCCTTCGTCCTCGGCGGCTTGATGGCGCTGCCTTTCAACGGCACCGGCGGCGCGCAGATCATCGAGTTCGTACGCGTGCACAACCAGGTGCGCCTGCAGGCCCGCAACACCGACGTGACGGCCGTGGAAGGCACGCCTGAAGCGCGCGCCGTGGCGGCCAGTTATTCGCACAGCCTGCTTGGCGCCACGCCGGTGGCCAGCCAGCCACACCCCGATCGCAAGAGCGTGTTGATCGAGGCCAACACGCTGTTCCTGTCGGACATGCTGGGCATCGGCACGATGCTGCAACGCGGCCTGCGCCAGGGTTATGGCCTGGACCGCGCCAACACCGTGATCACGGAAGTACGCGCCAGCGAGCAGGCCACGGTGATTGAAACGCAAAGCCACTTCTACAGCGGCAGCGTCGCTGCTGGTAGCAGCTTCGGTGGCCTGGCTGGCGTACCGACACCGCAGTTGCCGCGCTACTTGCCCGATGCACGCAGCCTGCTGATCGGCCTGAACTTTTCGATTGCCCCGTTGCCTGAGACGCCCATGGCACCGCGCCGCGCCGACCCGCGTGTGGGCCTGTTCACAAGCACGGTGCTGGACTTCTCTGACGACCTGGCCTTGACGCCGCGCCAGCGGCTGGTCAACCGCATGCGGCTGGACAAAAAGGACCCGGCTGCCGCCATGTCGCCGCCTGTCAAGCCGATCACGTTCTGGATCGACCGCAACGTGCCGCTGGCCTACCGCGACAGCGTGCGCGCTGCAATCCTCGAATGGAACCGGGCCTTCGAGAAAATCGGTTTCAGCGGTGCCATCCAGGTCGAACAGCAGCCCGACGACGCCAAGTTCGACACGCTGGATTTCGGCTACGCGTCGGTGCGCTGGATGATGAATGCCGACCCGGCATTCGCCGCCATCGGGCCGAGCCACGTCGACCCACGCACCGGCGAGATCCTGGATGCCGATATCGCATTCGAAGGCCTGTCGGCGCGCTCCGCACGCCAGCTGCGCACACAGGTCATCGGCGCGCAGGCTGCACTGGCTGCAACATCTGACAGCAGCACTCCGCTGCAATTTGCGCAGCCGTTCGTCAATCCGTTTGTGCCGGTTGCGGCTGAAGCCGGCCTGCCCGCCGCATTGGCGCGCTGCCAGCACGGCCTGCTGGCCGCCGAGCAGATGGGCTACGCGCTGGACGTACTGGAAGCGCGTGGTGAGCTGGAGCCCGACAGCCCCATTGCGCGCCAGTTCGTGCAGGACTACGTCAAGCAATCGATCCTGCATGAGGTCGGCCACGCGCTCGGCCTGCGGCACAACTTCCGCGCCTCGCGCGCCTACACCGAATCGCAGCTTTCGGATGCGGAGTTCACACGCGCCAACGGCACGTCTGGCTCGGTGATGGAATACAACGCCGTCAACCTGCCCCTGCCGGGCAAGACCGGCGGCGTGCCGTTTCACACCGCACTCGGGCCCTACGATTTCTGGGCTGTCGAGTACGCGTACAAGCCACTGCGCGCTGGCATCACGGCAACTGAGGAGAAGACCGAGCTGCAGCTGATCGCTGCCCGTAGCAGCCAACCGGAGCTGGCCTTCGGCACCGACGAAGACAACTTCGTCGGCCTCGACCCGGAGACCATTCAACTCGACCTCGGCCGCGACCCGCTGCAGTTTGCAGCCAAGCGGCTGGCCATTGCGCGCGACTTGTTCAAGCGCCAGGAAACCCGCAGCTTGCCGCCGGACCGTGACTACGCGGTGCTGCGCCGATCGATCGGCTACGCGCTCAGCGACGCCACGCGCGCCATCGGAGTGCTGGCGCGGCAAATCGGCGGCGTGCGCACGCTGCGCGATTTCCCGGGCAGCGGCCGCGAGCCGCTGGTGCCGGTGTCGGCCCAAATGCAGCGGGAGGCCCTGGACCTGATCTTGCGCAGCACGCTGTCAACCGAAGGCCTGACGTTGAGCCCGGCGCTGCAAAGGCGCCTGGCGCCCGATTTCCTTGACCGTGCCGAGGGCGGTGTCGCTACTGATTTCTCTGTTCAGCAAAGCCTGTTCAGCCTGCAGCGCGCGGTGCTGAATTACCTGCTCAGCGACGTCATCGCGGCGCGCATCCTGGACAACGTGGGCAAGCTGGACAGGCCGTCCGACGCTTTCCAACTCGGCCAGATGTACCAGCGGCTGGCCGACGACGTCTGGTCCGAGCTGGCGAGCAGCGCCGCGATCGCGGGCAGCCGGCGCGACTTGCAGCGCGACCACGTCAACCGCCTGGCGCTGGCCGTCGTGCGCCCTTCCGGCAGCGGCCGCGCCGACGTGCGCGGGCACCTGCGCGAGCAGGCCCGCACGCTGCTGGC
>JAJAZC010000223.1 GCA_026785885.1 Rubrivivax sp.
CACTCCTTGGAGGGCGGCGGCAGCGTCAGTTGTGTATAAGCGCCAGCGTGTGCAGCTGCGGGCCGCGGCCGACGGCGTGGCGCCGGGGCCCGCGGCCAGTGCCGGTGCCGGCGCCAGTGCCGGTTCAAGTGCCCGGGCCGGTGCCGGTGCCAGCACCGCCAACGGCGCGCCGCGCTAGACACCGAGGCAGCAGCCCATGTGGTTTACGCGAGTCTCGATCGCCAACCCGGTGATGGCCGTGATGGTCATGCTGGCCTTGGTCGTGCTCGGGCTTTTCAGCTACCAGCGCCTGAGCCTGGACCAGTTTCCGAACATCGACTTTCCGACCGTCGTGGTGTCGATGGATTACCCCGGCGCGAGCCCGGAAATTGTCGAAGCCGAGGTCACGAAGAAGATCGAAGAAGTCATCAACACGGTGGCCGGCATCAGCTCTTTGTACTCGCGGTCGTACGAAGGCACCTCGGTCGTCATCGTCGAATTCAACCTCGATGTCGATGGCCGCAAAGCCGCCGACGACGTGCGCGAAAAGGTCGCGCTGATTCGCCCACTGCTGCGCGACGAGGTCAAGGACGCGCGCATCTCGCGCTTCGACCCGGCCGCGCAGCCGGTGTTCAACGTCGCGGTGCTGGCTGTCGACAACAAGGCGACGCCGCAAGAGCTGACGACCTGGTCCAAGCAGGTGCTGCAGAAAAAGCTCGAGAACGTGCGCGGCGTCGGTGCGGTCACCGTGATCGGCGGTGTCAACCGCCAGATCAGCGTGCAATTAAAGCCGGCGGCGATGGAGGCGCTGGGCATCAGCACCGAGCAGGTCGCAGCCGCGCTGCGCAGTGAGAACCAGGAGCTGCCACTGGGCAACATCCGCTCAGCAGAGCAGGACCGCGTGGTGCAGATCAACGCACGGCTGAAGACGCCGCGCGACTTTCGCGACATCGTCGTCGCGCGCAAGAGCACCGCAGTGGCTTCCGGCAGCGGCACCAGCAGCAACAGTGGCAATGGCGGCGTCGTCAAGCTGTGGCAGGTGGCCGATGTCGTCGACGGCCCGCAGGAGCTGGAAAGCCTGGCGCTCTACAACGGCCAGCGCACGGTGCTGCTCAGCGTGCAAAAGAGCCAGGGCGAAAACACCATCGCCGTGGTCGATGGCCTGCAGCGCGCGCTGGCGGAAAGCAAGGCTCTGACGCCGGCCAACATGCGCACGGAAGTCAACCGCGACAACTCGCGCAGCATTCGCGTCAGCGTGGCCAACGTGCAGCGCACGCTGATCGAAGGCGCGGCGCTGACGGTGCTGATCGTCTTTTTGTTTTTGAACAGCTGGCGCAGCACCGTGATCACCGGCCTGACGCTGCCGATCTCGCTCATCGGCACGTTTCTGTTCATGTACATCTTCGGCTTCACGATCAATACCATTACGCTGATGGCGCTGAGCCTGTGCGTGGGCCTGTTGATCGACGACGCCATCGTCGTGCGCGAGAACATCGTGCGCCATGTGCAGATGGGCAAGAGCGCACACGAGGCGGCGCTGGAAGGCACCAACGAGATCGGGCTGGCGGTGCTGGCCACGACGCTGTCGATCGTGGCGGTGTTTCTGCCGATCGGCTTCATGGGCGGCATCGTGGGCAAGTTCTTTCACGAGTTCGGCATCACCATCGTCGCGGCGGTGTTGATCAGCATGTTCGTCAGCTTCACGCTGGACCCGATGCTCAGCAGCGTCTGGCATGACCCGCAGGCGCTTGGCCGCAAGCCGGGCCCGCCGGTGACGCTGTACGACAAGACGCTGGGCCGCGTTACCGGCTGGTTCGACGACTTCACGCAGTGGCTGTCGCGCGGTTATCAGGCGCTGCTGTCCTGGGCGCTGGTGCACAAGATCAAGACCGTGCTGGTGGCCTTGAGCAGCTTTGTGCTGGCCCTCGTGCTGCTGGGCGCGGTGGGCCGGGAGTTCGTGCCCAAAGCCGACTTCAGTGAGACGCAGATCAACTTCTACGTGCCGGTGGGCAGCGCGCTGGAGGTGACGGAGATGCGTGCCAAACAGATCGACGCTGCACTGCGCCAGCTGCCCGAAGTGCGCCACACCGTGACCACCGTCAACAGCGGTTTTGCGGCCGGCAAGATCTACGGCTCGGTCTACGTGCGCCTGGTCGACCGAAAGGAGCGCCAGCGCAGCGTTGCCGACCTGGCACTGCCGATGCGCGAGAGGCTGGACCGCATTCCCGGCATCACGGTCACCAACATCGGCGTCACCGATCTGGGCGGCAGCAAGAGCATCAGCTTCAGCGTGCAGGGGCCGGACCTCGGCCAGCTGGAGCGCATCAGCCGCCAGCTGATGCCGCGACTGCAGCAGATTGCCGGCATTACCGATCTGGACAGTACGCTGAAGGCCGACAAGCCCACCGTCGCGGTGGATGTCAAGCGCGACGCCGCGGCCGACCTCGGCCTGAACGTCAACACTCTGGCCACGACGCTGCGCACGTTGCTGGCCGGCACGTCGGTGGGCAGCTGGCGCGCCAGCGACGGTGAGAACTACGACGTGCGGCTGCGCCTGGCGCCTGAAGCACGCGATTCGGCAGGCGACCTGGCCAACCTGCCGCTGGTGGTGGGCGCCAACACCGATGGCACGCCGCGCATCGTGCGGCTGAACCAGGTGGCCGAGGTGCGCGCCTCAACCGGCCCCAACCAGATCAATCGCCGCGACTTGAATCGCGAGATCAACATCGACGCCAACGCAGCGCCCGGCAGCGGCCGCAGCAGCGGCGAGGTCTCGGCCGACATCCGCACCGTGCTGGACAGCATGGCCTGGCCGCCCGGCTACCGCTACAGCTTCGGCGGCAGCACCAAGAACATGCAGGAATCGTTCAGCTACGCGGTGGGTGCGCTGGCGCTGGCGGTGGTCTTCATCTACATGATCCTGGCCAGCCAGTTCAAGAGCTTTCTGCAGCCGCTGGCGCTGATGAGCAGCCTGCCGCTGACGCTGATCGGCGTGGTCGGCGCGTTGCTGCTGTTTCGTTCATCGCTCAACATGTTCTCGGTCATCGGCGTCGTGATGCTTATGGGGCTGGTGACCAAGAACGCGATCCTGCTGGTGGACTTTGCGATCCGCGCGCGCGCCGATCACACACTGCCCGACGGCACCCTGGTGCGTGGCCTGGAGCGCTCGGCTGCGCTGCTGGAAGCCGCTCGGGTGCGGCTGCGGCCGATCCTTATGACGACGCTGGCGATGATCTTCGGCATGGTGCCGCTGGCATTCGCGCTGACCGAGGGTTCGGAGCAGCGCGCGCCGATGGGCCAGGCCGTGATCGGCGGCGTCATCACCTCGTCGCTGTTGACGCTGGTGGTGGTGCC
>JAJAZC010000224.1 GCA_026785885.1 Rubrivivax sp.
GGTCGGGTCGGCCCGGCGGCGGCGGACCCGGACGACCGCCCGGCGGTGGCGGCGGTGGTGGTGGTGGTCGCCGGCCAGCATCGGCCCGCGGCGGCCCGCCCAAACGCTGACGTGGCTTATCCGCGTTGAATGCGGGGCTGGACTATGATGCCGATCATGTCCAAAATTGGATTCACGCGATGAACGCTGTCCTGCAGCCTGAACGGGCGGTAGCCACGCTCGAACACATGGCCGCTGCCGGCTTGCGGGCCTTTGCCCGCATCGCCCAGACCTGGGGCCTGACGGTGGACGAACAACTGGCCTTGCTCGGCCAGCCACCGCGGTCGACCTTCTTCGCCTGGCGCAAGCAGCCGGACAAGGCCACGCTGCCGCGCGATACGCTGGAGCGGCTGTCCAACATCCTGGGCATCTACAAGAGTCTGCAGATCCTGCTGCCCGACGCTGCCGCGGCCGACGCCTGGGTGCGCCAGCCCAATACCGCAGCGCCATTCGGCGGCGGTACCGCGCTGGCGCGCATGCTGGCTGGCAACGGCAGCGATCTGAACCTGGTGCGCCGCTACCTGGACGGCGTGCGCGGCGGGGGCTGGTCCTGAGTGTGCGGGCCGCCGCGGCCGGCAACGATGAAGGCCCGCAGCCCAGGCGGGTACGCTGGCAGCAGGCCTGCCGCATCGTGCCGACGCGCTACCCGTCGATCAACCTGTTCGATCGGGTGGCCGACGCGGTCGACTTCGACGCGCTCTATGCGCTGGAGGCGATGACCAACGAGCGTGTGCGCGACGAGCTCGGCCAGGTCGAGCGGGTGCCGCGCGACGAGCGCCTGTTCGGCCCCGGCAGCGGGCCGATCATGGCCGCCTTCACGCATCTCAATGTGCTGGGCAGCCGCTTTTCAGCCGGCAGCTACGGCGTGTTCTATGCCGCGCGCGAGCGGGCCACGGCGGTGGCCGAGACGCGCTACCACCACGGCCGTTTCCTGGCCGCCACGCAGCAAGCGCCGGTGCACCTGCCGATGAGGCTGTACGCCGTGGCCATCGACGCACGGCTGCACGACCTGGTGCCCGAGGGCAGCGCCGACGCCGCGATCTACGACCCCGACGACTACGGCGCGGCGCAGGCGCTCGGTGCGCGCTTGCAGCAGGCAGGTTCGGCCGGCGTCGCCTACCGCAGCGTGCGCCATGCGCGCGGCCAATGTGCAGGTTTGTTCAAGCCGCGGGGTGCCAGCCACTGCTTGCATGCGGCCTACCTGCTGTATGCCTGGGACGGCGCGCGTTTCACCGACGTCTACGAAAAGACCGAATGACAACGCCACCCGTGCACAGCGCCCGAAGTGCCGAAAGTGCCGAAAGTGCCGAAAGTGCCGAAAGTGCCGAAAGTGCCGAAAGTGCCGGAAGTGCCGGAAGTGCCGAGCGCTTCGATCGGCTGGACCTGCTGCGGGCTGTGGCCATCGTGTGGATGGTGGCTTTTCACTTCGGCTTCGATCTCAACCACTTCGGCCTCATCGAGCCGCGCCAGAACTTCCACCGCGACCCGCTGTGGACGACGCAGCGCACGTTGATCGTTACGCTGTTTCTGTTCTGCGCCGGCATCGGGCAGGCGGTGGCCCAGCACACGCTGCAGGGCCGGTCGCGCTTTTGTCCGCGCTTCTGGAGGCGCTGGGCGCAGGTGGCCGGCTGTGCGCTGCTGGTCAGTGCCGGCTCGGCGTTGATGTTTCCGCGCAGCTTCATCTTCTTCGGCGTGCTGCACGGCATTGCGGTGATGCTGATCCTGTGCCGCCTGGCCGCGCCGCTGCGGCTGTGGCTGGTGCCGCTGGGCGCGTTGGCCATCGCGTTGCCGCGTTGGGTGCAACTGCCGGCTTTCGACCAGCCGCTGCTGAGCTGGATCGGCCTGGTCACGCGCAAACCGATCACCGAAGACTATGTGCCGGTGCTGCCGTGGCTTGGGGTGATGCTGTGCGGGCTGGCCGCCGGGCAGTGGCTGTTGCAACACCGGCGCATGCTGCTGGCTGGCCCGGTAGCGCCGATGCTGCAACCGCTGGCCGCGCTCGGCCGCTATTCGCTTAGCGTGTACATGCTGCACCAGCCGGTGCTGATCGGCGCCATCCTGGGCGGCCGTGCGCTGGGTTGGTGGTGAGTACGATCGAACGATGAGCACCAAGATTCTGTTCGGCTTTCATGCCGTCACCGTGCGGCTGAAAACCGCACCCGCGTCGATCAGCGAAATCCACGTCGACAGCACCCGCCGCGACGCCCGCATGCGCCAGTTCGTGCAGCGCGCCCAGGACGCTGGCGCCAAGCTCGTCGACAGCGACGGCGAGCGCTTGGCACAGATGGCCGGCAACCCGCGGCATCAGGGCGTGGTGGCGCGCGTTCAGCCGCTGCCGCTGCGGCACTCATTGGATGACGTGCTCGACACGGTGCATGGCGCGCCCTTGCTGCTGGTGCTGGACGGCGTGACCGATCCGCACAACCTGGGCGCTTGCCTGCGGGTGGCCGATGGTGCCGGGGCACATGCGGTGGTCGCACCCAAGGACCATGCGGTGGGCCTCAACGCCACGGTGGCCAAGGTTGCCAGCGGCGCGGCCGAGACCGTGCCCTACCTGATGGTCACCAATCTCGCGCGCACGCTGGCCGAGCTTAAAGAGCGCGACATCCGCATCATCGGCACCACCGAAGATGCCGAGCAGACGCTGTACGACATCGACCTGCGCGGCCCGGTGGCGCTGGTGCTGGGTGCCGAAGGCGCGGGCCTGCGCCAGCTGACACGAAAGACCTGCGACACGCTGGTGCGCATCCCAATGCAAGGCGCGGTGGAAAGCCTCAACGTCAGCGTTGCTGCCGGGGTCTGCCTGTTCGAAGCGCTGCGGCAGCGGCAGGTCGGCGCGGCTGGTGCGGCTGACGTTACTGGCGCGGCTGGCGCAGCTATCGCAACGGCTTGAGGCTTTAGCGTCGCAGCAGCTGCAGCAGCTGCTGCCGATAGGCCGGGAAGCTCTGCAGATCGTTGTGGCCGGCGCCTTCGATGATGCTCACGGCGGCCTGCGGCACCAGCGCCTGCAGCCGCGCGGTGTGTGAAGCCGGGATCACCGTGTCGCGCTCGCCATGCACCAGCAGCACATTACCGCTGACGCGCGGCAGCGCCTGGTCGGTGCGCAGCGGGTAACGCAGCAGCGCACCGGGCACCCATGGGTAATGCTCGGCCGCGAGTGCCCGCATGCTGAAGTAGGGCGACACGAGGATCGTCGCTTCGGGTTGCACCTCGGCGGCCAGCATCGCCGCCAGCCCGCTGCCCAATGAGCGGCCGACGAAGATGCGCCGCAGGCCGGCTTTGCCTGCACGGCCTGCACGGCTTGCTCGATCTGCCTCATCTGCCTGACCTGCCTTAGGTGAGTAGTGCTGCGCCACCTGCTGCCACACGGCGCGCACGTCGGCCATCAGCTGCGCTTCGCTGGTGATGCTGCCGCTGCTCTTGCCGTAACCGCGGTAGTCCAGCATCACGAGGTCGACGTTGGCGCGGCGGTACAGATCCAGATCGACAAACCAGCTGTCCAGACTGCCGGCATTGCCGTGCAGAAAGAACACCAAGCCGTCGGGCGCCGGGCGGCGCAAATGCAGCGCGTGTAAGCGTGCGCCGGGCACGTCTGTCCACAGATCGTGCACGTCGGTCTCGTTGCTGATGCGGTGCGTGGCCGGCAGCACCTGCGGGTAAAACAACAGCGACTCCTGCCGCCAGGCAATCAAGGCCAGCACCAGCGCGTACAGCAGCAACAGCAGTGCAGCCACCGAAGCCACCGAAACCCAGGTACTCAGCATGCGGCGCATCGCAATTCCATGGCTTCAAACCCAACCCAGCGCGCCGACCAGCGCACCGGCGCTGATGGCCCACAGGGGGCTGCGCTGACTCAGCAGCATCAACGCCAGCATGCCGGCCACCAGCACCAGCACCAGCGGCACCAGGCCCAGGCCGGTGGGCTGCAGCAGGATCCAGCTGGTGGCCAGCAGCAGCCCGAGCGTCAGCGGCGCCAGCCCGGCGGTAAAGGCGCGCAGACCCCGTGCCCGGCGCTGCTGCGCGCTAAAGCGCGATGCAGCCAGCGCCAGCGTGGTCGACGGCAGCAGCGTGCCGGCCATCGTTGCCGCCACCCCGGCCAGCCCGCCGACGCTGTAGCCGATGACTGCGACGAGCAGCACATTGGGCTCCGGCGCCGCCTGGCCGATGGCGATGCAGCTGCTGAATTGCGCATCGCAGAGCCAGCCCTGCAGGCCGACGACATAACGCTGCATGTCCGGCACCGTCGTGATGGCACCGCCGATGGCCAGCAGCGACAGCGTCGAGAAGCGCCAGAACAGCTGCAGCCACTGGCCCAAGCCGATGGCGCGTGGGCCCAGCAGCACCTCACCGAATACAGCGGTGTCCATCAAGCGGTACCTCGCGCGCCGCGCCGCCAGGTCAGCACGACGGCCACGCTGCCCAGGCCCAGCACCATCGCCGGCAGTGGCCAGCGCAAGATGCCGACGCTGAGCACCGTGAACACGACAAAGCCGGTGGCCAGTGGTAGCCCCAGCACGCTGTGCTGTAGCGCCGGCGCGAGCTTGATCGCGGTGCTGAGCACCAGCCCGGCGGCGACGATGCCCATGCCGCGCAAGGCGCCAGCCACCTGCGGCACGCCGCTGAAGCTGGCTGTCAGCAGCGTCAACACCAGCAACACCGCTAGCGGCGCCAGCAGCAGGCCGGCCACGGCGGCCAGCGCACCGCGCCAGCCGAAGCAGCGGTCGCCGAAGATCAGGCCCAGATTGACGACGTTGGGACCCGGCAGCACCTGCGACAGCGACAACAGCTCCAGAAACTGCGCGCGCGTCAGCCAGCGCAGCCGCTCGACCAGCTCCCGCTCCGCCACCGGCAACACACCGCAAAAGCCTTGCAGCGCCAGCCGGTTGAAAGCCCAGAACAGTGCCGCTTGAGTTGGCGGTGAGGCCAGCGCCGCCGGCTCGTCGGCAAGGCTCAAGCCGCCACCACCGCCGGCCGCATGCGGTTTGCCAGCCACACGCTGTAGGCCAGCGCAGCGAGCATCAAAGCCAATGCCGCGGGGGCGAGCACCGAATAGCCCACCGTGCCCACCAGCGCACCGCCGCTGGCCGCACCGATGGCCTGCCCGACGTAGATGGCCGAGGTGTTGAGCGCCAGCAGCGCCGGCGCAGCCGCAAGCCCCGCAGCCGACAGCCGCGCCTGCTGCGCGGAGTTGGACGAAAACTGCCCCAGCGCCCACGGCACCAGCACCATCGCCACTGTGGCCACACTGCCGGCCAGCGGCAGCACGAGCATCGACGAGGCCATCAGCGCCAGGCCCAGGCCCATGCAGCGCGCGGCGCCCAGGCGGTCGATCCAGCGCGTGAGCAGCAGGTTGCCCAGCAGCGCAAAGCCCCCGAACCACAGGAACAGGAAGCTCACCGTCTCAGCATCGGCACCGAGCACGTGGCGGTAGTAGGGCGCCAGGTAGCTGAACAGCGTGAACTGGCCGGAGCTGCTCAGCACCGTCACCGCCACCAGGCCCATCAGCAGCGGATTGCGCATCACCTGGCCCCAGCCGCGCAGCGACAGCGGAGGCGGCTTGACGCCATCCGGCACCGTGCGCCATACCGCAGCTGCCGCGGCCAGGCTCAGCACCGCCACCAGGGCAAAGGCCCAGCGCCAACCGAAGGTCTCGCCGATCCACGCGTGCAGCGGCATGCCCAGCACTGAAGCCAGCGACCAGCCCATGAAGACAAAGGTCATGACGCGCCCGCGCTCAGCCGCCGGCGCCATCACGTTGATGGCTGCAGCGGCCTGCGGCGTGAACACTGCAGCGGCGAGCACGGCTAAAGCCCGCACCGGCAGCAGCGCGGCGTAGTTGGGCATCAGTGCGCTCAGTGCATGGCCGAGTGCGTACCACAGCAGCGCTGCCGTGAGCAGCCAGCGCCGGTCCACCGCGCCGAACAGCACTGCCAGCGTGGGTGCACCTACCGCCATGGCCACAGCAGCCACGCTGATCAACTGCCCGCCCACCGCCACCGAAACCTGCAGCGAAGCGACGATGTCGTTCAGTGAGCCCGGTGTGACCATCACACCGCAGCCGATGGCAAAGTTGCCGGCCAGCAGCGCGCGGCTGGAGGCGCGCAATGTCATTGCAGACCTTTGTTGAGCGGCCGGCCGATGCCGCTGCAGAACGCACTGCAGCCCGCACTGCAGACCGCGCTGCTTAACGCGCCGCCGAATGCAAGGCCGAACGCACAACAGAACGCATTGTCGATCAACGTTTGACTTTCAGCGCCTGCGGATTCACCAGGTTGCTCGGCTCGTTGCGGATGAAGGCGGCGACATTTTCGAAAGCGGCGCTGAAGTACTGCTCGTAGCTGTCCAGCTCCACATAGCCGAGGTGCGGCGTGCAGACCGCGTTCTCCAGCCGCAGCAGCGGGTGGCCTTGCAGAATCGGCTCGCTGTCGAACACGTCCACCGCGGCCATGCCGGGCCGGCCGCGGTTGAGTGCGGCGACCAGCGCGGTTTCCTCCAGCAGCTCGGCGCGCGAGGTGTTGACCAGCAGCGCCTGCGGCTTCATGCGCGACAGGGCCTCCAGCCGCACGATGCCGCGCGTCTCGTCGTTCAAGCGCAGGTGCAGCGACAGCACGTCGGCCGTCTCGAAGAAAGTGTCGACGTCGGGTGCGGCTGTGCAGCCGTCGGCCACCGCCTTTTCGCGCGACAGCGGGCTGCCCCAGACCATGACCTGCATGCCGAAGGCGCGGCCGTAGCCCGCCACGATGCGGCCGATCCTGCCGTAACCCCAAATGCCCAGCGTGCGGCCGCGCAGCACCAGGCCGAGACCGGAATTCGGTGGCATCGAAGCCGACTTCAAACCGCTTTGTTGCCAGGCGCCGTGTTTGAGGTTGCCGATGTACTGCGGCAGCCGCCGCATCGCAGCCATGATCAGCGCCCAGGTCAGCTCGGCCGGCGCCACCGGCGAGCCCACCCCTTCAGCCACCGCAATGCCCAGCCGCGTAGCCGCGTCGACATCGATGTGCGGGCCGACGCGCCCGGTCTGGCTGATCAGCTTCAGGCGCGGCAGCTTCTCCAGCAGCGCACGCGGAAACTGCGTGCGTTCGCGGATCAGCACCAGCACATCGGCGTCCCGCAGCCGTACCGACAACTGCCCGATGCCCTTGACCGTGTTGGTGAAGACCTTGGCGCTGAAGGGCTCGAGCAGACGCGCGCATTGCAGCTTGCGCACGGCGTCCTGATAGTCGTCGAGGATGATGATGTTCATGGTTCTAAAGATTCTGCCCCCTTCGGCGGTGCGCACGGGGTGGTGAAGGCGGCGCTAGCATCCGCCCCCTCACAGAACCCTCCAGGACGACGACCATGAGCCTTTCGATGCACGCCACCAGCGCCCCGATCTTTGTGCGCACGCTCAAGGCCATGCTGGTTTGGCTGGACAAAGCGCAGGCGCACGCAGAAGCGCGCAAGTTCGACACCGTCAACTACCTCGGCCTGCGGTTGGCGCCGGACATGCTGCCGCTGACGCGCCAGGTGCAAATCACGACCGACGGTGTCAAAGGCTGCATGGCCCGGCTGGCTGGTTTGGAAGTGCCGAAGTGGGACGACACCGAGGTCAGTCTGGACGACCTGCGCGCGCGGGTAAACAAGACACTGGACTACGTGCACAGTTTCAAGCCAGAACAAATCGACGGCACCGAAGCGCGTGAGATCGTGCTGCCGGCGCGTCAGGGCGAGCCAGTGCGCATGACCGGCGAAGCCTTTCTCAAGCACTTCGTGCTGCCCAACTTCTTCTTTCACGCGACCACCACTTACGCGCTGTTGCGTCATGCCGGGGTCGAAGTTGGCAAGCGCGACTTTCTCGGCGCTGCGTAAGAGGAGACTGGCTTGGCCGGGCTTGGCCGGGCTTGGCCGGGCTGGCCCGAACGGCCGGGCTAACCGCACGGCCGCGCGCCGCTAAAAAGAACGCGTCAGTCAACGCGGCTGGCTCTTGACCCGGCCCTTGGGCTTGGCCACCGATTGGCTGCTCTGCGCTTTGCCTACGGCCGCTTTGCGCGCAGCCGCACGGGCCGCCGCTGTCGACGGTGCAGCACGTCCCGGCGTCGTGGCACGAACCGGCCGCGCTTTGCTGCTGGCCGTTGCTGGCAACACCACGACGATGGCCTGACCCGGGTTAAAGCGCGCCTGCAAGTCGACGCCATTCCAGCGTGCCACCTCGGCCACACCGAGCTGATAGCGCCGCGCCACGGCGGCTACGTTATCGCCCTGACGGCCGGCCTTGAACGACACACGCCGCCCCGGCCGGGTTGCGGTGGCCAGTTTCATCATGGCGTTGTCGGCCAGATGTTCCGACACGTCTTGCACGCTGTCGGCTCCACGGGGCACCAGCAAGGTCGAGCCGGCCGCCACCCACATGCGCGCCGGGATGCGGTTGACGCTGCGCAACTGCGCCTCCGGCATGCCGACCAGGCGCGCGGCTTCCTCGGGCTGCAGCGTGCGCGGTGCAACCCATGCCGTCCACGTGGCCAGCGGCCCGCGCGCCAGCGCCACCTCACGCACGAAGCGGTTGGCGTTGTCGTAGGGCAGCAGGATCTGCGGTACACCGGCGGCCAGGATCACCGGCTGGTTCATCTGCGGGTTCAAGTCCTGGAAGTCCTCCAGCGACATGCCGGCCAGACGCGCAGCGACCGCCACGTCGATGTCGCGCTCGATCGGTACGGTGAGGAAAAACGGGTGATTCTCCAGCGGCGGCAGTTGCAGGCCCAGGCGATGCGGCGCCACGACGATGTTCTTGACGGCCAGCAGCTTGGGCACGTAGTCACGCGTTTCTTCGGGCATGCGCAGACTGGCGTAGTCGGTGGCCAGCCCCTCGCGCCGGTTGCGTTCTATCGCGCGGTTGACGTTGCCCTGGCCCCAGTTGTAGGCCGCCAGCGCCAGGTGCCAGTCGCCGAACAGGCGGTGCAGCCTCTGCAGGTAATCCAGCGCCGCGCGGGTCGATGCCAGCACATCGCGGCGGTCGTCGCGAAACAGGTTCTGCCGCAGCTCGAAATCCATGCCCGTGGCCGGCATGAACTGCCACATGCCCGATGCGCTGGCGCTGGACCTAGCCTGCGGGTTGAAGGCACTTTCGATGAAGGGCAGCAGCGCCAGCTCGGCGGGCAGATTGCGCCGCTCGACCTCCTCGACGATGTGGAAAAGATAGCGGCTGCCGCGCTGCACCATGCGCTGCACGTAGTCGGGCTGGCGGGCATAGAACTGCTCCCACTTGCCGACGCGCGCGTCCATGCGTTCGACGGGCAGATCGTTCAGCGCCCAGCCATTGCGGATGCGATCCCACAGGCTGGCGCGCTCGGCGTCCTGGTCCGGATCCAGCCGCGTACGGGGCGCCGGCTGGAGCCAGGGCGACGCCGGCAGGGGCTCGACAGCCGGCGGGGGCTCCGGTGACACGGGCTGCACAGGAGGCACACCCGGCGCCATGGTGCCGGGTGTGGTGGGTACGGCGCGAGATGCCGTGGATTCGTCGTCTCGCGCAGGCGCCGGCAGGTTGGCGCAGCCGGTCATCACAAGGGCGCTCAGCAAGGCGCTGACAACAAGGCCATGGCGCCGGCCCAGAGCGTGATGGGCAGCAGACGGGGCGGCCGACAGGGCGGCCGACAGGGCGGCAAACAACGCGACGCTCGGCACCGAGATTAGGCGCCGCATCAGAACCGGTTCTTCCATTCGCGCAGCGCGCCGAGCACCGCCACCGGCGACGTGTCCTCCGCGCCGTGCTGCTGTGCCGCAGCGATGACCGCCGCCTGATCGCAGCGCAAAAACGGGTTGATGCCGAGCTCGACATCCAGCGACGACGGCAATGTCGGCTGGCCTTGCGCGCGCAGCGCTTCGCAGCGCAGTTGGTAAGCCTGGCGAATGGTGTTGCCGGGCTCGACCGCAGCGGCAAAGCGCAGGTTGGACAACGTGTACTCGTGTGTGCAGCACACCCGCATGTCGCCCGGCAGCGCAGCGAGTTTGGACAAGGAGTCGTGCATCTGCGCCGCAGTGCCTTCGAAGAGGCGGCCACAGCCGGCCGAAAACAGCGTGTCACCGCAGAACAGCAGGCCTTGCGAGACGGCGCCCTGCTGCGCATAAGCGATGTGGCCGGCGGTGTGGCCCGGCACGTCGATGACAGCAAAGTGCAGGCCCAGCACATCGATCGTGTCGCCTTCAATCAGCGGCATGAAGGGTTGCGGGATGCGCTCTTGCGCCGGGCCGTACACCGGGCCTTTCAGGCGAGGGCGCAGCGCATTGACGCCGCCGACATGATCGGCGTGGTGGTGCGTCACTAGAATGGCCGTGAGCTCGAGATGCAGGCGATCGAGTGCTTTAAGCACCGGTGCTGCGTCACCTGGATCGACGACCACGGCGCGCGCGCCGTCGTGCAGCATCCAGATGTAGTTGTCGGCGAAGGCGGGCAACGCTGAGAGATTCATGACGCGAGAGCAATCGATTATCAAGTTGGGATCCTGGCTGCACACCGCGCCTGGGCGCTTGTTGCTGGCCTGGGAGCAGGACCGTCTGGACCACGCGGTGACGGATGCTTTCGGCTTCCACGCGCTGCAGTTGGGCTTGCCGGAAATTGAAGCGCTGCGCGCCAACCGCATGCCGCACCGTTGGGTCGCCGGGGACACCTTGTACCAGCCCGAAGCGCTCCCGGGGCCGCCGCCGCTGGACGATCAGTTCACGACCCAGGCAGCACTTGAGCCGGTCGCGTTGCATTGTGAATTCGATGCGCTGCCTTTCCCGAACGCCAGCATCGACCTTGTGGTCATGCCCCACACGCTGGAGCTGGCTCGCGATCCACACC
>JAJAZC010000225.1 GCA_026785885.1 Rubrivivax sp.
CGCACGACGCCTTCGGCTACTACGCTGCGGCCTACGGCGTCGACTTCCTGGCACCGCAGGGCTGGAACACACACAGCGAGCCCTCCGCGGCTGCCGTGGCCAGGCTCATCCGCCAGATCAAGAAAGACGGCGTGCGCGCCTTGTTCGTCGAGAACATCAGCGACCCGCGACTGATTCAGCGCATCGCACAGGAGGCCGGCGTTCAGGTCGGTGGAACCTTGTACTCGGACGCGTTGTCTGCAGCAGGCGGGCCGGCAGACACCTATCTCAGGCTCTTCGAACACAACACTCGCGTGCTGGTGGCGGCGCTGACCGCGCCACGCTGAGCTTTCGACCCAAGGAGATCACCGATGACGATGAACCCGACCTCCCCGCCCATCGTTATGGCAATTCGAGCCATCGCGCTGCTGATGGCCATGTTGCCGACAGCCCACGCCGGCAAGGCCCACGAGCACGGCGTCGCGAAGGTGGACGTGGCCATCGAAGGCAGCAAGCTCACCGTGGCCCTGCAGTCCCCGCTGGACAGCCTGCTCGGCTTCGAGCGCGCGCCCCGCACCGATGCCGAACGCAAGTCCGCCGCCGACGTGCTGGCGCGCCTGCGCAGCGGCGGCGCGCTGTTCAAGGCCGATGCAGCCGCGCAGTGCACGCTGAGCAAGGCCGAGGTCACCGCCCCGGTGCTGGACGCAGCGAACAAGGCACCCGTAACCGGAGCGGCCGCCAAGGCGACCGAGGGCGACCATGCCGACCTCGACGCCAGCTATGAATACACCTGCGCACAACCGCAGCAGTTGCGCACGCTTGAGCTGGGTCTGTTCGACGCCTTCAAACGCATGCAGCGCATCGAGGTGCAGGTGGCCGGCGCACAGGGGCAGAGCAAGGTCACGCTGAAGCGGCCGGCACGGACGGTGAAATTGGTGCGGTGAATGCGGCGGTGCGGCACACCTCAGCCCAGGGCAGCGCAGGTCAGCTTCCTCCAGGTTGCCGTGTTGTCCTTCGGCGGCGTGCGCGCCGGCAAGCTGACCTGGTCCGTGGAGCATCGAGTCGTTGCATGGGCGCAGGTTGCACAGGCCCATGTTGCACAGGCCCATGTCACACGGGCCCATGTTGCAAGCGCCCATAGGTGCGGCGTAGCATCGGCGCGATGAGCACCCGCGAACAGGACCCCGAGCACGACCACGACCACGGGCATGGCGGCGCGCTCGGGCCGATGGAACTGCGCGTGCGCGCCTTGGAAACCGTGCTGGAGCAGAAGGGCTATATCGACCCGGCGGCGCTCGACGTGCTGATCGAAACCTACCAGACGCGTATCGGCCCGCGCAACGGCGCGCGGGTTGTTGCCAGGGCCTGGGCCGACGTCGCCTTCCGCGACTGGCTGCTGCGCGATGGCTCCGCCGCCATCGCGTCGCTGGGTTACACCGGCCGCCAGGGCGAGCACATGCAGGTCGTCGAGAACACCGCCTCGCGTCACAACCTGGTGGTGTGCACGCTGTGAAGCTGCTACCCCTGGCGAGTATTGGGCTTGCCGCCAACCTGGTACAAGAGCGCGCCCTACCGGGCCCGCGCGGTGCGCGATCCCCGTGGTGTGCTGTCCGATTTTGGCGTTGAACTGCCGGCTTCGACCAAGATCCGAGCAGCACGAGGTCGTCGGCGCCAGCGGCATGCTCGATCTGGACGTCGACCCCAAGCTGGCCTGGGCACTGGCCAACCCGCAGCACTTTCCGGTCGACCTCAACGTGGCGCCGAAAGAGCAGCTGCTGCGCGTGCCGGGCCTTGGCGTCAAGGCCGTGCAGCGGATCTTGCAGGCGCGGCGCGCACGGCGGCTGCGCCAGGGCGATGTGCAGCGCCTGCGCGTGCCGATTGGGCGCGTGCTGCCCTTCGTCGTGCTGGCCGACCACCGCCCTGCGCCGCAAGCCGTGGCAACGCTGGTGCGCCAGCGCGGTGCCATGGCGCAGCAACAGGGCGATCTTTTCGATGCCACGTGACGGCGCGCGCTGAGCTGCGCAGCCCGGACGATTGGCCGGGCTTTCGGCAGCTGGCGCGGCGTCTCGTGCAAGAGCGCGTGGCGCCGCAGCAGGTGCGCTGGGCGGTGGCCGGCGCAGCGCAGAACAGCCTGTTCGACGACGGGCCGCGCTGGGCTGTCGATGACGCTGGGGGCGATTTGGCCGACGGCACCACGCCGCCCGGCAGCGCGCCCTTCGGCGCCGCGCACTTCGGCAGCGCGCACTTCGCCAGCGCGCCCGCCGGTAGCGTGCCCGAAGACAGCACGTCCGAAGACAGCACGTCCGACGACGGGGCCTCCGCTCTGCGGCTGCCCGCCAGCTTCATTGCACGGGCCCGCGCAGCAGCGCTGCACGACGACGACGACCGCCACGACTTTTTGTACCGCTGGGTCTGGCAACTGGCGCACGGGCCCGCCGCGTGGCGTGACAACCTGAGCGAGCCGCGCATCCGCTTGGACAACATGGCCAAGACCGTGCGGCGCGAGATGCACAAGATGTCGGCCTTCGTGCGCTTTCAGCCGGCGCTGGACGATGACGGCCGCGACACCCACGTCGCGTGGTTCGAGCCGGCGCACCACGTCGTGGCCGCGATGGCGCCGTTTTTCATCCGCCGCTTCACGACGATGCGCTGGGCCATCTTCACGCCGCGGGCCTGCGCCGCTTGGGACGGCAAGCAACTGCGACTGAGCCCCGGCGTGGCGCGCCAGCCGGTGGCGCCCGACGACGGGCAGGCGCTGTGGCTGACTTACTACGCCAGCACCTTCAACCCGGCGCGGCTGAAGCTGAAGATGATGCAAAAAGAGATGCCCAAACGCTATTGGCGCAACCTGCCCGAGGCACAGCTGATTGCGCCGCTGGCTGCGCAGTCGTCGCAGCGCCAGCAAGCCATGCTCGATCAAGCGCCCTCGGTGCGCACACGCCGCCGCGGCGCCATGCCTGCGCCTGTGTCTGCGCCTGTGTCTGCGTCTGCGTCTGTGTCTATGTCTGTGTCTGTGGCTGAGCTTGCGCCTGCGCCTGTGCCTGTGCCTGTGCCTGTGCCTGTGCTCGGGTCTGCGCCGGTACCTGCCGCGGGCGGGCCGCTGTTCGATCCCGCTGCTCACCCGGCTCTGTCTGCAGTGACTTGGCTGCAAGCGCTGACGGCCGCGCTGCGGTCCTGCAC
>JAJAZC010000226.1 GCA_026785885.1 Rubrivivax sp.
GGCCACAGGGGTGAGGTCGTACTTGAGTTGCCTAACTTCGATCTTGCCCATGCCCAATTGTCTTGGCATCGGCTCCGAAATTCAATTGCTGACTTCACCCGCAGAGTGTTCGTTTACCAAAGTGAGGTCACGGATTCAGGGTCAACTCAATCCACTGCCCGAGACCCTGCAAATGGAGAGCCAGGAGTTGCTTGGCGCGATGGCTGAATACGGGGTGAATGTCGTGGCTGAGATTGGAATAGTCGCCCAACTTCTGCTTTGTGCCTCGCGGGATGTCTTTGTTGTTGCGCATGACGGCGATGTGCGGATGGGCGGCAAAGAAGGCAGCCTCGTCTTTGCTGTCTAGTGGCGTCGCCAAATTGTTACGTGTGTAGAAGTGAACCCATTGGTTATTGGGCTCGGGGTGCATGTCGTAGACGTTCATTGCTTCAGGACTCCTCACTCATCCGCGTGACCGAATGCCTGGGAAAGCATCGCCACCTTTTTGCAAAAGCGTCCGAATGTCTTGCAACACCTCCCGCGCTCGCTCCGGTGTTGTTACGCCACGGAAGGCTTCTACTACCGCGTTGTTGTACCCACCGTTGTTCAGTTGCCGATGCTGAGCACCAGGCGCATCGAGTGGCGCATCAGGACCCGGCAGCCACACGCCATTCGCAGCTTCGTTCTGATCAAGCCCCATCCCGCTCAACCGCTGCCGCAGCGCTTCCATACGCGCGTCTCCGGCCCTGGAAGGAACGATGTGGTGCGCCTCGTACCCCTGAGGTCGGGCCTGCCCCGAAGCTTCGAGACTTGCCCCCGGTGCCTCACTGTCACGCCGCTCGATGATCAGCTCTTGCGCTGACGGAGGTGGCGCGCCAACGTACCCCGGCGTCCCCGGCAACGGCGGCGCAGGCTGCGACCCCGGCGTCGTGTTCCCCGGCGCATTCACGATCGGCAACGGCGGTGGGCTGCCGGGTTGTGGCGGTGGGATAGGCGTGGTGATCGGCGCGCGCAGCCGCGCAATGTCGGCGTCGCTCAGCACCGTGAAGCCGCTCGCGCCGTCGGAGAAGCCGGCGTAGCGTTCAGGCCTCGCGACCCACGTGCCGCCGGGTTGCTTGTCCAGCACCTTGCCCCACAGCGCGCCCTGCCCGACTTCGAAGCGCATGCTCTGGGTCAGCATGCGCGATCCGGTCTGGCCCTCGTTCCTTGCTGTGACCAGCGCCATCGCCATGCCGCCCACACGCGCCAGACGGGCCAGCGCGGTCATGCCGAGCGAGACACCGCTGGGGCCGATCGGCAGCGCTTGTGCTGGGTTGAGCGCCCACATGCCGCCGGCGACCAGATGCACGACCTGGTTGCCCTGCGCATCGGTCTCGTAGCGGTTGCCCAACGCGTCGCGGGGCAGCGCACGGCCGTTGATCTCAATCCTGGGGACGCCGTTGCCGGTGCCGTTGTCAGCGCCGGGTGCGCCGGCCCCAGGCGTGGCTGCCACCTGTCGGCCAATGGTCTGCAACGCCTGTGCGGTGGCTTGTTCGGTCGGCAGACCCTGCGCCTGCAGATGCTGCGCGAGTTGCATCGCCTGCTGTGCCGGCGGCTGCTGCACATCCACCACGCCGGGCATCAGGTTGCCATCGTCGTCGAAGGCCGGGCCGATGCGAAGTGCTGCGCTGCCCGGCACTGGTGCCGCTGGGTTGCCGGCCATCAACTAGCCCACCAGCGCGCTCGCAAACGCGTAGCTCGGATCGCTCGGATTGCCGAGCGCGCGGATGGCCGAGGTCACCACCTTGGCCATGCCGCGAAGGGCGAAGTCCTGGCCGGCGCTGAGCGGGTCGGCCTTCGCCATGTCGCCGATGCTGCTGTTCATTTGGGCGCTGACCACATCGGCCAGGCCCGAAGCAAAGCCGGCAATGGCACCGTTCTGAAAGCGGCCGCCGAGCAGCGCCTGAATGCCGCCCTGCAGGGTGCTGCGCAGCGCCACGGTGCCGGCCGGGCCGGCGTGCTCGGCAACGGCCTGGCCTACGCCACCCCTCATCACACCAGCGCTGATCAGGCCGGCCAGCACCCCTCGCAGCACGCCCTTGAAGCTGAGGTTTCCGTTGAGCGTGCCACTGATGGCAGACGCGACCCCGCCAGCGACGGCGCCCGCCACCATGGCGTTGCCCGTGGTGCCGGCCGCCATGCCGAACGTGCTGGTAGCCCAAGCACTGCCCGCGCCCCATGAGGCCCGACTGACGACTGCAATGAACCCGATCTGAAAGACGGTGCCCGCCCAGTCGCGCTTTTCCTTGATTTTGCTGACGTGCGTGACCCAGCCGGCTTCGAGGTCGAAGCCCGCGGCGTTGCCGTCGCGCATGCGCGGCGGATGGTTCGGATCGAAGCGGACCAGCTCGGGGTGGTACATCCCGTTGCTGGCGCTGGACATGCCCCAGTTGGGGTTGTTGAAACGGGTTTCCTGATTGAGGTTGCCAGCCTCGTCCGGATCCGATGTGGCCGTGCGGCTGCGGCCGTAGAAGTCGGCAAAGGCGCGGTGCTGCAGCCCGCTTTGCTTGAGGTACCAGTCGGTGAAAGCGTCGGGGTTGAAAACACGTTCGGTGGCCTGCAGCGGCTGACCGTCGGCACCGCGCGCCGTGGTGCCCGACTCGTCGGCGATGGGCCGCGGCACGCGCTGCCGGTTGCCGGCTGCCGGTTGCCGGTTGCCGGTTGCCGAAATCATCGGTTGCCGTAGTCCATGCCGGCCGCTCTTCCCAAAACGCGCCGCTTTGACTCCGCGCTTGCTCCATCGCGCTGGAGTACTGCTGGCGCACCGAAGCCATTGCGTTGCTGAGGCGGCCCATCTGCTCGTAGCGAGCCTGGCCGTGCAGGCGCACCTGGTCCTGCGCCATCGCGCTACTGGGTGCGGCCACGGTACCGCCATAGGCCTGAATCAGCGTGGCGACCTGCGGGTCACAGCCGTGGACAGGTCCAGCGTGGCCAGCTGCGCTGCATCGCCCATCGCGCGGCCTGCTGGCGCCGGGCCTGCGTTGAGCGCGTGGTCGGCGGTGGCCAGGGCCCACAGCTCGGGCCGTTGGCTGAAGAGTGAGGCAGCGTCGGTGCCGTAGCTCGCGGCCAATGCCGCGGTGCCGCTGAGGGAGTGGGCTCGCGTGCTGCAGTAGTGCTGGCTGAAGGCCGCTTAGTCGAACGTGACCCAGCAGCCGGGCGCTGCCCCGTACTGCGCGCCGCCTTCGTCGGAGCCCAGATGCACCGGCTCGGCAGCGGGGTCGTGCAGCTCCACCAGCACGCCGTTGATGCCGATGGGTCGTGAATCCCTGCCGGGGTGGAACATCACGTGGGCGTTGATCCAGCCCACGCTGGTGCCCGGCTGCGCCAAAGCTTGCGCACGCGCGGTTTCGAAGTGGGCCGGGATGGATTTGAGAGCCGCTTCGCGCTGCGCCAGCCACGCAGTGTCGACCGGGCGTTCGCCGACATACGGGGTTGGCGCTGCAGGCGGCGGCGCTGCGGCCGGCGGCACTGCGGGCGGCCGCGCTGAGGGCGGCGCGGCGACTGCGGCAATTAAGGATGCAGCCGCAGCCACCGGGGCCAGTACCACGGGCGCGCCGGGTCGCCGCGCCAAAGGCTCGCCGCCGTCTTCCTGATAAGCCCGTCGTTGCGCGGGAATCTGCTTGCGGCCCGATGCAGAGACGTTTGCCACGACAGACACAGCGGACGCAGCCGCTGCTGCTTAAGCATCGGCATGGGCTTTGGCCTGGGCCTGGGCCTGGGCCGGCTCCTGCGCGGGCGGCTCAGGCAGATCGTTCAGTGCACTGGGCAGCGCGGGTGTGCCCGCTGCCCAGAACGGGGGCGCGGTTGGGGCTTGCGGCGGCAGCGTTGTCGTTGGGCGGGCTGTTGCCACCGGCGCTCGCGGCGCTGGCGGCTCCTGCGGCTGCAGCCCTGGCCGGTTGCTTAAGAAGTCGTTGTCTTCCGGCTCGCGCCAAGCCCTGGCGCGGCTGCTGAAGTTGACTGGCATGTTCTGCGATCCCTCGCATCTTGACGCGACGGCACTTTATTGAAGATGTCAGGCAAAGATCAGATGGAGCGTGCCCCAGCTAGGGGGGCCCCTAAAGCGTTCGCAGGCAGCGCTGTTCAGGCAGCCGACGCCATACGCCCTCGGCATTGAGCGATCGTGTTGCTCAACGCATGCTGCGTCGCCTCCACAGCCCCTGTGGTGTTGGCAGCGAACGGCACGCTGTGCGGCACGGTCGATGTCACAGCGCGCGATTGCACGGCCAGGAGGCGGCCGTCGGGCGACAGCACGGGAGCCTTGAGATCGCTCAGGCGGTCCGTGCGGCCGGCCGTGCGGCCCGACCCCATCCACATCGGCGCCGGCCTGAAGAGCGACGTCGTCCTGCGCGGCCTGGTGGGCGATGGCGACGCCGCGTTGCAGCTGAGCTTGAAGGCTGCCACCGACGGCGTGCACGTGGCCATGCAACAAGGCCAGGTGCAGGCCGATGGCCGCACGGTGCTGGCCGGGCAAACGCTGGTGGTGGCGATGGGCACGCCGCTGACCTTCGGCTCGACACGAATCACACTGGTTCAGGCCGAAGTTCGGGGCGCAGGCGCCGAGTTTGCCGCCGCTGCTGCCACCGCCGCAGCCACTGCGCCAATGCAACCGGCTGATGCGCCCGTCCCGAGCCAAGCCGGACCGCTTCGTGCTCTGGCCGCGTCGTCAGCTCACCGGCGGCAGCGCGCTGGCTGCCGTATCCATCGGCGTGCTGGCCTTCGCCAACTCGACGGTGCCCACGCCGCCCACGCCCGAGAAGCAGGCGCAGCGGGCTGAGGCGCTGTTGCAAGGCGCGGCAATGCTCCGCCCGGGCTCTCGTACACCTGGGCCAACCGCTTTGCTAGGCGCTGGGTGATCAGCTCTATCCCCGCTTTCCTGACCGTGCTGTGTCGCACCGGCGACGTGGGTACGCGGGCCGCGCAGTCGGCGGTGGTCGAAGCGCTGGTGGATGCGCTGCGCAGCGGCCGGCTGCCATCCGGCCGGCGTGCGGCGTGCGGTGCCCAGCACCGTGCGGCGATGACGGCGCCAACACACGCGCAGTCGCTGGGCCCGATCGGGTACCTGTGCGCCTGGTGCGCCAACCCCGGCTTGCAGCAAGCTCCCAGCGCTGCCACTTTCGATCGCGCCTTGCAGTCGCTGTTGCGCCTGGTGGGCCACTCACCGCGCGCGCGAAGCTTGCACGCACAACGCCTGCCTGACATGGCCGAGGATCCGCTGGGCGGTACGCTCACGCGCCGCACGCGCCACGTGCTGCAGCAACTGGCCGAGGCCTGGTCGGCACCACAAGCCACGCCCCAGAGCACGGCCGATGCATGCATCAAGGCGATGGGCCATTCCGGCTTGGGCGCTCTCCGGGCGCCTGCTGCTACACACGGCACCGCGTTGCGCCGGCTCTGAAGCAGCGTGGCCCCGGGTGCCCGTGGCACCGCCGGCACGCCGCTCCAGTCATTACGCCTTCACGCGCGCCTTGAAGGTCTTCCTGAACTTCTCGACCTTGGGCGCGACGACAAAAGCGCAGTAGCCCTGGTTGGGGTGCTGTGCAAAGTAGCGCTGGTGGTAAGGCTCGGCCTTGCTGTAGTTGGCCAACGGCTTCAGCTCCGTGACGACGCGGCCCTTGGACGACTCGTTGGCTTCAGCCAGCACGGCGCGGGCCACGGCTTCGTGCTCGGCTGTCTCGTAGTAAATGCCGCTGCGGTACTGCGTGCCGACGTCGTTGCCCTGCCGGTTGAGCGTGGTCGGGTCGTGCACGACGAAGAAGATCTCCAGTACCTCGCGCAGGCTGATGCGGTCGGCGTCGAAGCTCACGCGCACCACTTCCACATGGCCGGTGTTACCGCCGCAGACCTGGTCGTAGCTCGGGTTCATCACATGGCCGTTGCAGTAGCCGCTTTCCACCGCGGTCGCGCCATCGACCAGTTCATACACCGCTTCGACACACCAAAAACAACCGCCGCCGAGGGTGATGGTCTGCACATTCATGTTCGGGCTCCTGCCTGTTCAGGGGGTCGAACGCGCGTGGCACGTCCTTACACTGGTGTCCGATTATCCGAGTGCCTTTGCTGCTGCTTGCAGTGGCGCGGCACAAGACCCTGGTCTGGCGTTGCGGCGGCAAGCAGTGGGTGCCGGAACTGAGCTGAACAACCGAACAACAAGATGGCTACACCGCTGCGATGAACGAGATCTTCCTGACCCTGGGCATCGAAAGCTGGAAGCCGCTGCTGTCGACCTTGTTGCTGCCGCCGGTGCCGCTGCTGTTGCTGACCTTGGTGGGCGCGCGGCTGATGTTCAGGCGACGGCTGCTGGCCTGGCTGCTGGTGTTGCTGGGCGTGCTGGGCATCTACTTCAGCTGCACGACAGCACTCGGTACGGCGCTGCAAACGGGCTTGCTGAGGCCACCGCCGGCCTTGTCGGAAGTGCAGGTGGCCAAGCTGAGGCGCGCGCCCAAGACGGCCATCGTCGTGCTCGGCGGCGGGCGGCGGCCTGTGGCCGCGGAGTACGGCACATCGACGCTGCACGCGCGTGGCCTAGAGCGCCTGCGTTACGGCATCTGGCTGTCGCGCGAAACCAGCCTGCCGCTGGCTTTCAGCGGCGGGGTGGGCCACGGCAGCGAGCCCGGGCCCACCGAGGCCGATATCGCAGCACGCATTGCTGAACGGGAATTCGGCCGCCCGCTGCGCTGGACCGAAAGCGAATCGCGCGACACGCGCGAGAACGCTTTCAAGACCGTGGCGCTGCTGCAGGCCCAGGGCATCGAGCAGATCGTCGTCGTCTCGCACGGCTACCACCTGCCGCGCGCTATGCACCACTTCAGCACCGCGGTGCAGGGCAAGCCCATCCGCTTGGTGGCCGCGCCCACTGGCCTGCCCGCGGCCGGCCGGCTGCGCGCATCCGACTGGGTGCCGACCGCGCAGGGCTTCGAGGAAAACCGCGTCACCTGGCACGAATGGCTGGGGCGGCGGCTGGGTGCTTGAGCCTGCGGGCCTGCTTAAACCAGCAACGCCACGATGAAGAGCCCGACCATCACGAAGGCAATCACGACCTTGGCCACCAGGCCGACCATGATGCCGATCCAGGTGGATACGCCCACCCGCACCGCCTGCTGACCGGCCTGCCGGACGGTTTGCGCGCTGGTGGCCAACTGCCCGCGCCGGGCCCAGTACTCACCCGCTGCAGCGCCCACCAGCGGCATGAACAGCACGCCGACGAAGCCCATGAACAGGCCGACCACCGTGCCCACTGCGGCGCCGATGAGCGCCAACCGGCTGGCCCCCGCACGTTTGGCGCCCAGCAAGCCGGCCACGTACTCCAGCACCCAGGCCAGCACCGCCAGCACCGCGATGATGGTCAGCATCACCGGGCCGACACGCGTGAAGTCGTCGATCCAGGCACCGAGCACGATGCCTGCGAGCACCAGCGCCGTGCCCGGCAGAACCGGCAGCACAGTGCCGGCCAGGCCGGTCAGGATCAGCAGCACGCTGGCGGCCCACAGCACGGTGGGGTTCATGTCCGGTTGTCCTTCAACGGTGCTCCTGGCTTAGCCATATGGGGGGGGGTGGTGGTTGGGAAGGGCAACTGTTGGCAGCCGGGCTGACCTTGCAGACCGAACCCGTGCCCTCATCATCGGTGCATGGGGTAATGGGCCGGCCCGCTCGGCCTAGAACCCAGTGGCGACAGGGCCATGGCTGCCCGGCATGGCAATCGGGGCACCATGCGCGACACTGCGCGTCGGCGCACACAGCCGCCTTGTTCATCGTTCCCGATTTCACAGAGGATTTATCAGCATGAAGAACTGGCTCATCGGTGCCGTGGTCGTGGCCTTGGTTACGACGACCATGCCGTCCATCTCCGAGGCCAAGCGGCTGGGCGGCGGCAAGTCCAGCGGCATGCAGCGCGACATGCCCGCGCGCACGGCCCCCGACGCACCGCCTCCCAAGCCCGCTGCACCGACTCAGGCCGCGCCAGCGCAGGCCGGCGCGCCGATCGCCGGTGCCGCACCTGCGGCCGCCGCCGCCAAGCGCTCGTGGATGGGCCCGATTGCCGGTCTGGCGGCTGGTCTTGGCATCGCCGCGCTGATGAGCCACCTCGGCCTGGGCGAGGCCTTTGGCAACTTTCTGATGTTGGCCTTGCTGGGTGTTGCTGCCGTGTTCCTTATCGGCTTTTTGATGCGCCGCTTCGGCAACAAGAACCGCGGCTCCGCAACGCCGGCTTTCGCCAGCGCCAACGCCGGTGCTGCTTCGGGCAGCGCCTGGCCGGCACGCAACGACGCGCAGCCATTGGCAACCGAGCGCACCGCTTTCAGCAACGCGGCAACCCAGCCGGTTGGTACTGGCGGTGAAGCGCGGATCGATGCAGCAGCCGACACGGCCGCTGTTGCCGACCAGCCGGTCGTTCGCAGCGTGCCGCGCGCCCTTGTGCCAGCGGCTTTCGACAGCGAAGGGTTTGCGCGCACGGCCAAGATGATCTTCATCCGCCTGCAGGCCGCCAACGACACGGCCGATCTGGATGACCTGCGCCGCTTCACGACGCCGGAGCTGTTTGCCGCACAGCGTCTGGACCTGCAGGAACGTGGCCCCAGCGGCCAGCACACCGACGTCACGAAGATCGACGCCGAGGTGTTGGATGTTGCCGACGAGGCCGATCGCCAGATCGTGAGCGTGCGCTTCCGTGGTGAGCTGGTGGAAGAAACCGGCGCCAAGCCGACGACCGTCGACGAGGTCTGGCACCTGGTCAAGCCCAACGACGACAGCCGCCCCTGGGCTATCGCGGGCATCGAGCAGGGCGCCTGATTAAAAGGCATTTAGGGCAGTTAGGCCAACCGGCTGACCTGCTGACACGCTGAACCCGATGCGGCCCGCGCCCAGCAGCCGCTTCCTGCACCGGATCGCCGCACTCGCGGCGATCGCCGTTTTGGCCGCTTGTGGCAGCGCCCCGAGGGCGCTGCCCGTGGCGTCGACTGTGACGCCAGATGCGGCGCCGGATGCAGCGCCGGATGCAGCGCCGTCCGCGTCCGCGCCGCCGTATGCAGCACCGCCGCCTGCGCTGCGCCTTGAAGGTGTGCCGCCCCTGGCCGCGGCGCTTCTGGCCGCCACGCAGCGCTACAGCGCCGTCTCCGGCCACACGCTGGCTGACTGGCACCCGGCGGCCCGTGAGCTGCTCATCCTGCACCGTGCGCAGGGCAGCGGCACGGTGCAGCTGTTTCGTAAGCGCGGCCCGCAGGCTGCTCCGGAGCCGCTGAACGACGGCGCAGATCCTGTAGCGATGGCCGAAAGGGAGCCGCGCAACGGCGGCTACATCGTCTTTTCACGCGGGCGCGGCGGCGACGAGGCTTATGAGCTGCACCGGCTGGACCCCGCCACACGCACCACGCAGGAAATAACGCAGCAGATCACGCCCGACGGCCAGCGCCACGTGCTGGCCGGCTGGGTGCCATCGCGCGGGTTGATGTTGGTCACCTCGGTACCGCTGGACCGCAACACGCCGGTTGCATCCACCGTGCCGGCGGCCCGCTCTGCATTGAGCACCACGCTGTGGCTGGTGAACACACTGGCCCCGGCCGGCCCAACTCGGCCTACTTTGACCCTGCTGTCCGGCGGCGGCTGGTTTGCCGCCGGCGTGTCGCCCGACGAAACCCATCTGGCGGTGACACGCTACGTCTCGGCTACGGAAAGCGAGGTCTGGCTGGTCAGGCTGGCCGACGGCAGCCGGCGCCGGCTATTGCCGACGACGGCAGCGGCTACTGCAGCGGCTGCCACACCGGCTGCTGCATCGGCTTCATCGGCTGCTGCACTGGCCGCCGACCCCGCAGACCCACCACCAGACACACCGGCTGCCTCACCCACCACCCGCGCCAGCCACTTTGTCAGCGAGTGGTCTGCCGATGGCCGCAGCCTGTTCATCGTCATCGACCGCGCCAGCGAATTTCGCGAACTGATGCGGCTGGACATCCACAGCGGCTCGTTGCAGCGGCTGACTGCCACGACACCGTGGGACGTGCAGCAGGTCAGCCACGGCTCCGATGGCCGCCTCGTGGCCTGCACCACCAACGTCGACGGGCGGGATGAGCTGCGGCTGATCGATGCGGCCACCGGCGCCGCGAGTCCGCTGCCACGGCTGCCGGGCGGCAGTGTCGGTCGTGTGCTGCACCACCCGCGGCGCGCGGAGATCGCCCTTGTCGTCAGCAGCACCCGCGGGCCGGCTCGAGTGCACACGCTGGATGTCGCCGGCGGTCAGCTCGGCACCTGGACCGAGCCCGTCGGCACAGCCGGCCTTGCGCTGCAGGCCCTGCCCGGGCAGCAAGTGGTGCGGTGGCCCAGCTTCGACGGCCGCACGATCAGCGGCGTACTCAGCCAGCCTCCGCCGGGGCTTGCGCCTCAGCGGCCCGGCGAATCTTTAGTCACCGACCGTCGGCCTACCGATTCGCCAGACAACGGCCGCCGTCCGGTGGTGCTGCTGATGCACGGCGGCCCCGAAGCGCAGGCCAAGCTCGGCTGGCTTGGGCGCTGGAACCAGGTGCTGGCCGAGTTGGGTGTGGCCGTGTTGGAGCCCAACGTGCGCGGCTCCAGCGGCTACGGCAAAACGTTCTTGGCGCTGGACGATGGCCGCCGGCGCGAAAAAGCTCCCAAGAACGTGGCCAGCGCGCTGGACTGGATTGCCACGCAGCCGGGGCTGGGCGCGCAGCGCGTGCTGGTGGTCGGCGGCAGTTACGGCGGCTACATGGCGCGGCCCACCACCACCCGACTGGCCGGGCGCATTGCCGGTGCTGCCAGCAGCGTGGGCATCAGCAACTTCGTCAGCTTCCTCGAAAACACCGAAAGCTACCGCCGTGATCTGCGCCGCGCCGAGTACGGCGACGAGCGGGACCCGGCGATGCGCGCGCTCCTGCTCGGCATTTCACCGCTCACGCACGCGGCGGCCATCAACAAGCCGCTGATGGTTACGCAGGGCCGCAACGACCCGCGTGTGCCCTGGACCGAAAGCGAGCAAATCGTGCGCAGCCTGCAGCAGCGCGGCACGCCGGTTTGGTACCTGCTGGCCGACAACGAAGGCCACGGTTTTGCGCGACGCGAGAACGCCGATTTCTACTTCGCGACGCCGGTGCAGTTCATTCAGAAGACGCTGCTGCCGTGATGCCCAAGCGCTTCAAGCGGCGGGTTGCACCGGCACTCGCTGCGCTGCTGCTGCTGGCGGCTTGCATGACACCCGCCCTGCCGCCAGGACCGCCTGCTGTGCAAGCCAACCGCGCTGCACCCGGATCGCCCATCGACACGCTCACCAACACGCCAGCCGTTCTGCTGTGGGGCGAGGTGCACGACAACGCCGCGCAACACGCGCTGCGTCGCGATGCGCTGGCCCGTCTGCTGGCCCGTGGCGCGCGGCCGGTGTTGTTGATGGAGCACTTCGATCGCGAGCAGCAGCCCACCATCGACCGCCTGCTGGCCGCCGCCGAGCCACCCACTGCGCAGGCGCTGATCGATGCCGCCGGCGGCCCGGGCTGGAGCTGGCCGTTGATCAGCCCGCTGCTCGATCTGGCGTTGCAGCACCGGCTGCCCATCGTCGCAGCCAACGTTGCGCGCACAGACACCCGCCGCATCATCCGTGAAGGCCTGGCGCCGCTGGGCTTCGATGCCAGCGTGCCGGCCGATTTACTGGCAGCGCAGACCACGCTGATCGAAGCCAGCCATTGCGGCTTGCTGCCCGCGGGGCTGGCACCGCGCATGGCACTGGCGCAGGTCGCGCGCGATCAGTTCATGGCGCAGCAGTTGCAGCACGCCTTGACTCGCAGCATCGCTTCAGCTGTGTCGCCTGCGACCTCCGCAGTGCCGCCGCGCGTCCTGCTGCTGGCCGGCAACGGCCATGTGCGCAGCGACATCGGCGTACCGCGCTGGCTGGGCGCCGCCACGCGCGTGCAGACGCTGTCGGTAGGACTGCTGGAAGACAGAGGCGATGAAAGCCGCAGCTTCGACCGCGCCATCACCACGGCAGCGCAACCGCGGCCAGATCCGTGCGCGGCGATGCAGGCGCCAGCGCCGCCGCGCTAAGCCAGGGCGGCACTGAAGTGCCGCGTGCGCCATCCATCCCGGTGATGTTGATGCGTGATGTATGATGTTTTGCATCACCTTAAGGGCCGGCGATGCGCACCACACTTGCTATCGATGACGATGTTCTCGCAGCGGCAAAACACTTGGCAGCACGCGAGCAGCAAACGCTAGGCGAAGTCATCTCCTCGCTGGCCCGGCAGGGCCTGGCGCGCAGCGGCCCAGCCTCCCGCGTGGAACGCAATGGCATTCCGCTTTTGTCGAGCAAAAAAGGGGCGGTGCCGGTCACTCTAGAGTTTGTAAATCGGCTGCGCGATGAACAGCCGTGAATCGGTACCTGCTTGACGTCAACGTTTTGATCGCGCTCGTCGATCCAGCACACGTCCAGCACGAGGATGTCCATGCATGGTTTGCTCGTGCGGGCAGGAAGGCTTTCGCCACCTGCCCCATCACGGAAAACGGCCTGCTGCGAATCGTCGGTCACCCCAAGTACCCCAACTCGCCCGGGCCGCCCAGCACCGTTGCCAGCGCCTTGGCAGCCATCCGCGCCCTTCCCGGGCACGCGTTCTGGCCGGACAGCATCAGTCTTGTCGACAGCAGCTTTGCCGATGTGGCGCTGCTGTCCGACCATGCCCGTGTGACTGACAGCTATCTGCTGGCCCTGGCCCGCGCGAACGGTGGGCAACTGGCCACGCTGGACCACAAACTGGCAACAGAAGCGGTGGTGGAAGGCAGGGCTTCGTTGTTGCTCGTCTGAGGCTCGGTCCTGCGCCTTGGTCAGACAAGCTGGCATGCGATGCAACGTTCAGCAGATTGCGCTGCCCCTGATCCGGCGACCCCAGGCCGCCTCAACACCTCAGCCGCGCCGGGCGCTGCGCGTGCAGCAAATCAGGCCTTCTCGCCCAAACAGGAAACGCGCCGCTTCGGCCCAGGTGCCAGCGCGCCACCAGCTGCCGTCGATCCACAGGTTAACCAGCGTCTGGCGCAGCGTGTCGACGATGAATTGCCGCGTCACGCCCTTGAAGATGCCGACGCGCCAGGCCGCGCCGCCTCCGCTGGCGACATACAGGTCGAAGGCCGTGCTGCGGTGCTCGGCCATTTCGCTGCTGTGCCACAACCACAGGTCGCGCAACCGCGGCTCGGCGCCCTGCAATGCCGAGGCATGGGTCAGCAGGTGCTGCGCAAAGATCGCGGTCAGGTGCTCGGTGGCCGCGGTCACGGCCAGCCAGTTGCGCAGGTCCAGCGATTCCAGCAGCGGGCGCCGCGCCAGGATGCGCGACACCCAGGCGTTGCGCAGGCCCTGGCGCGCCAGGTGTTCGTTGAAGCGCTGGTGGATGCGGCGGTGCGTTGCCTCCTGGCCGATGAAACCCTGTACCTCGTCGGCGAAAGCAGCGCGTTGCGCCGGCGGCAATGCAGCCATGGCCTTGCGCACCGAGTCGATGAACAGCTGCTCGCCGGCAGGAAACTTGAACTCATGGACAGCGCGTTGTAGAACGCAGTGCGGAATGCCCCACCGCACCAGTAGCGCGGCAGCGGAGTCTCCAGGTCGATCAGCAGACGGCGGACGGTCGGCACAGGCATTGGGTAAAGGCGTGAGGGGAATGAGCACACGGTAAGCCAACGCGGCGCATCGCTCGGTGGAAATGCTCGGTGCGTTCACGCGGGACACTCACGCGGAACACTCATGCGGGACATTCACTCGGCGCGTTCACTCGGCGCGTTCACTCGGCGCAGTCGCTCGGCGCAGTCACTCGGAAAACGGAGCGGGGGCAAAGTATGGCCGCGCCGGCGCCGCTCGGCACCGTGGTGCAAGATCAATGCATGACTCCTCTGTCCGTCCTTGATCTCGCGCCCATCGCCGAAGGCAGCACTACCGCCCAGGCGCTGTCGAACACGCTGGACCTGGCGCGCCATGCCGACGCTTGCGGCTATGCGCGCTACTGGCTGGCCGAACACCACAACATGGACGGCCTGGCCTGCAGCGCCACCGCGGTGCTCATCGGCCATCTCGCCGGCGGCACCGAGCGCATTCGCGTCGGCAGCGGCGGCATCATGCTGCCCAACCATGCTCCGCTGGTGGTGGCCGAGCAGTTCGGCACGCTGGCCACGCTGTACCCAGGCCGTATCGATCTGGGCCTGGGCCGCGCGCCCGGCACCGATCAGCCGACGATGCGGGCGCTGCGCCGCACGCTGGCCCGACCTGACGGAACCAGCGACGAAGACCACTTTCCGCAGGATGTGCTGGAGCTGCAGGCTTACCTCGGCCCGCCGCAGCCGCCCATGTCCGGGCAACCCGGGCAGGCCGCGCAGACCGTGCGCGCCATTCCCGGCGTCGGCACCGAAGTGCCGATCTGGCTGCTGGGCAGCAGCCTGTACAGCGCGCAACTGGCAGCGCACCTGGGCCTGCCGTTTGCGTTTGCCAGCCACTTTGCACCCGACGATTTAATGCAGGCGCTGGAGCTGTACCGCGCAGGCTACCGCCCGAGCGCGCGCTGGCCCAAGCCGCATGCGATGGTGGCCGTCAATGTGGTCGTGGCCGACAACGACAGCGAGGCGGCCTTTCTGTTCACGAGCTTGCAGCAGCGCTTTCTGGGCATGCGCCGCGGCCAGCGCGGCCCGCTGCCCAAGCCGGTGCCGACGATGGCCGGCTTGTGGAGCGAAAGTGAACGCGCGATGGTCGAGCGCATGCTGCTGGTCAGCGCAGTCGGCGGGCCCGAGCGCGTGGTCCAGCAGCTGGCGCGGTTGATCGCGGCAACGCAGGCCGACGAGTTGATCGTCAGCTGTGCGGTGCACGATCACGCGGCACGCAAGCGCAGCTACCAGCTGCTGGCCGGGCTGCAGCACCGGCTGGCGACCGCCGCCAGCGCAGCGCAGACCGTCGCGGCCGGCTGAGCCAGCGCGTCTGTCCAACGCGCCGGTTGAGCGCGTTGAATGAGCGCCTGACATGGGCGCCTGAAATGAGCGCCTGAAATGAGCGCCTGACATGGGCGCCTGACATGAGCGCCTGACATGGGCGCTTGAACTGAACGCTCGAAGTCAACGCTTCAATAAGCACGTTGACTGAGCGCGTTGCATAAGCGCGCTGGCTGAGCATCACCCGAGCGCGCGGCGCGCGTTGCGAAACATCCGCAGCCACGGGCTCATTGCCAGCGTATCGCCCGCGGTCCAGCTGTACTGCAAATGGCGCAACACCCGTTCCGGGTGCGGCATCAGCGCCGTGACGCGGCCGTCGGCGGTGGTCACTGCGGTCAGGCCGCCGGGGCTGCCGTTGGGGTTGAACGGGTAGCGCTCGGTGGCCGCGCCGGTGTTGTCGACAAAGCGCATCGAAGCGTGCACCGCAGCCGCGTCGCCGCGCTGCGAGAAATCGGCATAACCCTCGCCGTGTGAGACTGCGATAGGCAGCCGGCTGCCCGCCATGCCGGTAAGAAACAGGCTCGGGCTGGCCAGCACCTCGACCAGGGACAGCCGCGCTTCAAACTGCTCGCTGCGGTTCTTCGTGAAGCGTGGCCAGGCCTGCGTGCCGGGGATGATGGGCGACAGCGCGGCCAGCATCTGGCAGCCGTTGCACACACCCAGCGTCAGCGTGCCCTGCCGGTTGAAGAAGGCCGCAAACGATTCGGCCAGCGCCGGGTTGAACAGGATGCTGCGGGCCCAGCCTTCACCGGCGCCCAAGGTGTCGCCATAGCTGAAACCGCCGCAGGCCACGAGCGCTTGGTAAAGCTCCAGCCGTGTGCGGCCGGCCTGCAGATCGCTCATGTGCACGTCGAAGCTGTCGAAGCCGGCCTGGGCAAAAGCAAACGCCATCTCGACATGCGAGTTGACGCCCTGCTCGCGCAGGATCGCGACCTTCGGCCTTGCGCTGTGTACCCAGGGTGCTGCAACGTCCTCAGCAGGGTCGAAGCCCAGGTGCACGTGCAGGCCGGGGTCGGCGGGATCGCCGGCGGCAGCGTGTTCAGCGTCAGCGCAGGCCGGGTTGTCGCGCAGGCGCGCAATGCGCCAACTGGTCTGATCCCACTGCTGCTGCAGCACCTGCAGCGGCGCGCTGTACTGACACTTGGCGTCGCGCCAGACCTCGACCGAGCCGCGCCCGTTGGTCTTGCCGATGACGTGCGTGTGGCGGCTCAAACCCTGTTCGCGCAGCGTGGCGATGACCACGTTGCGCAGCGCCGTCTCGACCTGGATCACGACGCCGATCTCTTCGTTAAACAGCGCGCGCAGCGTCAGCTCGTTGCGCCGCTCACCGACCTGGCCGGCCCAGTTTTTGGAGTCGCCATGGTCGGCACGGCTGTCGGCGATGCCATCGCCGTCCGTCACCAGGATGTCGACGTTGAGGCTGACGCCAATGCGCCCGGCAATCGCCATCTCGCACACTGTCGCCCACAGCCCACCGTCGCTGCGGTCGTGATAAGCCAGGATGCGGCGCTGCGCGCGCAGCGTGCTGATGGCGGCCACCAGTTGCTTGAGATCGGCCGCATCGTCCAGGTCGGGCACGCCGTCCTGCTGCGCACACCCGAACTGCCCCAGCACCTGCGCCAGCATGCTGCCTGCCAGGCGCTTCTTGCCCAAGCCCAGATCGATCAGCAACAGCGTTGTGTCGCCGGGCTGCAGCTGCGGCGTTAGCGTGCCGCGCACATCGGCAAGCGTTGCAAAAGCGGTGACGATCAGCGATACCGGCGCAGTGACCTGGCGGACCGCATCACCGTCCTGCCAGCGCGTGCGCATCGACAGCGAATCCTTGCCCACCGGGATGCCGATGCCGAGTGCCGGGCACAGCTCCAGCCCGACTGCCTTGACGGTGTCGAACAGCGCCGCGTCTTCACCGGGCTCGCCACAGGCCGCCATCCAGTTGGCGCTGAGCTTGACGCGCGCGAGCTCGATCGGCGCAGCCAGCAGATTGGTGATGGCTTCGGCCACCGCCATGCGGCCGCTGGCCGGTGCATGCAGCGCGGCCAACGGCGTGCGCTCGCCCATGGCCATCGCTTCACCGCGCAGGCCGGTGAAGTCGGCCAGCGTCACCGCGCAGTCGGCCACCGGCACCTGCCACGGACCGACCATCGGATCGCGGTGGCTCAAGCCCCCGACCGTGCGGTCGCCGATGGTGACGAGGAAGCGCTTGCTGGCCACGGTGGGGTGGCGCAGCACGTCCAGCGCCACCTGCTCGAGCTTGACACCGGTTAGCTGCAGCGGCGTGCCGGTGCGCACCACCCGCTGCACATCGCGGTGCATCTTGGGCGGCTTGCCCAGCAGCACGTCCATCGGCATGTCGATGACGCGCGCGCCTGCGGGGCCGTCTTCCAGCACCAGCTCGCGCGTGTCGGTCGCGATGCCGACAACAGCGTGCGGGCAGCGTTCACGCTCGCACAGCTGCACCAGCAGCGGCATCAGCGCGGGGTCGACGGCCAGAACATATCGCTCCTGGCTTTCGTTGCACCAGATCTCTTTGGGCGCCAAGCCGCTTTCCTCCAGCGGCACACGCCGCAAGTCGAAGCGCGCGCCTTTGCCGGCACCGTCCACCAGCTCAGGAAACGCGTTGCTGATGCCACCGGCACCGACGTCGTGGATCGCCAGCACGGGGTTGTTCGGCCCCAGTGCCCAGCAGTGGTTGATGACCTCCTGCGCGCGGCGCTGCATCTCCGGGTTGCCCCGTTGCACGCTGTCGAAATCCAGCGCCGCGGTGTTGCTGCCGGCGGCCATGGAGCTGGCCGCGCCACCGCCCATACCAATGCGCATGCCCGGCCCGCC
>JAJAZC010000227.1 GCA_026785885.1 Rubrivivax sp.
CCGCTGCAGCGGCCGACGCAGCACTTACCGGCACGGCCGCACTGACGACCGGTGCGGGCGCCGCCCCCGTGCCGGCCTCGCCTTGGGGCCAGCCAACGCACCCGGCGGTGGCCCAAGCGGCGGCGCAGGTCGCTGCCATCACCCAGGCACGTTGCAAATCCTCAGGAAACCAGGGCATGGGGCAGTTCGATGCAGAAGCGGGCGCCCGGACCTTTGAGCACACCCGCGCTGGACGGGTCGAGCGCATCGGGCACGTGGCGGGGCGGGTGAACAGGCGGGTGACTTGGCAAATGAGGCGGCGAGTGAGGCAGCGAATGACGCAGCGAATGAGGCGGCGAGGCCGTGGGCGGGGCAGTGGACCGGACAGCGGGCAAATCATCCGGCAAGACATCCGCCGAGACACCCGGCAAGAGCCGTGCGCGGCCACCGTGGGCGGCTGCTGTCTCGGCGACGATGGACAGCCCGATGCCGGTGCCGGCCAGCCCGCCAGCCGGTTGCAACTGGCCGCGGTAGAAGGGCTCGAAGATGCGGTCGCGGTCGGCAGCTGCAACGCCGGGGCCCTGATCGGCGACCTCGATGCGCAGGCCGTCGCTGTTGCGCTGCAGGTGCACGGCGATGCTAGCGCCGTGCGGGCTGTAGCGGATGGCGTTGGACAACAGGTTACCGATGGCGCTGCCCAGCAGATCGGCGTCGACTTCGGCCATCACCGGCGCCTCGGGCAGGTGCAGCTGGAGCCCGCGCGCGCGCCACTGCAGCTGCTGCTCATCGGCCAGCCGGCGCACCAGCGCGGCCACATCGGTGGGCTTGCGCACCAGGCGCTGCGCCGCAAAAGCTGCAGCGTTGAAGCGCAGCAAATCTTCGATGCGCTGCTGCAAGGTGGCGGTGTTGTCGCGCAGGATGCGCGCGACCTGGCGCTGGTTGTCTGTCAGCGGCCCGGCCACGCCGTCGTCCAGCAGCGCCACGCCTTCACGCAAGGCCGACAACGGCGTTTTCAACTCGTGCGAAACGTGCCGCAGGAAACGCGCCTTGTCGGCTTCCAGCTGCGACAAACGCTGGCGCAGCCAGTCCAGCCGGCGGCCGATCTGCCGCACGTCCGACGGGCCCGGGATGTCGATACGCTGGTCGAGCCGGTTTTCACCCAGGCCGACGATCGCCGCCTCCACGCGCTGCAGCGGCCGTGCCAGCGCTATAGCCAGAGCCAGCGCCAGCACCAGCGCCACGCCGATGGCTGCCAGCCCCTGGCGGCCCAGGGTCAGCCGGCCGGCTTCAAGCTCGCCCTGCAGCGCCGCGTTGGCGGCCTGCGTGCTGCTGCGTACGCGCTCGGCCATGGCACTGTGCAGCGCGATCAGTTCGCGGAAGGCCTGCGCCAGCCGGGCGTCGCGGCCGGGTGCGGTGACTGGCGCCGTGGCTGCGGGGATGGGTGCTTTGCCGGCGCTGTTGCCCGTTTTTTCGGCCGCGCTTCGGGGCCCGTTTGCGGCCGCATTTGTAGCCGCCGCTGTGGCCAGCGCAGTAGCTGTGGCCGCAGCCGAAGCTGCACTGGGTGCCGCGCCCTTGGCCGCCACGGTGGCCGTGACAGCCGCGGGCGACGGTGGTGGCTGGCCAGCCAGCTGCGCATCGACCACTGCACGCTGCGTCTGCCAGGCGCTGACCAGATCGCTGAGCGCCACCTCACCGGCCAGCGCGTCGACAGCACCGACGGCCGCGGTCGCGGCGCGCTGGTAGGTGCTGCGCAGAGCGCTGTCGCCCAGCACCAGGTACTGGCGCGCTGCGCGCTCCATCGTCACGTGGTGTTCGCCCAGGCGCTCGATGTGGCCGCTCAGCTGCAGCGTGCGCTCGGCGCCGGCGCGGCTTTGCTGCAGCAGCCGCTCCAGCGTCGACAAGCCGCGCAGCGAAACAGCGGCCAGCAGCGCCGTCAGCAGCAAAAAGGCCACCACCAGCAGTTGTCGAAACGACGGTCGCAGCCAGCCTGACATGCCGTGGTGGGCGTGTGCCGAGCCGCGGCTACATGCCGGCGTAGTTGGGGCCGCCACCGCCTTCGGGCGTGACCCAGACAATGTTCTGCGTCGGGTCCTTGATGTCGCAGGTCTTGCAATGCACGCAGTTCTGCGCGTTGATCACCAGCTCTTCGCCGCGGCCCTTGTCGACGTACTCATACACCGCAGCCGGGCAATAGCGGCTCTCGGGCCCGGCGTACATGGGCAAATTGATGGCGGTCGGCACGCCTGCATCCTTCAACGTCAGGTGCGCGGGCTGGTCTTCTGCGTGGTTGGTGTTGCTGATGAAGACCGAGCTCAGGCGGTCGAAGGTCAAGCGGCCATCGGGCTTGGGGTAGCGGATGCGCTCGACCTGCGCCGCGGCGTGTAGCCGCGTGTGGTCTGCGGCCTTGCGGTGGATGGTCCAGGGCGGGCGCTTCAAGCCCACCTTGGGCAGCAGCCACTGTTCGATGCCGGTCATCAAGGTGCCCACCGTGTTGCCCTGCTTGAACCACTGCTTGAAGTTGCGGCTGGTCTGCAGCTCGTCATACAGCCAGCTGGCACGGAAGGCCGCCGGGTAGGCCATCAACTCATCATGGCTGCGGCCTTCTCTCAGCGCCGCCACCAGCGCTTCGGCGGCCAGCATGCCAGTCTTGATGGCGGCGTGGCTGCCCTTGATGCGAGCGGCGTTCAGCGTGCCAGCCTCACAGCCGACGAGCATGCCGCCCGGGAACACCAGCTTGGGCAGGCTCAGGATGCCGCCGGCCGTGATGCTGCGCGCGCCGTAGCCGATGCGCTTGCCACCCTCGATGTGGGCGCGGATCGCAGGATGCGTTTTCCAGCGCTGCATTTCCTCGAACGGGCTGAGCCATGGGTTCTGGTAGTCCAGCCCGGTGACGAAGCCCAAGGCGACCTTGTTGCCTTCCATGTGATAGAGGAAACCGCCGCCGTAGGTGTGCTCGTCCATCGGCCAGCCCGCGGTGTGCACCACCAGACCGGGGCGGGCCTGCCTGGCATCGACCTCCCACAGCTCCTTTATACCCAGCGCATAACTTTGCGGATCCCGCCCGGCGTCGAGCGCAAAGCGGCTGATCAACTGGCGGCCCAGGTGCCCGCGTGAGCCTTCGGCAAACACCGTGTACTTGCCGAGCAGCTCCATGCCGAGCTGAAAGCCCGCGTGCGGCTGGCCGTTCTTGCCGACACCGAGGTTGCCGGTGGCGACACCGCGCACGCGCCCGTCGTCGGTGGTGAGCACCTCGGCCGCCGTGAAGCCCGGGAAAATCTCCACACCCAAAGCCTCGGCCTGCTCGGCCAGCCACTTGCTCACCGCGCCCAGGCTGATGACGTAGTTGCCTTCGTTGTGAAAACAGTCGGGGATCAGGAATGCGGGTGTCGCGCGGGTGCCGGTCTCGCTCAGGAAGAGCACCTCGTCGCCGGTCACCGGCTGCAACAGCGGCGCGCCGCGGTCCTTCCAGTCTGGCAACAGTTCACTGAGCGCGCGTGGGTCCATCACAGCGCCGCTCAAGATGTGCGCGCCAGGCTCGGAGCCTTTTTCCAGCACCACCACCGACAACTCGGCGTTGAGTTGCTTCAAGCGAATGGCTGTGGCCAGGCCGCCGGGGCCGCCACCGACGACCACGACGTCGTACTCCATGGCCTCGCGCGGACCGTGTTGCGCAAGAATTTCTGCAGGGGTCATAGAAACGTTCTCCGCGCTCACAGGCGACAGGACAGACTGGGGCGACACATCGGCATCGATTTTAGGAGCCGGGGCGCAAGCCAGTCGGGCGTGGTGCCGGCACGGTTGCCTCTGGAGGCACAGGCACAGGTATAGGCACAGGCACAGGCGCAAGAACAGACACAGGCGCGGGCGCGATGCAAGCTTGGCCTGCACGCGGCGGCGGATCAGGCCGCCGCTGTCAGACCCAGGCGTTGGCTTTCTGAAAACACCGGTCGGTCTTCGTCACCGACGGCGGCCACGGCGCGCGATCGGCCCTGGCGTTTGGCCTCGTACAAGGCCTGGTCGGCACGGCGAATGGCTGATTGAATGCCCTCGCCCAGGTGGATCTGCACGACACCGAAGCTCAGCGACACCGTCGGCAGTTGGTGCCCCGGCGCACGGCGCTGCACCTCGGTCACGATGCGGCCGGCCACGCCGATGGCGGCAGCCGGCGTCATGCGCCGCAGCAGCAACACAAACTCGTCGCCGCCCTGGCGGCCGGGCACGTCGTGCACGCGCAGGCACTCGAGCATGGCGGTACTCACCAGGCACAGCGCGCGGTCGCCGGCGGCGTGGCCGAAGAGATCGTTGATCTGCTTGAAGCGGTCGACGTCCAGCGTTACCAGCACCGCGGTTCCGGGCTCGTCGTGCTGCAGCGCCTGTTCGGCGCGCTCCAGGAAGTGGCGCCGGTTGGGCACCTGCGTCAGCGCGTCGACGTTGGCCAGCGTGCGCAGGCGGCGGCTTGAATCGCGCAGCTGGCGCTCGGTGCGCTCGCACACCAGCGTAATCGCCATGAAGGCCATTACCAGCGCGCCCGTGGCAGCGGCCAGCGTGCGCGCCGGCAGGGGCGCGAGCGCGTCGCTGCCACTGCCACTGCCTGCACCGCCATCGTCACCGGCCCCTGCAACGCCGCCGATCAGCGCCAGCGCGGCCGCCAACAGCGGCAGCAGCGCCACGGCCAACAACACCAGCGCCTGGCCGCGCAGGGGTGTGAAGTCGCGGCCGGCCGGCCCCAGCAGGATCACCGCCGCCACGTACAGCGGCACGAGTGCACTGCCCGCAAGCAGCAGCGTGGTGGCCAGCGCGCCGGGCAGGCGGATCAGGCTGACGACGCCGTATACGCCAGATGAGCCGGATGAGCCGGTTAAGCCGGACACACCGGACACACCGGACACGCCGGACACGCCGGACACATCGGGCATGCCGGACATCACGCCGGCAGCGGCCAACAGCAGGCCGCAGGCCAGCACCCCGGCATCGAGCCGGGGGCTGCCCGGCAGCGTCTGGCGCGGATGGAACAAGCGCAGGCCGCGCAACATCAGCGTCGGCCACGGCAGCAGCAACAGGCTGGCCAGCGCGCCGGCCAGCACGCCTGCAGCCCCGAAGATGCCGGCGGCTGCCAGGGCGCCGAGCAAAGCCGCCCCAGCCACCAGCCAGGCAGCGCCCACCCACCAGTCCCAGCCGTCATAGCGCTGGCGGCGCTGGCCGAAAGCGCTCAACGACGCGGCGCTGACGAGCATCAGCGCCGCGGCCAGGTGCAGGGTGGTTTGGCTGCCAGACATAGCGCCATTGTGTTGGCTCCTTCATGCTCGGCCGCACCCGCGCAAGGGGGTGCGTTGCAACGCTTTGCTACGGTGCCTTCGGTACCATCAGCTGTAGTGCAACAGCGGTGGGGTGCCGGCAATGGCGATGGATGTGGTGGACTACGAGATCAAGGGTGCGGAGATGCAGTTCGTCGAGGTCGAGCTCGACCCCGGTGAGGCCGCCGTCGGTGAAGCCGGCAGCATGTTCTTCATGGACCCGGGCATCGGCATGGACACCGTGTTCGGCGACGGCAGCGCGCAGACCGGCGGCATCTTCGGCAAGTTGCTGGGCGCGGGCAAGCGGCTGGTCACCGGCGAATCGCTGTTTACTACCGTCTACAGCAACAACACCGGCAGTAAACAGCGCGTGGCCTTCGCCGCGCCTTACCCGGGCAAGATCCTGGCGATGGATTTGCGTCAGCTGGGCGGCCTGCTGATATGCCAGCGCGACGCATTTCTGTGCGCAGCACGCGGTGTTTCGTTAGGCATTGCGCTGCAGCGCAAGCTGTCCACCGGCTTCTTCGGCGGTGAGGGTTTCATCATGCAAAAGCTCGAAGGCGATGGCCTGGCCTTCGTGCATGCCGGCGGCACCGTGCTCAAGCGTGAGCTGGCTGCAGGGCAGACGCTGCTGGTCGACACCGGCTGCGTGGTGGCCCACACCGGCAGCGTCAACTTCGAGATTCAGTACGTCGGCAAGATCAAGACGGCGCTGTTCGGCGGCGAAGGCCTGTTCTTCGCCAAGCTGACCGGTCCGGGGACGATCTGGCTACAAAGCCTGCCGTTCAGCCGCCTGGCTTCGCGTGTGTTCGCTGCCGCGCCGCAGGCCGGCGGCCGGCGCGAGGAAAGTGCGCTCGGTGGCCTGGTCGTCGGCGGCGGTTTGCTCGGCGGCATCCTGGGTGGGGACCGGAAGTGATGCTGCGTCGTGGTGTGGTGCTGGGTGGCGCTGCAGCAGCCGCTGCAGCGGTGGGCACGCTGCCGGCTTACTCGCAGGGTCAAGCGCAAAGTCAGCCCCCAAGTCAGCCCCAAAACCTGCGCCCGATCTTCGTGCTGAATTCGCAGGACGCCGATGTCAGCGTCATCGATCCCGTCAGCTTCAAGCAGACGCGCCGCCTGCCCACCGGCAAGGAGCCGCACCACCTGTACCTGGCACCGGACGAGAAGACGCTGATCGTCGCCAACGCCACCAGCAATTCGCTGAGCTTCATCGACCCGGTGACGGCGACGCTGCGCCGCACGGTGCCCGACATCCTCGATCCTTACCACCTGCGCTTCTCGCCCGACATGCAGTGGTTTGTGACTGCGGCCAACCGCCTCAACCATGTCGATCTGTACCGCTGGCAGGGCGCCGATGCGGCCGAGCCTTTCAAGCTCATCACGCGCATCGATGCACCGAAGACGCCGAGCCACTTGAGCATCGACAGCAAGAGCAGCGTCGCCTATGCCTCGCTGCAGGACAGCGACGAGTTGATGGCCATCGACCTGGCAACACACAAGCCGCGCTGGAAGATCGCCGTCGGCCGCATGCCGGCCGATTTGTACCTGACCGCCGACGACCGCACTTTGCTGGTCGGCATGACCGGCGACCGCGTCGTGGAAGCCTACGACGTCAGCGGCGCTGTGCCCAAGCTCATCAAGCGCATCGACACCGGCCGCGGCGCGCACGCCTTCAGAGCGCGGGGCGACAAGCGGCATGTCTTCGTCAGCAACCGCGTGGCCAACACCATCAGCCTGGTCGATACCAACACGTTGTCGGTTTTGGAGCATTACCCGGCACCCGGTGGGCCTGACTGCATGGAGATGCTGGCCGACGGGCGCACGCTGCTGGTGACGTCGCGCTGGGCCAAGAAGCTGACCTTCATCGATCTGCCGAGCAAGACCGTGGCGCGGCAGGTCGACGTCGGCCGCTCGCCGCACGGCGTGTGGACGCTGGACCATGCGCCGCGCCTGTAGCCGGCTGGTCGGCCTGGCGCTGTTGTTTGGCGCTTCGTTTGGCGCTTCGTTTGGCGCGGTGCACGGCGCTGCGCAAGCTGCTGCACCAGGCACCTGCGACAAGCCCGTCTACCTTAGCTTCGACACCGGCCACATGGGTGTGGCGCCGCTGGTGGCCGAAGTGCTGCGCCGCCACGACGTCAAGGCGACGTTCTTCCTCGCCAACGAGCGCACGCTGACCGGCGGCAGCAGCCTGGACGATCAATGGGCGCCCTGGTGGCGCGAGCGCGCGGCCGAGGGCCACGCCTTTGGCTCGCACACCTGGGATCACGACAGCTGGCAGGCCGACACCGCAGCCGGCCTGCGCGTCAAGCCGTCACAAGGAAGCAGTGCCGGGAAGGTGCGTGTGCTGGATGCCGCGGCCTATTGCGCTGAGCTGCAACGGCCCGCGGCGCGCTGGACCGCGATGACCGGCCAGCGCATGGGCTCGATCTTCCGCGCGCCGGGTGGCAAGACATCACCGGCGCTGCTGAAAGTGGCCGCGCAGTGCGGCTGGACGCATGTCGGCTGGGCGCCGGCGGGTTTTCTGGGTGATGAGCTGCCCAGCGACAAGGTCAGCAACGCCGCGCTCCTGCAGCGCGCGTTGCGCGATATCCGCGCCGGTGATGTGCTGGTGGCGCACCTGGGCATCTGGGCGCGCAAAGACGCCTGGGCGCCGGCCGCGCTGGAGCCGCTGATCACGGGCCTGAAAGCGCGTGGCCTGTGCTTCGCGACGCTGAAAGACCATCCGCAATACGGCGCTGCGGCCAAGACACAGAGGGCGCCGCGATGAACCCGCTGGCATGGTTGGACGGCGCGCAGCAGGCTTTTTTCGAGGCCGCCGTGCAGCCGTTGATGTTTGCCGCCGGCTTGGGCAACCTGCTGGAAGACGGCTACCGTGCCACCGGCTGGCTGCTCATCGGCCTGCTGCAGATCGCGGTAATGGTCGTCGTTTTCGGCGCGCTGCAGCGCTGGCGGCCCGTGGAGCCGGTGACCGACCGCGCTGCCGTGCGCACCGACATCGCCTACACGCTGATCCACCGCCTGGGCCTTGTGCGCGTGGCGATGTTTTTTGCGCTCGATCCGCTGTGGAACGAACTGGCGTCATCACTGCGGCTGGGCGGTTATGCCGGCTGGTCGCTCGATGCGCTGTGGCCGGGCTTGACCGACATCGGCTGGATCAGCTTCCTGATTTATTTGCTTCTCTTCGACGCGGTGGATTACGCGCTGCACCGGGCGCAGCACAGCTTCGGCTGGTGGTGGCAGCTGCACGCGCTGCACCACAGCCAGCGCCAGATGACGATGTGGAGCGACAACCGCAACCACCTGCTGGACGACCTGCTGCGCGACAGCGTCTTTGTGATGGTGGCGCTGCTGGTGGGCATCGCGCCGGCGCAATTTCTTGCCGTGGTGGCGGCCACCCAGCTGCTGGAAAGCCTGTCGCACGCGAACGTGCGCTTGTCATTCGGCCCGGTGCTTGGGCGCTTGCTCGTGAGCCCGCAGTTCCACCGCTCGCACCACGCCATCGGCGCGGGGCCCGAATCGCGCGGGCCGGGCAGCTTGGGCGGCCACAACTTCGCGGTGCTGTTCCCGGTGTGGGATGTGCTGCTGCGCACTGCGCGGCTGGATGGCGGCTACCCGGCCACCGGCATACGCGATCAGTTGGACGGCCGCGACTACGGCAGCGGCTTTTGGCGCCAGCAGTGGCTGGGGCTCAAGCGCCTGGCGGGCCGCGCTTGAGCGCGGTGATTCCGCCATGGCCCGAGCCGCCGGGCGCCGCGCCTGGCCGTGTGATCGCGGCCGCGGGGGTGCCGTCGGCGCCGGTGTCAACGTCAACGTCGTCGCCAGCATCGGCATCAGCGTCAGCCTGGCAAAGCTTCTGGCGCGCCGCCGCCACCTGCTGGCAACCGCAGGTGCTGCTGCAGTCGCTGCTGGCGATGCTGCTGGCCGCGCTGGCGGTCGGAGTGCTGGGCTGGGTCGGGTGGGAGCCGGCGCTGGACGCAGTGCGCGACACGCTGTCGGCCTGGGCACTCGGCGGCAACGTGCTGCAGTGGCTGCACAGCGTCGGCGCGCCGCACCTGCGCTCGATGATCGCGCCGATGGTGGTCGTAGCACTTGGGGTGCCGCTGCTGCTGATGCTGGTGTTGCTGCTGGCCAGCGCACTGGCGCCGGCCGTCGCACGGCAGGTTGCGGCGCGGCATCAACCGGCGTTGGAGGCACGGTTTGGCGCGGGTCGCTGGCCGATGCTGGCCTGGGCCCTGGCCTGCACCGCTGCCACGTTGTTGCTGCTGCTGCTGAGCATGCCGCTGTGGCTTCTGCCGCCGCTGGTGCTGGTGCTGCCACCGCTGATCTGCGGTTGGCTGGCCAGCCGCGTGTTGGCCTTCAACGTGCTGGCCCGCCATGCCAGTGCCGCGGAGCGCCGGGCGGTGATGCGGCAGCGCCGCTGGACGCTGCTGGCCATGGGCGTCACCTGCGGCTATCTGGCAGCGTTACCAGCGCTGATCTTCGCGGCCGGCAGCGCGGCGCTGATGCTGGCGCCGCTGTTGGCCATCGTCGCTGTCGCGCTCTCGACCGCCATCTTCATGTTCGCTGCCTGCTGGTTTGCACATGTCTGCCTTGGTGAACTGCAGTGGCTGCGGCAGAGCCGACCCATCGAGCCAATTCCGAACGCTTGAACCCATGAACCCATGAACCCATGAACCCGTGAACCGCTGACCCATGAACATCGGCCTCATCATCGTCGGCGACGAAATCCTGTCCGGCAAACGCCAGGACAAACACCTGCCCAAGGTCATCGAGCTGCTGGCCGCACGCGGTCTGTCACTGTGCTGGGCGCGTTATGTCGGCGACGACCGGCCGCGCATCACCGCCGACCTGCGGCACGCCTTTGGCTGCGGCGACCTGGTCTTCAGCTGCGGCGGCATCGGCGCCACGCCCGACGACCACACCCGCCAATGCGCGGCGGCCGCGCTGAAGGTCGAGTTGGCGCTGCACCCGCAGGCCCGTGATCTGATCCTGGAACGCATGCGCGATGTCGCGGCCGAGCAGGGCCAGACGTTCGATCCAGACCGGCCGGACAACGTGCACCGTTTGAACATGGGCCTGTTCCCGGTGGGCGCGCAGATCATCCCGAATCCGTTCAACAAGATCGCCGGCTTTTCCGTTGCTGACGTTCACTTCGTGCCCGGTTTTCCGGTGATGGCCTGGCCGATGATCGAATGGGTGCTCGATACGCATTACGCACGTCTGCACCGCAGCACGCGCATGCCCGAACGCTCCGTCATCGTCTTCGGCGCCATGGAAGCGAGCCTGACGCCGCTGATGGAAGACATCGAACGGCGCTTTGCCGGCGTCAGGGTTTTCAGCCTCCCCAGCGTCGATCACCCGCAGTGGGGCCGGCACATCGAGCTGGGCGTCAAAGGCGGCGGCGAAGTCGAAGAGGCTTACGCTGCTCTGCGTGCAGGCCTGCAGCAGCTTGGTGCGAAGCTCGGTCCTGAGTTGGTGCGATAAGGCGTGGCAGGGCGCCCTGGCTTGGTGCGGCTCAGCGCACCAATGCTGCGCTGTATGACCCGCGGCCTAGGCAGACGGGACCCCGCGCAACCCCAGTTGCCGGCATGGATTCTGCTAAATTGATTTGCGCCCGGGGGCCGTTGCCCTGGGCCGCGCTTGACCCAAAAACCAACCCCCCTGAGCCCGCTAGGAGAGATCTGCATGGCAAAAACCGTTGCCGACGTGATGAAGATGGTGAAAGAAAACGAAATCAAATTCGTCGACTTCCGCTTCACCGACACCCGCGGCAAGGAGCAGCACGTCAGCGTGCCTGTGTCCCATTTCGACGAAGACAAGTTCACCGCGGGCCATGCTTTCGACGGCTCTTCCATCGCCGGCTGGAAGGGCATCGAAGCTTCCGACATGCTGCTGATGCCGGACCCCAATACCGCCAACATCGACCCGTTCTTCGAGGAGCCGACGCTGCTGATCAGCTGCGACGTAGTCGAGCCAGGCGACGGCAAGCCCTATGAGCGTGACCCGCGCAGCCTGGCCAAGCGCGCCGAGGCCTACCTCAAGAGCAGCGGCATCGGCGACGCCGCGTACTTCGGCCCCGAGCCCGAGTTCTTCATCTTCGACGAGGTGCGCTGGAACATCGACATGCAGGGCTCGTTCGTCAAGATCGGCTCCGACGAAGCACCCTGGAGCAGCAGCGCCAAGCAAGAGGGCGGCAACATGGGCCACCGGCCCGGCGTCAAGGGCGGCTACTTCCCGGTGCCGCCGGTGGACCCGTTTCAGGACATGCGCAGCGAGATGTGCCTGATCCTCGAAAGCCTGGGCATTCCGGTTGAAGTGCACCACCACGAAGTCGCGGGTGAGGGCCAAAACGAGATCGGCACCCGCTTCAGCACGCTGGTGCAGCGCGCCGATTGGCTGCAGTTGCAGAAGTACGTGATCCACAACGTTGCGCATGCCTACGGCAAGACAGCGACCTTCATGCCCAAGCCGGTGGTCGGCGACAACGGCAGCGGCATGCACGTGCACCAGTCGGTCTGGAAGGACGGCAAGAACCTGTTTGCCGGCGACGGCTACGCGGGCTTGAGCGAGTTCGCGCTGTTCTACATCGGCGGCATCATCAAACACGCGCGCGCGCTCAACGCCATTACCAACCCTGGCACCAACAGCTACAAGCGGCTGGTGCCCGGCTTCGAAGCGCCGGTCAAGCTGGCTTACAGCTCACGCAATCGCTCGGCCTCAATCCGCATTCCGTATGTCGCCAGCCCCAAGGGCCGCCGCATTGAAGCGCGTTTTCCCGATCCGCTGTGCAACCCGTACCTGGGCTTCAGCGCGCTGTTGATGGCCGGGCTAGACGGTGTCGAAAACAAGATCCACCCCGGTGAGGCAGCCACCAAGGACCTGTACCACCTGCCGCCTGAGGAAGACGCAAAGATCCCCACCGTCTGCCACAGCCTGGATCAGGCGCTGGAGTACCTGGACAAGGACCGCGCCTTTCTGACCAAGGGCGGCGTCTTTACCGACGGCTACATCGACGCCTACATCGAGTTGAAAATGCAGGAGGTGACCCGCTTCCGCATGACCACGCACCCGCTCGAATTCGAGATGTACTACTCGCTGTAATTCTTTGCCATCGCAGTCCGCGTCGGCACGCGCCGACGCGCCGCAAGCAGCAGGGCAGCCCCACAAGGGCTGCCTTTTTCACGGCTTCGGCGCTGGGAGCGTGGGCCACAATCTGCTGATGAACAAAGCCCCGTTTCGCCTGTGCACCGCCTGGCTGGCCCTGCTTTTTGCTGTGCCGGCGCTGCAGCCGGTGCAAGCGCAGGCTGCATCGCCCGACAGGCTGGTTTACCGCTGCCCCGGGCCGCCGGTGCTCTACACCGATACGCTGACAGCACAAGAGGCGCGCGACAGGGGCTGCCGCTCGATCGAAGGCGCGCCGATCACGATCGTCCAATCACCGCCGCGCGGCCGCCTGGCCGCAGCCCCGGCTGGCGCCAACGGCGTTGCCAGCCGCCCGGGTGATTCGCGCGTTGACCCGGCTGCACAACGCGCTCGCGACACCGACTCCCGTCGCATCCTGGCTGACGAGCTCAGGCGCTAAGAAGAGCGCCTGACCGCCATGCAGACCGAGTTCAACAACGGCGAGCCTGAACGCCGCGGTGATGAGCGCAACTTCGCCAAGTACCAGGAGCGTGTGGCCGAGATGAAGGCCGCCGTCCAGCGCAAAGAAGGCGACATTGCCGCGCTAAGGCGCGAGATCGCCAAACTGCCGCAATGAAATCTGACGGCCCGCCTGCGGGCCCGGGCTTAGACAACTTCGAAGCCTTCGACCAACTGGCCACGATGGTCGCGCTGATCGAGCCAGGCGGGCACTGCCTGCAGGCCAACTCGGCGCTGGAAAACACCATCGGGACGTCGCGCCGCGCACTGCAACGCGGCCTGGCCTTCGACTGGTTGGTCGACGCTGCGCCGCTGCACGAAACGCTGCACCGCGTGGCCAGCAACCAGGTCGCCACCAGCCGCTTCGACGCCCACCTGAAGCGCGCCACCGGCGGTGAGTTGCCGGTGCACGTGATCGTCACCCAGACCGAGTGGCCCGAGCGCGTGCTGATCGAGATCATCGAGATCGAGCAGCAGACCCGGCTGGACCGCGAAGAGCGCGCACACTCGCTGGCGCAGAGCAACAAGGACCTGGTGCGCAACCTCGCGCACGAGATCAAGAACCCGCTGGGCGGCATACGCGGTGCGGCGCAGTTGTTGGCGATGGAGCTGACGAGCCGGGAGCTGACGGAGTACACCCGCGTGATCATCCAGGAGGCCGATCGCCTGCAGGCGCTGGTCGACCGCCTCTTGGCACCGCACCGCCGCCAGCAGGTGGTGGCCGACGTCAACATCCACGAGGTCTGTGAGCGCGTGCGCTCGTTGATCCTGGCCGAGTACCCGCGCGGCATCACGGTGGCGCGCGACTACGACACCAGCATCCCCGAATTCCGCGGTGACCGCGAGCAGCTGATCCAGGCCGTGCTGAACATCGCGCACAACGCGACGCAGGCGCTGGCCGGCAATGGCCGCGTGGCGCAGGGCGACGCCCAGCTGAGCCTGCGCACCCGCGTCGCGCGCCAGATCACCTTCGGCCGCCAGCGCTTCCGTCTGGCACTGGAATTGCATATTGAGGACAACGGCCCCGGCGTGCCCGAAGACATCAAGGACCGCATCTTCCAGCCTCTGGTGAGTGGTCGCGAGGGTGGCTCCGGGCTCGGCCTGACGCTGGCGCAGACCTTCGTGCAACAGCACCACGGCACGATCGAATGCGACAGCATCCCGGGGCGGACGCTGTTCAAGATCCTGATTCCCCTGCCTTGATGGCGCCCTCGCCCGGCGCTGGCCCCGAGCATGAAACCCATCTGGGTCGTCGACGACGATCAATCCATTCGCTTCGTGCTCGAAAAAGCGCTCGCGCGCGAGCAATTCAGCGTGCGCTCGTTTTCCAGCCCGCGCGATGTGATGAAAGCGCTGGACGACGACGCGCCGCAGGTACTGGTCAGCGACATCCGCATGCCCGGCGGCAGCGGCATCGAGTTGCTGGCGCAGGTCAAACAGCGCCACCCGGGTCTGCCGGTGATCATCATGACGGCCTACAGCGATCTGGACAGCGCTGTGAGCGCCTTTCAGGGCGGCGCATTCGAGTACCTGCCCAAGCCCTTCGACGTCAACGCGGCGGTGGAATTGATCCGCCGTGCGGTGCAGGAAAGCCTGCGCGAGGAAGTCGCCGATGCCACCCCGGCGCAAGCGCCGGAGATGCTGGGCCAGGCCAGCGCGATGCAGGATGTCTTTCGCGCCATCGGCCGCCTCAGCCAGAGCAACGTCACGGTGATGATCACCGGCGAGTCCGGCACCGGAAAAGAACTGGTGGCGCACGCGCTGCACAAACACAGCCCGCGCGGTGAGCTCGGCAACAAGGGCCCGTTCGTTGCCATCAACACCGCCGCGATTCCGAAGGACCTGCTGGAAAGCGAGCTCTTCGGCCACGAGCGCGGTGCCTTCACCGGTGCGCAGACCACGCGCCGCGGCCGCTTCGAGCAAGCCGATGGCGGCACGCTGTTTCTGGACGAAATCGGCGACATGCCGTTCGATTTGCAGACCCGTTTGCTGCGCGTTTTGAGCGACGGGCAGTTCTACCGGGTCGGTGGCCACCAGCCGCTGAAGGCCAATGTGCGCGTGATTGCCGCCACGCACCAGAACCTCGAAGAACGTGTGCGCCAGGGCGTCTTTCGCGAAGACCTGTACCACCGGCTCAACGTCATCCGGCTGCGCCTGCCGCCGCTGCGCGAGCGGCGTGAAGACATCCCGATGCTGACGCGTCTGTTTCTGGGCAAGAGCGCGCGCGAGCTGGGTGTGGACCCCAAACGCATCACCGAAGAAGCGCTGGCGCGGCTGGCTGGCTTCGACTTCCCGGGCAACGTGCGCCAGCTCGAAAACCTGTGCCACTGGCTGACCGTAATGGCTCCGGCGCAGGTGGTGGAGGCCAAAGACCTGCCGCCCGAGTTGCTGGACCTCGCAGCGCCGGCGTCAGCGCCGCAACCGGCACCCGGCGCCGGTTTGGGCCACGGCGTCCCGCCCGCAGGCGAGCCGCGTAGCAGCGGCCACGATCAGCCGCTCCACGCCACTACGCAGGTGCCGACGCCTGCGCCGCTACCCGGCTGGCTGGCCGATTTCAAACGCGACGCGCGGCGCCGCCTGGACAGCAACGAAGCCGAGGTCTGGGAGGGCCTGTCGCGCCAATTCGAAGCCGCGCTGATTC